>CP065590.1:3690544-3998089 GCA_016025055.1 Chryseobacterium indologenes
ACAATGAAGTAACCGGAGAAACAGGTTTTGACGGTCAAAAGAAATTTTTTGTGAGAGATAAAGACGGTCTGGTTACCCAAAGCAGAACCCCTCAAGGAAAAAATACATTGTATGAATATGATTTGGGAGGACGCCTTACTCAGGTTCATTATCCTGATGGAACCTGGGAAGCTTACCAGTACGATACGTCAGGGTTATTGATCAATGCAGATAATGAAAACAGCAGTGTTGCCTTTCAAAGAAATAAATTAGGTCTGGTTACATCAGAAAAACAAGGAGAACATTCAATCCGGTATCAATATGATCATGATGGAAATCTGGTCAGCCTGCAAAGCAGCCTAGGGGCAGATATTGATTATACCTATAATGAGTTGGGTTTGCTGACGGGCGTTGCTGCCAGAAATGACGATACTCCTTTGCCATGGCAGATGAATCTGAATATCACCCGTAACGGACAAATGCACAGCCGTGAAATGACCGGAGGTGTTGAAAGTACTTTCGAATTTGATCATATCGGGATGCCCGTAAGTCAGAAAGTTACGGTCAATAAAAAGACCGCTACTTTCCATAAAGATTATCACTGGGGCGCCGGAAGCCGATTGTTACAGGTAATGGACAGGGTTACCGGTGGAAGAACAAGATTTGATTATGATGCCTTCGGAAGCCTTATGGCTGCAGAATATCCTAATGGGGAAGTTCAGTATAAAAATCCTGACGAAACAGGAAGTGTGTATGAAAGTATAAAACGTACAGATCGGGTGTATGATAAAGGAGGAAAACTGATGCGGGATAAAAACTGGTTTTACCATTACGATGAAGAAGGAAATTTACTCTTAAAAAGTAAACGCCCCATCAATGCTGTTACACCTGATCACCAGGAAGAACAGGCCTATACACATCCTTTTTATAAAAATATCGCTTCCAACTGGACCAATACCTCAAAACTTCCGGAGGGAACTCATTTACCCGATGTAAGCAAAGACCTTCCAGAAGAAGTGCAGAACCCGGAATGGGAGCCCGGAGACTGGGGCTATTCCTGGATGGGTAACGGAATGTTGGCCAGCGTAAAACGCCCTAATGGTAAAGAAGTAAATTTTGAATATGACGCGCTGGGAAGAAGGATTTCAAAAATTGGAACAAAGAAAATAACTCGTTATATTTGGGACAGTGATGTTCTTTTACATGAATGGACTTATCATATTAATGATATCCCTCAAAATGAAATTGATGAAGAGGGAAACTTATATATTTCCAATGAGCCGAAAGAAAATATAATAACCTGGATTTATGAAGATGACGGGTACACGCCCGTAGCAAAATTAATTGGGGATGAACGGTATTCGATACTAAGCAATTATTTAGGTACTCCCATTCAGGCTTTTAATGGAGATGGTATTTTAGTTTGGGAGAGAGAACTTGATATCTACGGGAATGTAAGAAGGGAAAAAGGTGTTTCTCATTTTATTCCTTTCCAATATCAGGGTCAGTATTATGATGATGAAAGTAATTTATGCTACAACCGGTTCAGGTATTATGATGTAGATTCAGGATTATATATTAGTAAAGATCCCGTAGGTTTAATGGGAGGTTTCGGTTTATATAATTACGTTAAAGATATCAATGTATTATTGGATATTTTAGGTTTAATGGCCAATAATACTGCTATTGGTGATATGGCAGAAAAGAACTTTGTAGAGGGACTGGAGAAAAGAGGCTGGAAAATATATACTGAAATTAAAAACGGCTCTCAAAATGGTATTGATGTAGTAGCCCAGCATCCATTGACTAAAAAGGTTCACGTTTTTGAAGTGAAAGCAAACACATCAAGATTAAGTGTTCTTCAGAAAGGGGATGATTATATTCAAAACATCTTAGACGAGATAAGAAACAAGGGCACCTTAAGAGGACAAAAAATGGATGTGGGAATGGTAAGAACGGCAAACATTATTGATAGAGATATTAAAGCTCATGGTATAGAAGGCAGATTAATTAAATATAAAGTGAATAAAACTACCGGTGATGCTACGATGACACGGATGAGCAACTGGCCACAGAAATATAGATAAACTATGGAGCATAAAAAAATAATCAGCGAATTCAACAAGCAAATTAATAAAACAAAAAACGAAGGAGTAGATCAAACGGAGATCAATCAGTATTATGAATTGATTAAAGAAAGTATTCAGGATGATATTAAAGACGGTTTTAAAAAAACAATAGCCAGAAATCTTACTTTAGGTATTGGAGTACATGCAGGAGAATATCCCAAACATTTAATCTTAAATGACCAAAAAGAAGGCTGGAAATACATTACTCGTTACTTACTATGGCAGAAACATATTATGGAAAAACTTTTTAATGAAAAAGAAGTGACTCCAAGATCTGTTGGCTGTATCATCGGGTTGTCTGTATGGTGGGGGATGGAAGACCTGGCTGAGTTATCCAGAGCGTATTTTGGGCTTTTATTTAAAGATGACAGAGAAAAATATAAGCAGAAAGAATCATATCACCTGTTTATGGCAATCTTATATGATCTGTATACAAAGAAGGAGGTTAATAAAGACCTATACAGTGCTTTACCTGATGATAGTGTTTATAAGAAATTTCTTGATCATTGGGATACAACAGATGAAAGTCTGTTAAAAGATTTGCTTTTTGAAATAAGCGATTTCCATATTTACAGTTCTTTAGATTTAAAAGATAAATTTTCTGAAATTTTATCTCTGAACTATATCCCGGTTGAGATTAGATTGATTGAAAAAAATCAGAGAAGGAAAAGGGCTTGTTAATATTCAGGTTGATCATCCTTTGTTGAAGACTCAGCTGGCAGATATCCCCGATACAAAATATGAATGGGATCTGTCCAAGGATGAAATATATCAGTTTTTACTAAGGAGAGAATCATGATCCGGAGGGCTCCTGCAAGGTTCATAATTGGAAAAAGGTGAATGATGCCAAATATTAACCATGCTGTATTAATCGGTAGCTCTGCGGAGCGTGTGTACCATGCAATCACAAACCAGGAGCAGCTTTCAAAATGGTGGACGGCGGGTGCTAAAATCGTAGCAACACTCAATAGTATTGCCTATTTTCCTTTTGGTAATGGGTATTCCAAAGAGATGGTTGTTACAGAGTTAAAACCTTTTGAAACAGTCAGATGGTATTGTATAAAAGGTGCAGATGAATGGATAGGAACTGATGTTTTATTTCAGTTGATTCCCGGAAATAAAGAATCAATGTTATCATTATATCCTGAAATTTCAGGGCAGATTGAACAGATGAAAACGGAGGACGCAACACTGGTCATTTTCAGACATAGTAACTGGAAATCAGAGACTCTCATGCTTGCTGAATGCAATTATACATGGGGAAGGTTTTTAAGAAGCCTACAATTGTTATGTGAAACGGGAAAAGGACATCCGTGGCCTCACCAGCACGAAATCGATCTGTGACAGACCAGTAAAAGTATGAACCAAATCTTATCAAATATATTATGAAAAAAATATTCTCGGAACTTAAAGGCTTTGTTATTTATAATCCGGATCTCCTGGCAAAATATCTGCAGGAAAATAACTTGCCGGGAACCAATATTTTGAAATATTTTGTCGAAAATGAACATGGCGATGAAATTACAAAATTAGGAATTGCGATACCTGTTATAGGCGTAGAGGAAGATTATTACACTTTCAGTATCTCAGCACCGGGACAACCTATCCTTGCTCCGGAAGAAGTTGCCGTTCAATCTGAAGACTGGGTATTTCGATCAACGAATCATGAAATGAAAATTGTCGGTATCGGTTATCTTAAAGACATATCTTCCATTACCGATGAAAATAGCATCAGCCTTTCCATAGAAAACGGATGGTTTTCGCTAAAAATACAAGGCGGAATGAAAAATGGAGAACGATTATTTGAATTAATTATACAAAAACAGGACTCCAAACCTATTTTTAACGGTGATTTGACCACTGAATATTACTACAGATAAAAAATAGCCGCGTTTTTGTAAGAACCCGTTGTGAAATCAGATTTTTTTTATTCCCGTACCGGAATATCCTAAATGGTTGTGATCCACCGGATTTCATTTCGGTGTAAGAACCAAGACCTTTTAAAAACCGTGCAAATACTAATTTTCTTGAAAAAATATTTTGTCAGTATTAAAAAACTTTCTATATTTGCACCACTGAAAACAACGATACAATCGGAGTTTAAGGAGAGTTGGCAGAGTGGTCGATTGCGGCAGTCTTGAAAACTGTTGACTGTAACAGGTCCGGGGGTTCGAATCCCTCACTCTCCGCAGAAAAAAGCCTTAGGATTTTAAATTCTAAGGCTTTTTTATTTACATCATCCCGAAGTGATAGTATAGGGCAGTTTTTCCGGAATCCGTCTTAAAAGTTGAGGGCTAAGCAAAAATTTGGTTAATCTGAAGACAAAAAATTTCTGTCCTTTTTACTCTTTTAAGTTATATTCTGAAGCTTTACGGATATAAGAATCAATAAGGCTGTGCCTAATCTTTGCTTAAATAAAAAATTTAAACCTTCATTACATTTACATTATAGAATGATAAATATTTCAAATCTCCCGGTTTTTGAGACTTATCCGAATTATCCGCTAAGTGTTTTTTTACATACTGTCAGCTATTTTTTGTTTTTGTTAAAAGCAAAATAGACAATAAAAATACTTATGGCCATTAAAATAGATGCTAAAAGGAACGGAGCTCCCGGAAACCTGAAAGGAGCCGCTTCTGTCGTAAAATAATAAAATAAATGAGTCATGATAGGAGGTCCTATGATGGATGTTACGCTTACTAAACTTGTCAAGGCTCCCTGTAGCTCACCTTGTTCATTAGAAGGGATGCTTTTGGTGATTACAGATTGAAGGGCAGGTCCGCAAATTCCTCCTAAAGAGTAGGGAATGAGAAAAACAAACACCATCCAGCCTTCCCGCGCAAATGCAAATAAAAACAAACCAACTGCATAGAACATCAGTCCGTAATAAATACTTTTCTTTTCACCGAGTTTAGGCATTGTCCATCTTATCAAAACCCCTTGCACCAGTCCCAGCAGTAAACCAAGTACTCCAAGGGAAATACCTACCAATTGTTCCGTCCAGCCAAAAGTATACATTGTAAAGAAATGCCAGTTACTCTGTACAGCATGAATACCAATATAGACCAGGACCAGTGCGATAACCATGGTTGATATATCAGGTTGCCTGCTTAAAAATTTAAGTGATCCGACGGGATTGGCACGCTTCCATTCAAATGGTCTGCGTTTATCTTTACTTAAACTTTCAGGAAGAATAAAATATCCATACAGGAAATTCAACAGGCATAGACCTGCTGCTGCATAAAAAGGAAGTCTTGCCCCATAATGTCCCAATAATCCACCGATGACAGGACCGATAATAAAGCCAAGACCCAATGCAGCACCGATCATTCCAAAATTTTTTGCCCTATCTTCATCTGTGGATATATCGGCTATATAGGCTGTTGCTGTTGAAATACTCGCTCCCGTCAGTCCGGCAATGACCCTGCCCAAGAATAGCCAGGCTATAGAAGGAGCAAGAGCCAGAAAAATATAATCTATTGCAAACCCGAAAAGCGAGCATAAAATAACGGGACGCCGTCCGTACTGATCACTGAGATTACCTACGACAGGCGAAAATATAAACTGTGTAAATGCATAGGCAAAACCAAGCCAGCCGCCATATTGAGCCGCTGTATTGATGTCACTGTGAATAAGTTCTTTAATAAGTTTGGGAACCACCGGAAGTATAATTCCCCATCCCGTAATATCAATCAGCAAAGTCACAAAAATGAATCCGATGGCTGCTTTTTTTGTTGAATTTTTCATGGGGTAAAAATAGAAACAGCAGAGATTTCCGGTCTTTACATTTTTGTGGGGTTTGCGTTCAATTTGTAATATGAATTTCGAAATGTTTTTACCAAAACGAAAGTCATTGCACTATTAATGCACCTTTTTAAAGTAAGAAGAAGGTGTAATGTCCTGGAATTGAATTGTCATAACGGTTTTGAACGGGGAATATACCGATAATGAGATCTATTGTTCATTTCTAAACGCTCCCGGTGAAATACCCGTAACTCTTTTAAAATATCGGCAAAATAAACTGGTTTCTTCAAAATTAAGCTCTTCACTGATCTGCTTGATGGACAAATTTGATGAGGTGAGTAATGTTTTAGCATGTAATATAACGGTGTGATCCACCCACTGTAATACGGATTTTCCTGTTTTTTGTTTCAGAAAAGTAGAGAGGTATTGAGGAGTAAGGTGAAATTTTTCCGCATAAAATTTTACAGTACGTTCCTGTCTTGCATACTTAGAGATCAACAGATAGAAATCATCAATAATTTCATGGGTACGGTTCTTTGTCAGGATTCTATGATCTTTCAAACCGGAATATACCTCAGAAATCATACACATCAGGCTTATAACAAGATGTCGTAACATTTCAGCTTTTCCGGGACTTTCTTTTTTATGATAAAATTTTTGGATAAGATTAAGCAGTTCATTTTGGAGAACGAATTCTTCCTCTTTAAGTCTGATGACCGGTCTCCATCTGATTTGATCGTTCATAATGAATTCACGAAGGATAGGAAATGAAGTAATAAAATCCGAGGAAAGAGCAATACTTACGATCTCTGCATCGTCACTCAAGGATTTTGTATCAATCATTAATTGAGGCTGCAAAACAGCAATGTCGCCTGCATTGATTTCATATTCAAGAAAATGGATCTGCGCTTTCATGGAACCTTTCATTAAAAAGCCCAGCAACAATCCGTCAAAAAGACGTGTATGCTTGTGATATTCTTTTCCCGGATGATGCTGTTGATGAAGAACAGCTATTCCATCCATCTTTTTTGAAACATCAATATTATACAGCGTATGGACGTTGTCTAAGGTAATAAATAAAGCCATATTCAAATGTCGGTAAAAATGCATATTGATGACAAATATTTATTATTGAATCTGAGTTTAGATTAATGTATCCAAATTCAGGTTATTGAACTACCGGAATTTGTCATAATTTATCCACAAAGCTGTGGCAATATTTTTACATATGTTTTTTTTTCTGGCCGGTGGGAACATCTAGTTTTGTAGTACTAAAACTGCCTGCAATGAAAAATAACATGATACTTTTTTCTTTATTTAAGTTGTTTCAATAGAACAAATTGATTTTTGGGCTGATCTCTTTCAATGGTATTTGCAAGTAATACTGTACATACATAATGGTTTTCAATTTTGCAGACTGCCAATACACAGGAAAAACACTCAACTATAATTATATCATAATGTTTAAAAAATTAACTACAGTATCAGTGCTGACAGCATTGTTTTCTTATAGCCTTGTATATGCACAAAGCGTTGGGATAAATACGGACAAACCGGGTTCAACACTGGATATTAACGGATCTTTAGCCGCAAAATACAGTACAGTCAATGCTGCAACGTATGCGATGACTTCCGGAGATTTTCATATCTCTTATAACGGGTCAGGAAATACAACTTTTACATTGCCGGCAGCCGTATCAGGTGAAGGAAATTTTAAAGGCAGAATGTACAACATTAAGAACAATACTGCTTTTATCATAACCATAAATGCGGCAGCTTCAGAGACAATTAATGGAAATGCCAGTGTCACGGTGGCTCCCAATCAAAGCTTACAACTTATCAGTACCGGCCTTACAGGTGCAGCTTCCACATGGGATGTATCAGGAAATTCTTCAGCCGCAATAACAGCAAGTAATGGTCTTAGCCTTGTAGGAAATGATGTCAGGCTTGGTGGAACACTGACCCAAAATACCGCTATCGACTATGCAGATAAGGCATTGTATCTGAGAAGCAATAATACAGGTTTCGGACTTACCGGAATCAGTAATATCAATGCGGGAACCAACGCGGCCACGATTTTACAACTGACGAATGATTCGGGGAACGCCCTCAATATGTTTTTAAACTCTTCTACAAGATCTTTAGACGGCGGAGCCAATGCCGCGACCATAAATAATTCAGGTGGTCCGCTGACGGTGGCCGGGAATAATAATGTAGCACAATTTGCGATCGGAACGAGCGGACTGCAGTACAATTATGCTACCTTAGACAGGCTAAGGGTAGACAGTAACGGCGATATCTACATGAACAGACCTGAGGAACCCGGAGGTGGCGGAAATAAAATATCCGCGAGCAAAGGACACCTTGACCTAAGCGGATACAATACACTCAATGGAAGCAGTACGCAGGTTTACCTGGGAGCTGAAGGATTTAAATACAGCTATAATGCCAGTACAAAGGTAATTATTGATGGTAATGGAACAGTAAGTGCCGCGGGAGGTTTTGTAAACACCTCAGATATGCGTTTAAAAACTCAGATTAAAGAAATTATATACGGACTGAATACTATTATGGCTTTGCAGCCCAAACAGTACGAATTGTCTGATCATATTGAAATTAAAGACGGAAAACCTGTAGTGAACCCCGCTCTCAGCACACAACATAAAATTGGTTTCCTGGCTCAGGACCTTTACCAAAAGATTCCGGAGGCCGTTTATAAGCCTAAGGACGAGACTAAGCAGGCGTGGGGTGTGGATTATGCCTTGATTGTTCCGGCTTTAACAAAAGCGATCCAGGAGCAACAGGCAGAAATAGAACAGCAAAAAGCAATAATTAATAAGTTGGAAACTGAATTACAATTCATCAAAAAGAAGTTAGGATTGTAAAGTATAAAAATGATAAAGGAAAATTTTGCTTCCATGAGATTCTAAAAACATAAAGGATACAGATATACATGATTTCTATCCAAAAATTATGTATGCCAAAGCTTTGATCCCTCAGTTTTCAATGTTTTTTACCACAAAGCTTGTAAAGGAAAACAATCTTTTGTAATTAAAAAATAGCCATGTATACTGTATGGCTATTTTTTATCTGTAATGACTCTCAAGGTTTGCAAGAGTAAAAAAACGACCGTATACTTGGAAGGAAAAGATTAAGGAAAAGTTCCTTCTGAGAGGGACGGTCGTTACACATACATTTATACTAATTAAAAATTACTCATTTTATAGCGATGTCATCATCCATGATCATGCTCTTCGGTGTCAGGTTCATCAACTTCCCCGTTCGAAAGTAGGACTCTTTTTTTACCTGTGAAACTCTTGTATGTTCTTATTTGTAAATTAGTACGCATTAATTTATAAATTGATACATATGTAATGTTTTATTAATCAGTGTTTTGTGTTTTTAATAAGATTGTTTTTGTGGTATGTGTATTAATTAATTTCACCGGATTTGTTTATTTTTGAAATAACAGCATAGGTAACGGATGAAAGCAAAATTCCTCAAATGTATTTTTTTTATTATATCCTTTTTCGTTTGTGTGAATTTTCATGCGCAGAAATATGATGAAGACTATTATGAGAGTTTAAGGACAAAATATGAGGACCTCAAGGAGAATGATGTCCGGGCACTGCCCTTTATCAAAAAATTGCTCAGTAAAGCAAAAAAAAGAAAAATATTATCGTATGCTTGTGACCGGGTATATAGATGCTCTTTATTCTTCACCTGATGTTACAGAAAAGCTCAAATATGCAGATAGTACAATATGGGCTGCCCACCTGTCTAAAACGCCTGGCCTGATTAGCAATGCCTATTTAAGTAAAGGAAGTGTGTATTATTTTAACTTAAAAAAATACCAGCTAGCTCTTGACGAATATCTGAAGGCCTATGAATATTCCCAAAAGATTGATGATTATGAAAGAAATAAGATTATCTATTTCATAGGAGTTGTTAAAAGTTATGTAGGGTACTATAATGAAGCTTTACTTCATTTTAAAACAACAAGTTCTTTCTTTGAGTCCGAATTGAAAAAGCCGGATCTGTATCCCAATATTATTTTTAATCATAAAAGAGGATATTATAACAGCGTTCATCAGATGATTATCTGTTATAGAAATCTGGGTAACTATAAAGCAGCAGATTCATTAATCAACATTGGGCTGAAAGGTACTGCAAATGATAAAGAATATTATCTGGAATACACCTACTTTCAAAAAGAAAACGGGATAAAGGAATATCGAAAAAAGAATATTTGAGATCCATCGCTTCGCTGCAAAAAGCTTTGCCACCTTTGCGTGAGCTCAATGATTTTGCCTGGTTAGCGGTTGATTATTTTTATACCGGGAAATCATATTTGGGCAGTCATGATATTGCGCAGGGAATTGTTTATCTCCAGAAAGTAGATTCCATATTCAATAAAAATAATTTTGTACTTCCGGAACTGAGGGAAAATTACGAACTGCTGATCAATCATTATAAGAAAGAAGGAAATGTAGACAGGGAGCTTTATTTTAACAAACAGCTTTTGAGAGCAGATGGGATCATCAACAAAGATTTTGCATACCTTTCTTCAAAAATACATAAGGAATATGATACCAAAACATTGCTGGAGGAGAGGTCAAGACTTGAAAAAAAATCGTCTTTGGGAATTGGAACAAGTATAAGTTTAGGGATTATTGTTCTGATTCTGATTATTGTGCTGATCCATAAGTTTGTAAAAACCAAAGAAAATAGAGAGAAATATCGGCTATTGGAGCAGAAGATACTTGATAAAGCGAAAGAAGAGATGATGCCTGAGCCTTCAAAAACGAAAGAAGGTTATAAATTTGATTTAGACAAAAATATTATCAACGATATCTTTTTGAAACTAAAGAATTTTGAAGATAAAGAAGAATTTATAGAAAGCGGTCTTACTTTGAATAAACTCGCCACAAGATTTGATACCAATTCAAGTTATTTATCCCAGGTTATCAATGAATATAAAGGAACTAATTTTAACAGATATCTCGGTGAGCTTCGCATCCATTACATAACAAAGAAACTGTATGAAGATAAAAAAATTCCTGAACTATAAAATTGAGACCCTTGCTGAAGAGTGCGGAATTGCATCGAGGACCAATTTTTCCAACCTTTTCAGGGAAATAAACGGAATGCGTCCTACTGATTTTATAAAAAAAAGAAGAAAGGATATCGATGCTGAATGATAAATGCTTAAATTACAGGTTTTTTACGACACAAAATAAATAAGAAAATAATCACACCATGGAATTTTCACCATTTAATACAGTTGTTAAGCTATGTCTACAGGGAATGGGCATGGAAGAACAAGGGCAACACGAAGAAGCATATAAAATATTTATGCAGGGCTGGTCTGAGGCAACAAATGACCTGGAAAAATTTCTTTCTGCTTATTATGTGTCAAGACACCAAAAAACAGTTTCAGATACGCTGGAATGGTTGAATACCGCTCTGAAATATGCCCTGGAAATAAATGATGATACTGTTAAAACCGCTTTACCCGGTCTTTACACAAGCATTGCGAAATGTTATGAAGACCTGTCCGATATCGAAAAAGCAAAGAAGTATTCTGAGCTGGCTTTGTTGTGTAAGGATAATCCTTCAGACAAGGGCCCTTTTTATCATGGGACCAAAGCGGATTTAAAGATCGGGGATGTCCTGACTGCAGGAGGAAACTCCAATTATAAAAGTGAACTCAGGATGAATCATATTTATTTTACAGCTATAGCCAATGGGGCAGGACTGGCAGCTGCACTGGCTAAAGGTGACGGAACGGAAAGAGTCTATATCGTTGAGCCGACGGGAAGCTATGAAAATGATCCGAATTTAACAGATAAAAAATTTCCGGGCAATCCGACACGGTCTTATCGCTCCGAGCTGCCATTGCAAATCGTAGGAGAAATCACAGATTGGGTAAGACCAAATCCGGATGACCTTCAAAAATTCCGTGATAAATTAGAAGATAATAAAGGTGAAATAATTAATTAGTTATTATTAGATTTTTGATGCATGATATTTTAAAATTACATCAAAGACAAAATAAATATTAAATAATTGCTCAAAAAGAATTAAAATTTTATATATTTACAAAAGAATGAAACACATCCTCTCAATTTTTATTTGAGAAGAAGTCTGTGAAGAGTATTCTTCGTAAAATAATAAGAGTGATCATACATACTTTTATTTGATTAGTAAAGTAGTTTTCTATAGTCCCATATTGTACATGCCGTTTTCAAAGGATTTGTAACTTTAATTTTAGATTTTAAAAATAATAGATAAGGATCTGATAATTTGCGTCTATAAATTCCCGACTTTGTGATTTATTAATATGGATAAGGCTTACGAAATACTTTTCGAGCTGATATATTTGAAAATAAAAAAACAAAACCATAAATAACTTAAAATCAAAAATTTAAACTATGAGAAAACCATGGAATTATTTTTTGGTAAGCAGTTTTACAGTGCTTACATTCTTCACATCGTGTACAAAAGATGATATACAAAGTGAAACACAAGAAGCAAAATCAGAGAAAGGAGAGCTAATTACCCTGAAGTCAGGGGTCAGAGTTTTATTAAAGAATGGAACCTATTACTTGTCTGATGATATTGTTTTGTCAAATGCCCAAGTTAAATCTTTGGAAAGTGATGGAAATATTTATTCTGGGATTAAAGGTCCTCTAAAACCTGAAACAACCGTACATCCATCTACAGGTATGCCTTTCAATTTTAATAAAGCAGGCAAGGCGGTAGGCCAATATCCAACACCTTACAATATGTGGGCGATGGTGAGATATGTATATGGCCCGAGCTTGTCTCAGGTACAGCGTGAAATAATGAAAGCTGCTATTGAGCATTGGGAAGCCAATTCAAATGTGAGATTTTATAATGCGACCGGGCAGCCTACGGTTGACCCTACCTATGGATTTGCATATCCGTACATAGAATTCGTTAATGGAGGGAATGTTAATAGCTCGCAAATTGGAAGAAATGCGAATGGAGGAAGACAAGAATTGAAGATTCAGTCGTCTCCCTTTGTTTATGATGCCGTAATTGGTGCAGGAATCCATGAGTTGGGACACGCAATGGGATTCGATCACGAACATAATGCGGTTAATCGTGATAGTTATATCAATTTGAATATAAACAATGTTCTTCCTGAAAAACGTTTTAACTTTGATAAACGTACTTCAAACTATCATAATATAGGGTCAGTTGATTTTAGTTCAGTAATGATTTATGATTCAAGAGCTTTTGCAAGTAGTCCAAATTTGATTGTAATGACAAAAGTATCTGATGGTTCTACATTTTCAGACAACAACGTAACATCTGCAACAGATAGAAGATGGGTCAATGGTCTATATATCCCGTATGTTGCAAGGTCTGATGTATACAGAGAATTGGCAGATATAGTTTATAAGGCAGATAATACAGTGATGACCCCGCAAGAAAGACTTAGCTATCAATCACAACTGAACAATGGTAATCCATACCCTCCGTCAGGTGGAAGAATACCAAATGATCATGGTCGTTTTCAATAAACACTATTTGACATAATAAACACAGTTGAAAATATCATTTTCAACTGTGTTTTATAACTTAAAAATTAATTAGTAAATCAGATCATATGAAAAATAGTATTAAATATTCTGTGCTGACTTGCATTATCTTTTTTTGCATAGGATGTAGCAAGGATGACGAAAATATGACAAGAGAAGCAGAATTTAATATAGCTTCATCATACGAAAAATGCACACCGTCTCATACTTCTACAGAATCCAGCAATTGTATTAAAATAACAGAAATTGGTAAATCTACACCTTATTATATATCACAAAATACAATAATAGGATTCAACTATGAACCGGGGTATGAGTATAAAGTTATTATAAAATTAACTAAAATAACAAACCCACCAGCTGACGGAAGTGATACGAACTACGAGCTAATTAAAATCCTATCTAAAGAACAGGTACTGTAATAATCTAATAAATTGTGTTCATTTCTATTAATGTTTAAGGTAAGCTGATTTTTTTTCCCTGTTCCGGAAAAATATAATTGACTTGTAAAGGATTGTTTTCCAATAGCTCATTTTTTATAATCTCGGGATTATTTCCGGTTGGTTTTCTATGGGTGACAACGATGCTAAGGCCCTGTAAATCTTTTTGTCCTGTTTTTTCTTTCAGCTTATTCAGTTCCTCGACCAATAATTTAGGAGTGAGGTGGCCAAACAACAGGTTTTCCGGTTGACTGTCAGGAAAAGAAACTTCAATTAAAATCGTATGGAGCTGCTTCTTTTTTATCAAGGGAGCAATACTGTTCCAAAGTTGATCAAGCCTATCGGATTTTTCAATTCTATCGGCACCGGTATCTCCCAGATACAGTAAATAATTTTCACCGTTTCTTACAAGAGCGGCACTGCTTTTATAAGGATTGATATGGCTCAGTTCAAATGCTTTTACAAATAATGAAGTCTTCTGTACCGGAACTTCCATCCCGTTGGAAAGTTCATGGTAATGATATTTTCCCAGGATAGGTTTTTGCCCCTGATCGGCAAAATTGATCCATGTATCGGTGATAAAATAGTGATTTTGCAGAATCTGCAGTACCGGGGCAATTCCAAAAATATCTTTTTTAGAATCAGCCGGAGAATTGATAATAAGTCCTGCCAGATGATCTAAATGGCCATGAGAAATAAAATATCCTTTTATCTGATCCTTTAACACAGTTTCTTCCGTACCCGTAAGGCTTTTCATTTGGATGGCTTTTCTTATTCCCGTATTGATGGTCCCTGCGTCCAGAGAAAGATACGTATTGTCTTTGGGGGCTCCCACCAAATAAGCTGATAAATTATCTTCCTGTTCGCCTCCATAAATACCCAATGGAATAAGATCAAAACTTTGAGCATAGCAACCAAAATGTGCACATATGCCAAGTAGAGAAAGTGCTATTTTTTTCATAATATTAAAACTTGATATCTATCCTTTACAATAGACCAGGCAAAATTACACTATTTTTTTACGATTTTACGATTGCACAAGACTTATCTGCTTATGTCAAACACTTGTTTTTTTATTGTATTTTTACTTACTGTCTTAATTTTAATAACTTTAATAATTAAATTGTAAAAAATAAATGTAACTCTTATGCAGATAAAACCATTAGCGCTGATTTTAATTGTAGTTTTTCAATTGTTCAGTATAAATACATTTTCACAGAAAACAGCAGGCTTAAATGCTTTGCTGGACAAAAATTCTGAATTTATCTTTCCGCAAACCACTGACAGAATTTCAAAGATCCTGAACTCAAAAACTATATTTTATGAAGATGCAAATGAGGAGAAATATGCCAGGTGGACGACCAAATCGGGACTTGAATTATATTGCAGCCTTGGAAAAAATAATTCGGTGAATGAAATGTTTTTTGATGTTCCGGATGATAAGTTCCTGATCGTTGAAGGCCTGCCTTTTGGGCTGGCACTCAATAAAAGTACCTTAAAGGATGCTCAAAATGCATTTGGTAAGTATGGGGCAAAATCTGAAAAATTAGATAACGGAAGCCAATTTCCGGGTGGTACCAAGCTGGTTTTTAAGAAAAGCAGATACTATGCAACCCTGTTCTTCGATCATAAAAACCTTTTAAAATCTCTAGGCCTTACCACTGAACTTATTGATCCTGCCGCAAATTAAAAAAATAGCTGTTCTGAAAGGTTTTTAATTCGAGACCAGTGGCTCGTGTTGCTATGCTTTTACCGAGTGGAAAAAAATTCTGTACTATTTTAATAGGATTAGGATTTTTCCTTTGTCAAAAAATAAACCGAGTCTATAAATTAGACTCGGTTTTATTTATATTTCAGCTGATTCTTATTGAATCTCTATAAACGTATTGGTATCCATAAAGTTTGATGAGTCATTTTGATACTCCTCAAGCATGAATTACATCCTGCCTTTTGCTTTTCTGCTTAATGATGACCCGTACATCATCGGGATATTTACAGTTTTTAACCTGAAAAGTCATCCAGCATGGCTGCAGATGGAACAAAAAATAAAGTTCCTGTCTGCGCAGTACTGAAATCCAGGATCCTGTCATAATTTCCTGCCGGATCACCAATAAACATATTTGTCAGCATTTTCTCTACTGTACTGAATGTACTGGCATAGCAGATAAAGTACGTCCCCATTTCATTGGTGGAAACATTTCCGAAAGGCATATTATCCCGGACTACCTTAAAATCATCACCTACATTAGCCAAGGCAATATGAGAGTTTTTAGGCTTTACTTCGTCATCCATTTCAATATCCTGCTCTTTTGACCTGCCGATAACTTTTTCCTGCTCTTCTACAGAAAGTGATTTCCAGGCAGACATGTTATGAATATATTTTTGTACAAAAAGATAGCTGCCTCCGGCATATTGAGGATCCGAATCATTAATAATTGCGAAATACTCGCGGTCCTGCCCATGCGGATTTTCAGTTCCATCCACAAATCCTAAAATAGATCTGCTGTCCCAATACCTGAATCCCTGCACCTCAACGATACAGTCTGCAATATCTTTCATAAAATCTGATATCGTGGAAGCCATATCATAGGCAAAACTCTTTTCATCAGCCCGTATGTGGAAATGCAAATCTCCTCTGGTGCTTACGGCAGTGTGTTTGCTGCCTTGTATCGCTTCAAATTTTTTAAACTCTTTAGGCAGTGGCGCCGGCAATTCCAGTTGTGCCCATGCTTCATATCCGATTCCCATGACACAGCTTGCTTTTGAATCCGGAAACCGGTCAAGAGCAGAATTATTAAGGTTAATGACCAATGCACACATTCGTTGAAATACGGCTTTGATTCTGGATGAATCTACATCCTGTTTAAAATTCCAAACCAGAAAATAGGTGTTGTTGTTAGGATAGTCTGTTACATTTTGAGAATTCATGTTTTTTTGTGTTTCGTTTGCTGACATTTCTACTTATTTCTAATGGATCAAATGTAATGAATGATAACCGTACCACACTACCTTATCCTTGAGATAAACAATTTATGACATTTTTTTCACAAATTACAGTAAAGACTTTTAGATTTTTCCTCATTAAACACGCCTTAAATTCAGTATTATTGTATTGAAATTAACCTGCAATAAAATACTATGGGACATTGGGAAATTTTTCTGTTCTTTCTGATCATTGCCTTCGTCTATGCATCAGTAGGATTTGGCGGTGGTTCCAGCTATCTGGCGGTGCTGGCTATGTACAATCTCCCGTATCAGGAAATACGATTAACCGCTCTGATCTGCAATGTCATTGTTGTCGTTGGAGGCGTTTATATTTATGTTAAAAATAATCAGATTGACTGGAGAAAAGTCCTTCCCATTACCCTGGTAAGCGTTCCATCAGCCTATCTGGGAGCCATACTGAAAATAAGCCAGGAGACGTTTTTTCTCATTCTGGGAATCACTTTAATTATCGCAGCCCTATTATTATGGATAAAAACCGGAACTAAAAATGATAAAGAACCAACTGAGCCTACAAAACAATCCATACTCGGAAATACTGCTTTAGGAGGAGGAATAGGATTTTTATCAGGATTAGTGGGAATTGGTGGTGGAATTTTTCTATCCCCTTTGCTTAATCTTATGAAGTGGGATACGCCCAGGAGAATTGCCGCAACTTCAAGTGTTTTTATTCTTGTAAACTCTGTATCCGGTATATTCGGGCAGGTATCAAAATTGTCTGTGGAAGTGGATTCCGTAAGGATTCTGAGTTTGTGCCTGGCAGTTTTTTTAGGTGGGCAGATAGGTTCCAGAATGTCTCTGAAATGGAATCCTCTGGTTATAAAAAGAATGACTGCAGTACTTGTTCTTGTGGCAGGTATAAATGTTTTGATAAAATACTGGTAAATCTGTTTAAAAAAAATTAAAATGAAACTTAAAATATTAGCCTTCGGAATTGTAAAAGACATTTTCGGAGGTCCTGAAAAGGAACTAGAAGTAGAAGATAGCGTGAATGTAGGACAATTAAAAAAAGTGCTCGAAGATCAGTTTCCCGAGTTTAAAAAACTGAAATCCTATTTCATTGCCCTTGATGAAGAATATGCAGAAGATGATCAGATCATTCATAATACGAATGAAATTGCAATAATTCCTCCTGTAAGTGGTGGATAAAAACTTTCTTGCAACCTGAAATTCCTCTCTTTAAGGCAAAAACAATAAAATGATAGATATAAGAATAACAGACAATGCACTGAGTATTACAGAATGCCTTGATTTAGCACAAGACTTAGGTAGTGGGGGAATTGCTACATTTATAGGAACAGTTCGCAACATGACAAAAAATAAACCTGTCATCCGGCTGGATTATGAATGCTATCAATCTATGGCTACCAAAGAAATTAAAAAGATCGTTGATCAGGCAATCATTTGCTTCTCTGTACGTAATGTGGTGGTGCATCACCGTACAGGAACTTTGTTTCCGGGTGACGCTGCTGTAATTATAGTAGTCAGTGACGGCCACAGGGATGCTGTTTTTGATGCCTGCCGGTATATTATTGATACTGTAAAACAGACCGTTCCTATTTGGAAAAAAGAAATTTTTGAAGACGGGGAAGAATGGGTTTCTGCTCATCCCTGATTTTAAAGGACGAATTTTCGTATATTTACTATACCCAGATCATTAAGATATGAAAACCAATTTATTAGAAAACCAATCGGTACGACAGATCGATATCACGAAAGTAAAAGATCACGACAGTTTTCTGTACGCGGATGATATCGCAGTAGAAGAACCACTTGAAATCCGGGTTTCTTATGGGATAAAAGATCAGAGAGAAAACAAAAATATATCCGTAACGATGAGAACGCCCGGTAATGATGAGGAACTCGCTGCAGGATTTTTGTTTACAGAAGGTATTATCTCAGGAAATCATCAGATCAAAAATATACAACGCCCTGAAGCGGAATGTTCCCGAAATCAGGAAAATGTGGTGATCATAGATTTGGCAGACGGATTCATTCCCGAATTGATGAAAGCGGACCGGAATTTTTACACCACATCCAGCTGTGGGGTTTGCGGAAAAGGATCTATTGATTCCATACGTACCATAAGTTCTTTTCAACACATCCAGAAAGATGCTGAGACCATAGCGTTTGATACTTTATATCAATTATCAGAGAATCTTCGGTCTTTTCAGAATAACTTCAGTGCTACCGGAGGAATTCATGCTTCAGGTATTTTTGATTATCATGGAAACCTGTTGGCACTGAGGGAAGATGTAGGCAGGCATAATGCCCTGGATAAGCTTATAGGTCACGCCCTTTTTACAAATCAGCTTCCCTTAAAAAATACAATTTTGGTTCTCAGTGGCAGAGCCAGTTTTGAACTGATTCAAAAAGCAGCGATGGCAGGTATTTCTATTGTTGCCGCAATAGGAGCTCCTTCCAGTCTTGCCATTGATTTGGCCAAGGAATTTGATATGACTTTACTGGGATTCCTTCGGGAAAACCGGTTTAATATTTATAACACAGCAAGCAACCACCGGATAATAGGAAAATAATTGCTCTACACACGATACACAATGAAATTCGTGCATTGGTGGCAAATAAATATCAATTAGAAAACCACATTTATCTTAATAGGAAACCAAAGATGCTCCTAATCCTCGAAAAATAGTTAATTTGTAGATGTACGTTAAAAAAGAATAAACAAATGAAAATAAGAATAAAAGATAATTCTATCAGGTTTCGTTTAACTCAGTCCGAAGTGGCAGAATTAGGAAAAAATGGAATTGTGTCCAGTGTTACCGAGTTTGTCGAAAGACCGTTTATTTATAGGATAGAAAAAACTGAAGACTCTGTCTTGTCCGCAGCTTTCATTGAAAACAGAATGGTGATGAAAATGCCTGCAGCAATGGTTGACGAATTAGTCTCAACCGATACCGTTGGTTTTGACGGTCAGGTAGGATCTGTAAAGCTTTTGGTAGAGAAAGATTTCGTATGCATAGACAATTCATTAGAAGACCAAAGCGATAATTATCCCAATCCCAATCTTACATGTTAATCACTTTAGATAATAAGAGGTTATGGAAGAAAATAATAAAAAGAAAATAGAAAAGGAAATCAGTAAAGAACCCAATGCTGAAAATCCCTTTAGTCTGTTAGACCTTAAGCTGACGCATGTTGAAAAAGCGGCAGCCGGAATACCTGCGGTGATGGCAGCTTTCAGTGACTTGTTCGAAGAGAAGGCTCCGATCCGGGGAATGAGAGCATTATTAAAAATGAATCAGATAGGTGGTTTCGACTGCCCAAGTTGTGCATGGCCGGACCCTGATGATGAGCGTTCTGTTCTTGGAGAATATTGCGAAAACGGAGCAAAAGCACTCGCAGAAGAAGCAACCACGAAAAAAGTTACTCCCGAGTTTTTTAAAGAGAATTCCCTCTATGATCTTGCAAAACTGGATGACTATCAGATCGGTAAGATGGGAAGACTCACTGATCCCATGTACCTGGCACCGGGAGCAACCCACTACGAGCCAATTAGCTGGGATAATGCTTTCAAAAAGATAGCAGATCATCTCAATGCCCTGGAATCTCCCGACGAAGCTGCTTTTTATACTTCCGGAAGAACAAGTAATGAGGCTTCATTTGTCTATCAGTTATTTGCCAAAGAATTCGGGACCAATAATATGCCCGACTGTTCCAATATGTGCCATGAAACTTCAGGGTCTGCTTTAAGACCAACAATAGGAATAGGAAAGGGAACCGTAACTTTGGAGGATTTCTATGATGCTGAAGTGATTATAATCATCGGCCAGAATCCCGGAACCAATGCGCCAAGGATGATGAGTGCTCTGGCAAAAGGAAAAAACAACGGAGCTAAAATTATCGCGGTCAATCCACTTCCGGAAGCCGGTTTAATGGGATTTATCAACCCTCAGAATGTGAAGGCTATCCTTAAAGGCGGAGTACAGCTTGCAGACCTTTATCTGCCGGTAAAGATCAACGGTGATATGGCTCTTTTGAAAGCCCTTGAATTACTTTTAATAGAATTTGAAAAGAAAAATCCGGGAAAGGTTTTTGATGAAGACTTTATCAGGGATAAGACCGTAGGATATGATGAATTCATCAAACAGTTTGATCATCTGAAGCTGGATGAGCTTGCAGCTTTGTCAGGAGTATCTAAGGAAGCCCTTTATCAGGCTGCAAAGATGATCGCATTTAAAAAACGTATTATCATCAGTTGGGGAATGGGCCTTACACAGCAACCTAACGGAGTAGACATGATCAGGGAGATTCTCAATATCCTTTTGCTTAAAGGAAGTATCGGGAAACCGGGAGCCGGTGTTTGTCCCGTTCGTGGTCACAGTAATGTTCAGGGAAACAGAACGATGATGATTGACGAAAAACCTACCGATGAACAACTCGATCGTCTTGAAAATTTCTATGGTTTCAAAGTGCCCCGCAAACATGGATATGATGTCGTACGCGCCATCAAAGCCATTCATGAAGAAAAAATAAAAGTTATGTTTTGTATGGGAGGTAATTTCCTTTCTGCAACACCGGACACAACTTATACTGCTCATGCATTGAGAAAATTAAACCTGTTGGTCTGCGTTTCCACCAAGCTGAACAGGGGGCATCTTGTTCATGGCAAAGAAGCTTTAATTTTACCTACGTATGGACGAAGCGACAAAGATATTGTAAACGGAGAAATACAGATCGTAAGCACCGAGAATTCAATGGGAGTTGTTCAAAGTTCAAAAGGGATGCTGGATGCAGTATCAGATAACTTAGTCAATGAAACCCAGATTGTATGCCGTATGGCCATGGCTACCCTGGGAAGTCGGTCTGTTGTAGACTGGCAGTTGTACCATGACAGCTATGACGCCGTTAGGGATGCTATTGAGCAATGTATTCCCGGTTTTGAAGATTACAATATCAGGGTAAGAGAAAAAGGCGGATTTTATCTTCCCAATGCGGCAAGAGATGAACAGAGTTTTTCTAAAGAACTAGGCGGCAGGGCTCCGTTTACACTAACGGAAATACCGGATAATACCCTTGAAGATGATGAATATATGATGGCAACCACACGTACTCATGATCAGTTTAATACCACTATTTACGGGCTGGATGACCGGTATCGAGGAATTAAAAATGAGCGCCGTGTAATCTTTATGAACCAGCATGATATTGATAAGGCGGGATTTAAAGCCGGAGATAGAGTAGACCTGTACAATTATGACGATGGAATAGAAAGAATTGCCCCTTTGTTTATCATTGTTTCCTATCAGATCCCCGAAAAAAATACAGTAACTTATTTCCCCGAAACGAACGTATTGGTGTCCGTAAACAATGTAGTGAAGGAGAGCAATATGCCGGCTTCAAAATATGTAAGGATCAAAATTAAAAAACACGACCCTGAAGTCTATAAAAAAGTTGATGAAATGCTGTATAAAGGAGCTATTCAGAGACCTTAATCATCATAATTATTGTACTGTATGAAAAGAATACTGCCATTGGTGCTGTTATTAATTTCCGGATGGGTCTTTTGCCAGTCCGGATTTAAGCTTAAAGTAAGTGGAGAAGTCTCAAATCCGTTAGAACTGAATCTGGCTGATCTGTCAAAGATGACCAGAAAAGAGGCTTGGTTAAAGGATAAAGATGGAAACATTCATAAATATTCAGGAGTTCCGGTTTCAGATATTCTTGCCAGGGCAGGAGTTCCCGCGGGAAAAGAGCTTCACGGAGACAATATTTCAAAATACCTTCTTGTAAAATGCGCAGACGGATATCAGGTTTTATTTTCACTGGCAGAACTGGATGCTTCTATTGCAGATAAAAATGTAATTGTGGCAGATACCGTTGATGGTAAACCCTTACCAGAATCAAAGGGGCCGCTGCGCCTTATTGCTGAAGGAGAGAAAAAACCTGCCCGAAGCTCCTACCAATTAGAAGCTTTGGTCGTAGGACAGATAAAAAAATAATCACTATAGAAGACTTTACAGAATCGTATGATTATCAGAAAGAAAGAACATTGGTTCAAAATGCTTTTTGTATGGCATGGCTCGGTATTACCTGGGCTGTTGCCACGTCTTTTTTACTTTTTATATTATCCCTGGGAGTTGTATACCTGCGTGGAGTGATTTTTTCGTTTAAAATTCCTCTGAATCCTGCACCCCTTACTTTATTTGGTTTTGTACTCGCTTTATTCTTAGGATTCAGAAATAACGTAAGCTATGAAAGATTCTGGGAAGGGAGAAAATTATGGGGCGCCTTACTTAACACAGCAAGATCACTGGCGCGTCAGGCATTAACCCTTAATAATTTGGAAAAAAACAGGAGTTCCGTTTCAGAATTTATCCAATTGATAGGTGCTTTTATTTTTGCCCTTAAACACCAGCTGAGAAGAACGGATGCCTATGAAGATCTAAAAAACAGGCTTTCCGAAGACCACCTGAAAGTAGTTGCAGCCTCCAAATATAAACCGGCGGTTATTATGCGGTTATTGGCTGAATGGGTACAAAGGGTAAAAAATGAGGGTGGAATTGATTCTATTCAACAGGCACGTTTTGACGAGAATTTTGATAAGCTTTCTGATATCGTAGGAGGATGTGAGAGAATTATTTCAACTCCGATTCCCTACAGTTACAGGGTTTTGTTGCATCGTACAGTATATATTTACTGTTTTCTTTTACCGTTCGGTCTTGTAGACTCTCTGCGGTGGTTTACTCCTCTTATCGTCGTATTTGTGGCTTATACATTCGTGGCATTTGAGGCCATTGCGGATGAAATTGAAGAACCATTCGGAACCGAAGCTAATGACCTGGCTCTTAATAGTATGTCATTAATGATCGAAGAAACGATTCATGAAATGGCGGGTGAACCTATTCCTGCTTCTCAAAAAGTGGCTCATCATATAATAGACTGATGCATGGTATGGAAAATATGAAAAGCCGGGTATTTATACTGTGGGTCACTCTGTTCATTCTCTGGATATTTTATTCAGATGCTGAATTCATTTGATATTCATACACTTGCATGTGTCTGCGTGTTTCCGGGCCTAAAAATCCATGGCTTAATAAACACACAGAGGCTGTGCATAGACATAGAGATAGGAATTATTTATGTTGAATTCTACTGATTCCGTCTTTCAGGGAAAATACCTCTTTTTCAGGGAATATTTTTTTAATTATTCTGACCGCTTCTTTGCTTCGCTGGCCTGAATGACAATACATAACAATCGGTTGAGAAATGGATGAAATCTGATGAAAAGACTCCTTTAATTCGTCCAACGGAATATTCTTGCCGCCAATATTAAAATTAAGGTGTTCAGATTCAGTGCGGACATCTATTAATTCAAAATTTTCTTGCTCCTGTTTAAGCTTTTCAAAAGGTATACTTTCAATGGTTTGAGGAAGACCTGTAATGGGAGATGCTGTTTTTTTCAGTTTTATTATTTGGGTTCTGCCACTTTTCACATCCATCATCCAAAGTTTTCCGGCTAAAAGATCAGCTGATTGAGTGATATATTTTATGGCTTCATTGGCTTGCATACAGCCTACTATTCCTGCTAAAGTAGGAATTACACCTCCTTCTCTGCAGTTGGGAACCTGTGACTCTTCAGCATCCGGGAAAACATCCCTGTAATTGGGAGAATAGGTTCCGTCTTTCAGCAAAACATTCCAGAGGCTTACCTGGCCTTCATGTTGATAAATAGCTCCATATACAAGAGGCTTTCCGGCTAAAACACAGGCGTCATTCAACAAAGATTTTGTTTCAAAATTATCTGTACCCTCAATAATAAGATCAAATTCTGAAATCAAATCCATAACATTGGAAGAAGAAATCCGAATACGGTAAGG
This sequence comes from Chryseobacterium indologenes, assembly GCA_016025055.1. Lineage (NCBI taxonomy): Bacteria > Pseudomonadati > Bacteroidota > Flavobacteriia > Flavobacteriales > Weeksellaceae > Chryseobacterium > Chryseobacterium indologenes. Next base: position 3,715,252 of record CP065590.1, read on the forward strand.
AATGACAGAAACAGAGGGATTTTGTTGCCGAAGTTTTTGAGCGGCAACATCCACTTTATAAGATCCGATATCATCAGGACTATATAAAATCTGACGGTGCAGATTGCTTAAAGATACAATATCATCATCAGCAATTCCAATTGTACCGATACCGGAAGATGCCAGATATTGTGCACACGGACATCCCAGACCTCCTACGCCTACAATAAGGATTCTGGCATTGCTAAGTAATTCCTGAGAAGAAATGCCAAATCCCGGTAAGGCCATCTGGCAGTGGTAACGTTCAAATGAATCATTCATAACTTGTATTCTTTTTATAATGTCGGGTATCCGTTTTCTAAACCTATCCTCTGTGAAAAAACATTTATTTTTTTAAAATTTCATTTGCTTTTACAGCTTCTTCAGGAGTATTTACATTCATTAGTGCATCAGGGTTTTCCGGTTTTAAAATTAAGGGATCACTATTGATTAAAACTTTTCTCGGGCATGTATTTCCTGTTCCAAGAAAATTCAACAGCAATGGATAGCTTTTGGGTTCCCAAATGGTAATCAATGGCTCAGGCAATCCGTCGAACGGGCTTTCATAGGTTGTTGCTGCTTTTTCCGGATCTCTGGATTGTATTAAAAATTCTAATGATTTCTTATCCAATAATGGGAGGTCACAGGCTACAACGAGCCATGCTTTATCTCTCTGAGCTCTTAACGCCGAAAGAATACCTCCAAAAGGGCCCATATTAAGAAAAGTGTCGGGAAGGGCATTGTAGTGCGAATCAAAATTTTCCAACTGATCCTGCCTGCAGGAAATAAAAACCTCATTACAAAATGGTGCTAGCAAATCGGCAGCAAAGTACCGCTGTTCCTTACCATGCCAGTTTAGCTTATCTTTAGCGGTTCCCATTCTGCTGCTTTTTCCACCTGCGAGAACCAGCCCGTTGAGTGGAGGTATCATTTTATGCTCTTCTGAAATCATTTTTTCCGCCGCTTTTTTCTATTAACTTAATCTCTTTGATCACAATATCGTGACTCAATGCCTTACACATATCATAAATAGTCAAGGCCGCTACAGAAGCTCCGGTGAGGGCTTCCATTTCTACTCCTGTTTTAGATTCAATGTTTGTGGAGCATTCAATAACAATTTCATTATTTTCATTCAGTTCTATCTGCAAATTACAATGATCAAGCCCGATAGGATGGCAAAGAGGAATAAGTTCACTTGTTTTTTTAGCTCCCATTATTCCGGCAATGATTGCGATCTGAAAAACAGAACCTTTTTTGGTGGTAAAGTCGTCTTTTTGTAATGCCTCCAAAACAGCATCAGGCAAAGAAATAATAGCTTGTGCCACTGCTTTTCTGCGGGTAACTTTTTTGTCTCCGATATCTACAATAGCAGGCTGACCGTTTTTATTAAGATGGGTAAATTCTGACATATATTTTGTTTTTGTCATCAGCACAAAATCATTTATTCGTGCATTCCTGATAATTTTTATTTTCGATTAAAGTATTTTTCTTTTTATTTGCCCTTCATCCACGAATACTATTCCTACGCTTATCAATGATTTCGAATAAGAGATTTATTTTAATTTGAGCATTCGTAGCAGTATTGTCATTATCATCGAGTGTTTTAAGGTGTCAGAAACACCAATGTTTCGTTTTAATTTGTGACACTTCAGTTTACAGATTGTATCTCCATATTTTGTAGACATCACCTTTTTTGAAAATATTTTGCTCCAGAGGCAATTCAATGAAAGCATCGGTGTCCGCCAGATGAGAGAAATCACCGGATCCGTTTGTATTCACTGATTCTGCAGTGAGCTGTCCTAAATCATTGACCCTAAGTTTTACCTGTGCGAAATATTGAAGAGGAACACTAAATTCTATATCGTTATGCAAGACAGCCCATTGACAAGGATTTTCCGGAATTTTTAATGATTTTTCCAACCAGGGAATAAAATACCGGTGAAGGCACATAAATACAGAGACCGGATTTCCGGGAAAAGCAAAAATAAGTTTTTTGTCCTCACTTTTACCAAACCAGAAGGGTTTTCCGGGTCTTTGTTTAATTTTGTGAAAGCGTTTTTTTATTCCGAGTTCTTCACATACCGCAGGCAGGTAATCAAATTTTCCCATCGAAACTCCACCACTCATCAGAAGAACATCATATTCATGAATACAGCGGGAAATTTCTTTTCTTATCTCCTCATAATCATCATTGAGGTGGAGACTATCCGCCTGAACTCCATATTTTTGTAAGGCGGAGCTTATCGTGATAGCATTTGAACGCCTTAACTGAAATGGGCCAGGATTCGCCTCAGCACTTACCATTTCGTCTCCGGTGGAAATGATGACTATTTTTGGAAGTCTTTTTACGGATAGGGTAGTTTTGCCAACAGATGCGGCAATTCCAATGATTGCAGGACTAATGACCTGATTGGCTGTGACCAGAATTGCTCCTTCTTTTTGTCTTTACCTTTCACGTGAATATTCTGTCCCTTATTAATATCGGTATTGATTGTCGCAATACCGTTCTGTATTGAAATATCTTCATAACGCACAACCGTATCAACAGAGTGGTCCAAAGCGGCTCCGGTCATAATTTCAATACATTGCCCTTCCGAATCAATAGAAATAGAAGGTTCTCCGGCAGATTGTACGGCCTTAACTGAAAAAGAACGGTGGCCCTTTTCGTAGGCATCATAAAGGATGGCAATTCCGTCTACCGTGGGTCTGTCGAATGGCGGTAAATCACGATCTGCAGAGAGATCTTCTGCCAGGACTCTTCCTAAGGTATTTCCATAAAAGATACTTTCGTTTCCAAAATCCTGTGTTTCGGAAAGGATAAGGTCTTCAGCTTGTTGTACGGTGATCATTTCCATGCTTATCCTCCTATTGTGGCCATAGACTGATGAACAGATGAATTGCCGGAATTCAGTTTCTCAGCTTCCCATCCGTCTTTTGGCTTTTTGTGTATATTGTTGATAATTATATTTTTAAGCTCCTCATCTGTTTTTCCTGAGCGGATTTCATCTTTTAAATTGATACCACCCCCTTCATACAGGCAGTTTCTGAGCAGTCCCGAAGGAGTAATCCTGATCCGGTTACAATCTCCGCAGAAGGAGCGGGTGTAGGCGGCAATGATCCCTATATTTCCTGAGAATCCGGGTATTTTATAATGATATGCCGTTGAGCTTTGCGGATCCTGTATTTTTTCGATTTCCGGGAAGCAACTTTTGATATGACTGTAAATTTGGGGATAATTCCACTTCAGAGATATTTCGGTATCATCACCATTGAAAGGCATTTCTTCAATAAAACGAACATCTACCGGAAGATCTTTCGTAAGCTCAGCCAGAGGAATAATATCTTCAGTATTCTTCCCTTCCATGACCACTGTATTAATTTTTACTTTAATATGGTGTTTTAATAAGCTATCCAGGGTCTTCATGACCTTATCATAGCTTTTTCGGCGGGTAATCCTGAAAAAACGTTCTTCATTCAGTGTATCAAGGCTGAGATTAACCGATTGTATCCCGAATTGTTTGAGTTGAGGGATATATTGCTCAGTAAGCAGCCCGTTGGTTGTTAAACTTAGGTCGGTAAGCCCTTCAAGTTGTGATATTTTTTCAATGAGGCTAATGCAGTTTTTGCGTACAAACGGTTCTCCACCGGTTATTCTGATCTTATCAACCCCAAGCATTGCGAAAACTGAGCATATTCTGAGCATTTCTTCATCGGTCATCAATTCGCGTTGTTTGATCCATGAAAGGCCGCTTTCCGGCATACAGTAGGTACAACGGAGGTTGCAGCGGTCAACGACAGCCAGTCTGAGATAATTAATATGTCTTCCGAATTTATCTGTTAACATAAGGACGGGAAATATGAACCCTATACAAATATACTTATTGTTTTGGCCATAACCCAAAAAACTCAGTACTGAATGATGGTTATGGATGGGATGGTTGTAAGTGACTGATAATGATCGGTTAATCTCTTTTTTTGTAGGTGTTGAATTCATTTTTAGATTATAATTCATGATATTTTGTGTTAAAAGATGATATTCATGTCACGGTTTCGGATATTCATAAGAGGGCGGGACTGTGTATATTTGCAGGCGCTAATTATTTACCGGATATTTCATAAATTGGTATAGAATATAAAGGGCTGTAGTCAAACATATATGATAATAGATAAAACACTGATCAATAAAACCTCAGTAGAAGAGGTATATAATAAAGGAATAGATGTTGTTTTTCAGGATGAGATCAATGCTGAATCACTCAACTTTTTTCCTGACAATTCGTTTACGATCATTTTAATTGATCAATGTGATCATGGGAAGTGTCATACAGGTTTGGGAAAATATGATCTGGAGGATCAGCAGTTATTTATTCATCTTCCCAAAAGAGATTATAAGTGGGATTTACCTCCCCATACAAAAGGAAGAAGGCTGATTATCAAAGACTCTGTATTGAAAACATTTTCTCCTACCCTTAAATTTACTTTTTCTTCCTACAGCAAGTATGAAATGATAAAGCCCGATAAGGAAACTTATTACAGATTTAGCCTGGAATTTAATGCAATCCGGAAAGAAATTCTTGCAGATAATGTTTTTCCGGAGCTTATCAATGCAAGAGTGCGCCTTTTGGCTCTCATTATTAATTTATGGGTAGAACATGCTTACGGGAATAAAGCGTTGAATACACCTGATAACCTTGCTTTTCGTTTTCATATGCTGGTTGACAAAAACTTTAAAACTCAGAAGAATGTAGCTTTTTATGCCAAGGAATTGTGCATTACGCCTAATTATCTTGGTGTGATCTGTAGAAAACAGCATGGCATATCGCCATTGGAATTTATTAAAGAAAGAATTATTCTGGAAGCTAAAAATTTACTCCACAGTTCTGACAAATCCATTAAAGAGATCGCTTTTGAATTGGGATTCCAGAATTTTTCCCATTTCTCTTATCTTTTTAGGGTAAAAACAGGCTGTACTCCAAAAGCCTATCGGAAAAAACTCGAAAATACTGCTAGAGAAGGGGAGTTTTAAATAGAAATTATCGTCCTGAATACGCTTACAGCATTTCCTGTAATTTGAATGATATCAGGCTTACTGTTTTTTATACTGACCTTAACATGGACTTTTCCAACACGGTTAATAGCCTCACCTTGCTCACCTGTAAATTCAAAAGTGTCACCGGATACTTCTATGATTTTATTGTGAATAAGATAACCTCCCAATGGCCCATTGGCATTACCTGTTACAGGATCTTCCGAAATTCCTATTGCCGGAGCAAACATTCTTCCACAGATGAATACGTCTTTATCATCAGAATCAAAAGTAAACACGAAATATCCGTTGCATCCAATTTCCTTACTGAGTTCTATTAAAGAAGCCATGTCCGGGTTAAGTTGGTTTAAAGTCTTTCTGCTTTTGATTCCGATCATAACTTTTGAATGCCCTGTAGAAGCAATTTGCATCGGGCATTTTTCATCCAGGTCATCTGTCGATATTCCCAGTGCCTGTGCAATATTTTGCGTAGTTGACAGGTCAAAAGCTGGGCCCAGAAGAAAACTTCCCTGGGTCATTGTGATTTGGTAATCATTATCCTTTTTGTCAATAGAGATAGGCAAAATGCCAACCTGAGTATTGATCCTGATCGTACAGGAATCCAATTGATCTTCTACCGCCTTTGCATAAAGGGCCCCAATAGTAGCATGCCCGCAGATAGGAACTTCTACAGTGGGAGTAAAATATCGCACGTGATAGTCGAAGTCATTTTCCGGAACATCAGGTGTAAAGATAAATGCCGTTTCCGAATTATTAAGTTCTCTGGCAATAAGCTGCATTTCTTCAGTGGTCAGATTTTCAGCATTTAATACTACTCCTGCAGGGTTTCCTTTGAATTTTTCTTTCGTAAAAGAATCAATCTGATAAACAATTACTTCCTTCATCATAGGGGATTAAGTTCAAAGTAAAGATAGAGATAAATACGGTACGAAATATCCTCTGCAAAGGAAAATATATACTTTAAGATATGAACTTCCGGAAAGAAAAATCAGTTTGCCGCATTTCTATTTCGTTTTTTGATGATGAAAACTGGGCTGCAGTAGCGTAGATAAACATTTGTTGTTCGTAATCATAAATAGCTTCATGCAGAGAAATAAACTTCCCGTCAGTTAAATTGTCAGATAATGTCAAAGCGTCAACCAATCCGATATTGACTCCCTGGCCGGCAAACGGAGGCATCAGATGGGCTGCGTCTCCTATAAGGGTGATAGGCAAGGGGCGATTGTCTTTCCAGGGTGTATTCAAAGGTAATTTTCTTGTTGGTAAACTCCAGAATGATGATGTGGCCCGGAATAAGTCAAGATACAGGTGATGCCAATCGGAAAATTTTTCGCAAAGAAACTCACCTATGCTTTGAGTATCGTGGGCATTGAATCTGTAATCCCCGGAATTTTTAAAAATGATACCATAAGTGAGTGCACCGTTATTATCAGGATTAATGACGATCAGGTTACCCTGATAAGCGGTCATCAACCGGTTACCATTGCATACTTTATAAAATTCCGGACAATCTTTTTCTGGCTCGGGAATATCGCCCTGGATGATAAGGGTTCCGGTATCTTCCACCTGAGTGTCCGTCACGTACTTTCTTATTCCCGACATTCCTCCATTGGCGATGATGATAAGATCTGCGGCAGACTGTGTCCCATTTTCAAAAGACATTATCCATTTTTTGTCATGAACTTCGAGATCAGTACATTTCCGGTCCCAGACAACGGTGTTTTCAGATAAACTGTCCAGAAGCATTTTTCTTAAGGTATTTCTGTTGATTTCAGGATTGTCAAATTGATTTTCGGGAGTGATTTTTTTGGTAAATAAAATGTTAAGGTGTTGGTCGGTAATGGTTGCTCCCATAGGAACTGCCATTTGATAGTAGGTTTCAAGCAGTCCGGCTTGCAGTAAAGCTTTCTGCCCCGAATCTTTATGAAGGTCCAATGTTCCCCCGAAAATTCTCGCGTATTGGTCTTTATCTCTTTCGTAAACGAGAACGTCAGCATTTTGCTGTTGAAGTAATCTGGCCATGGTAAGCCCAACCGGACCTCCTCCGATTATAGCAACTTTTTTATCTTTTAATATCATCGTTGTAGGTTGTTACATGTTGATACAAAATTCTGTGATATTTTAGAAATAAAATAACTATATTGGATATAAAAATAGCTGTAAAAGACTTTATGGAAAAAGATGACCACACCGTTCCGGTAGTTTTAACAGAGTTTGCCAGTTTATTGGGAGCGAAAATAAAACACAGGACATTGGAAATCCCTGCGAAGTTCGGCAATGGTTACTGCTCAGGATTTATTTTTAACAGACACATTCAGATGCTGATCAGTAATTATGAGCTGAAGACGGATATTAGTATTGAAAACAAAGATTTTGATCCAGTCCGTAAGATGTTGTTTTTTAAGTTTCAGAATGTATTCCGCGGTACTGAAAGACTACAGGAGGGAAATTATAGATCAGAACTGCCTTCCGTTTTAATAGGCACCAGCCGGATTAATACCGATGAGGTTATTTCAATTCACAGCAATACGGAAACCATTACTATAGAGATTGATGCAGAATATTTGAGTGGTTTGTTTCCTACCGCAGACCAGTCACCGGTATTGCAAAGCCTTTTGAGAAATACCCAGCCGTTCCTTTTTGAACAATTGATTTATCCTGCACTGCAACATGTGGTAGAGGATATTATTTCAGATGAAACAGAAGAACCTTTCAAACTGTTTTTATTAAGGGTAAAAGCTGAAGAATTGATTTGCAGGTTGTTGATTGAATTGGAAAAACGGGATGAAAAAAAGGTTTATCCATTAAACACGAAGGATATTGAAACTTTGTATAAAGTCAAGGAGAAAATACTTCAACGCCTTGAAGTTCCTCCTGTCATCAGTGATCTGGCATTTGAGTCAGGAATGAGTCCCACAAAGCTGAAACGTTTGTTCAGACAGATTTTTGGCAATAGTATTTTCAGTTATTACCAGGAATTCAGAATGAAGGAAGCTGCCTTTCTGCTGAGGGATAAAAAATATTCTGTTTCAGAGGTAGGATATAGGTTGGGATTTACCAATTTAAGCCACTTTTCAAAGGTCTTTAACGAACACACGGGAATGAAACCTAAACAATACTCAATGATCCAATAAATGAATGTTCTTGATTGGCCACGAATGCACGAATTTTTATTATTTGTTTTTCCGACGTTAATCCACAATCATTTTATTCGTGCATTAGTGGCAATTAAAAAAGAATATTCAGATGATTCTATAAAATATCAGTCCCACTTGTTATTGGTGGAAACAGCATATTTTCCGGCCCCTGTAAAAAAAAAACTTAAGCTTATAAGCATATAGATGACCAAAAGCTCCAGAGCCCAGCCTCCAAAATCGTTAAGTTTAAACAGATTACCGGTCTGGGCCAGAATGGTTGCCGTAAAACAGTTGGCAGCAAAAATCAACCCTGCAAAACGGGTTCTGAAGCCTATGATAAGCATGACCGGAGCTATAATTTCACCGGCGAAAACTCCATAAGCAAAGAATGAAGGAAGACCGTGCATCGTCATCATATTTTCAATAAAGCCAACTCCGTGGATCAATTTATTAATTCCATAAACCGACATGGGAAACCCAATCGCTATTCTGCTTATCAGCATTCCTAAATCAATGTTTTTTTTCATTTCTATTTATTTAAAAGTTGTATTTTACAAATGCCCCGATATTTTCAAGGGTCTTTTTTCCATTATTAAACTGGTCAAAATTGGAAGCAAGTCCGTACATCATTTTATCTTGCTTGATTCCCAACCGTACAAATTGCAAACCTCTCGGGTAGCCGCTATGATCAAGATTTCCTATTGCGAGAACACTGAAGTACCCCTGAAGATTGTCTTTCAGATACGGGGTGTACTCAAATGAAACCGATTGTTCAAGAGAAAATCCTTTTTGGTAGGTGGTTCCTACGGAGTAAGAAAAAGAGTAGGTGGAATGTGTAATTTTATATTGTAGATAAGCGCTAAAGAATGCTCCCGGGTTTTTCATTCCGAAGGCAGCATTGACAATAAACCTCTTGCTAAGATTATAGGCAAGTGTATTTCTTATAAAAAATATATTCTCCTTATCTTTTGTATATTCAGTGTCGAATAGAGTAAGATTGTTCAATTTCAACCGGTCATTCAATTGATAATTGATATGATGCAAATAGGTATAGGAACGGTGTCCTATTACAATATCGGGGGTATAAGAAATTTTTTGTGCAGACAATCCGGATGAGACTGCTGCAAGTGCTGTTATAGCGATGAATTTAGCCTTCATATTTCACTCATTTAAATCTGTGAGCAAAATTATCCAGGCCGGAACGGAATAAACTTAAGATATCTTAAGAAACGTCTGACAGGTGCTTTTTTCTTAAATAACTGAGGTATTCTACCGTAATTCCAAGATAAGAAGCAATCATATATTGTGGAAAGCGTTGTTCAATATTACGATAAGTACTTACAAAAGTTCTGTATTTTGTATAAGCATCGACCCTGGAATGCTCAAAAGTCCTTTCCTGTAAGGTAACATAAGCGTTTTGCATTTTCAGCCTCCAGAATTCGGAGATAGTAGGAACTTCTTTATACAACAATTCAAGATTGTTTTTACTGATTTGTATGATCGTAGTATCTTCATTGGATCTGATAAACATTCTGGAAGGCAATTCGCTGAGATAGCTGTACAAATCATTGACCCACCAGTTTTCTATGCCAAGCTGTGTAATGTTTTCTTTGCCCTTCTCATCTGTATGATATGCAAACAAACTTCCTTGAGCAATGAAACGCATGTGTCTGGACACTTGCCCTTCCCGAAGTAAAAAATCCTTCTTTTTAAGCTGTACTATTTCTAATTTGGAGGTGATAAAATCAATATCAGATTCATGTACATTGACTATTTCTCTGATATGCGTTATGAGCTGTAAAATGATTGTATCCGTATCCATAATGAAAATCTTAAATTCTACTGATGTACCGCAATACACCGTAAATAATGAAGAGACAAATTTAGACAAATATTATGGCTTGAAACCGACTGGTTTTGTAAAAAATATATAGGGTTTTAATAAAAAGTAAACAGATCAAACAGAAATTTTAATTTGTATTTTTGTGATAATCAAAGTGAAAATTATGGCATTAATAAATGATTTAGGTAAAATAATTGCTTTCTTGTTTTTGCTGCTAAGTGTTTTTATGATAACAGCAAAGACCAAAAGAAAATTACCCAATTATTTATTTGCTTCCTTTTTGCTGATCTCTTTAGTAGATCTTTCCGGGTTTTTTCTGAACACCCCTGATCATAAAGTTGTTAAAGCATTCAAGATCTCCAGTATTCTTTTGCAGATGCCTCTGTACTATTTGTATGTTAATGCAGCATGTTATTATAATTTTACACTCAAAAAATATCATATTTTACATGGTATACCATTTTTATTTTTTTTCTGTATCTTCAGTATTACAGGTGTTTCAGACCAAAGTGAACAGGCATTTGATATCATTTCTATTGTTCAGTATTACAGTTATATTATTGCTGTCTTTCTTACATTGAAAAGCTTTAAAAAATTATATCAGGAAAATTATTCCAGCGATTATCACCTTACTTATAGATGGCTTTTGCAAACCACCATTCTTTTTCTGATTGGAAATTTTTTTGTGTTGCTGAGAGGGTTTGTGAAGACCAACGATCCTGTTTTCATATACTTATATACATTTTCATCCCTGTTTGTTTTATTTGTAATCTGTTGGTTTGTAATGACAGCCCTTTATCGTCCAAATTTGCTGGCAGGGATCAATAAGGATTTAGTTCCTCTGAAGGCAGAACGTGAGCCTGGAGAAAAAACTGAAGAGCTTCATATTCTGATAAGCTTTATGCAATCCGAAAAACCATATCTCGATGATAAGCTTACCTTGCAAAAACTAGCGGAACAAATTAAATTGCCGGAAAAACAACTTTCATCACTGATTAACCAGCAAACAGGGAAACATTTTTTTGACTTTATCAATGAGTTTAGAATTAATGATGCAAAATCTCTTCTGAAAAGTCAACCTCAGTTGACTGTACTGGAAATACTCTATGGAGTCGGTTTCAACTCAAAATCTTCCTTTTATACAGCATTTAAAAAAGAAACAGGACTTACCCCTACAGATTACAGAAAATCAAGGATTTAACCCGTGTCCGATTTTAAGTCGGACTGATTTTTCTTAGTGAAAAAAGTTCGACTTCATGGAGTCGGATGTTTAAAATATTTTAAAGTTCCAGATTTGCTTCATTATTAAAAATTAAAGAATGAAAGCAATATTTAAACTTACACTTGTCTTTTTTTACACTCTGAATTCTATGATCTGTTCAGGGCAAAATGAGAAAAAAATCAGATCCAGAAGGCTGATTCTATTATTAACAATTATATTCAGGCAGACGCTCCTGGAATGGCCATCGGAATTATAAGGGATGGAAAAATTATATATAAAAAAACGTATGGGCTTGCCAACCTCGAGGATAAGACGCCGGTAACGGATTCCACAGCATTTAATATCGCTTCTGTCTCAAAGCAGTTTACTGCATTTGTGGCAATGAAAGCGGAGCAGGAAGGCAGATTGTCGTTCAGCGATGACATAAGGATTTATCTGCCTGAGTTGAAACACTTACCGTATTCAATCACAATACGTCAACTGGCCAATCATACGCATGGACTTCCTGATTTTACGGGGATTAAACAATTACAGGGATTCCGGGACGAATTTAGAGTAACCAACACGGAAGCGGTAAAGACGGTTCTGGCTATTAAGAGCATAAACTTTAAGCCCGGAGATGAATATAAATATAACAACACCGGTTTCATGTTGCTGGCAGAAATCCTTCATCGGATTTATAAAAAGGATTTTAGTGAGATTCTTAAAGAGTATATTTTCGAACCGTTGAAAATGCATCATACATACGTCATCGGTGATTCTGAGAAAATTATTCCAAATAAAGCAGAATCTTACAAAGAAAAGGGAAGTGTTTTTTCTAAATATCCCCTTGGACAGATGGAAAATGGATCTTCCAATATTTATACAACTCTTGACGATTTTTGTAAATGGGCCGTCAACTTTCAAAAGCCAGTCATCGGCAACCGCGAAACCTATAATAAAATGCAACAAAACACCCTGTTGAATACAGGTGAAAAAGTAGAGTATGGGCTGGGACTGCAAACCGGCACATATAAGGGACTGGATATTGTATTTCACGGTGGAGGAACAGCAGGTTACAGATCTTATATATTGCATATTCCTGCCTATCATTTGTCAATTGTACTTGCAGGAAACAGGAGTGTATTCCACGGTTTCTCCATTGCGTATCAATTGGTAGATGTATTTCTCGGTAATCAGGAAGTTTCATCTCCTTTACCTCAAAAAAGAATTTATTCTTCAGCAGAATTGAAAAAATTTGAAGGAACCTATGAATTAAATCCCGGTAATTATCTCAATGTGCTGACAGACGGAAAAAATCTATTCCTCCGTGAAGATAAAACACCTTTTACCGACATAGGTGACAAGCAGTTTGGAATTCCGGCTATTGCAACCAGCCGTATTACCTTTCATCCCGAATCGATGATCCTGAAGATCGGAGATTTTACATTCAACTGCAAAAAAGTAATGCTGAAACAATTAGATGAAAGTAAAATCAATCTCAATGCTTATGAAGGGTTTTACAGAAATGAAGAATTCAATACGATCTATCAATTGGTGGTTGAAAACAATAAATTAATAGCCAAACATCCTATCAATCCGGACGTCCGGTTATATTTTTCAAGCTTAAAAAAGTTGTATTCCTACAAGTCATTTTTTGGCCAACTCGATTTTACTTATGATAAAAATAATAAGATCACCGGGTTCTTACTGTCCGGAGGAAGTCTTTATCATATTAAATTTAAAAGAATAAGTCAATGATATAGGTTGTCAGCATCAAAATATACTGTTACTTTTTTAATAAATGAGGTTATCTTAAGCTAAGATAACCTTCCTTTTTACGACATTTTCAATCCTTTTAATATTTTTTTAACGTTTATAATGGATTGCATGTCCTTCTGTATCAGTAAGAAATGTTTGTTTTTTAGAATTGGAATGCTATTTGTAATGCAATACTGAAATTTGATGCTTGCAATTCAATAATCGTAAAACACAGATAAATGATTTGAAATTTTAAAAATACTTACCGATAAAAAATACTAAAACATGTTCCCCCTTCCCGCTCAATTAAAGAAAATATATCATTCAGTTTATAATGTTTTCATACTTCATGTATGTCTTTTCTGTACAGTAATGTATGGACAGAAACCCTTCTCTCCCAGTAAGTTTGACAGTTTATTGCTAAAAAAAACAGAATCACTTCGTATTCAGGGAGAGTATGAAAACCTGGTGAGGCTTAATAAAGATTATTTGAATATCGCTGAAGAAAAAAATTACAGAGAGGGGATTATCCTTTGCTATATTAATATTTCCAATATCTCTGCAACTATCGGGAACTACAAAAGGGGATTGTCGTACCTGTCCATGGCAGAGAAAGAAATGAAAACGTTAAGTAATCCTGTGTTAAAGGCCAGGCTTTATCAGGAACATGCCCAATTGAATGGTGTCATTGGTTTATATAAAAGTGCCTTGGAGTTTAACGCTAAAGGCTTGTATTATCTGAAAAGTGTTGCAGACAGTGATATAAAAAAATACTATTTGTATAGGCTGTATGCCAACAGGGCAGACTTTCTCTACAAAGCCAATAAAGTTGATTCAGCCTATATATATTTACAAAAGGGGAAAAGGCTAGACAGTCAGGGAGTTCTGCTGAATACATTATTAGCCAAGCACCATTTATTATATACCAAAAGACTGGATTCCACCCTGATCTACCTTCAGAAATCATCTGATAGAATCATTAATACCGGAAAAGTAAATGCTCAAAGCGGGTTTGTGTATCTTACCTATGGAGATTACTATTACGAAAAGAAAGATTATCAGACTGCTTTAACCTATTACAGTAAGGCATTGGATAATTATAATAAAACAAACAGATTATACAATATCCCACGCGCTTACGAAGCTATAGCCAATACCTATAAAATGCTGAACGAGCCGGAAAAAGAAGCCGCGGCCAGACAACTGTATAGAGAAGAAAAGGCAGATCTGGAAAATGTTCAGAACGAAGCCATTAATATCTCAGTCGATCACATGCTCAGTGATAAAGAAGAAGAATCGCATGGCTTTACAAAGAAACTTTATCTTTATATCTGCATTATTATTGTTTTATGTATCATCATTTTTATCCTTTTGTACAGGCACAACAGATCATTGAGACAACGGAAAAATCAACTTAAAAGTGAAGCACTTTCCCTGAAAAGTAAAATCAATGATTCGTTTGATGAGCTGGTGAGCTTAGCAAAAAAGAATGACTCTACTTTTTTAACGAGATTTCAGGAAATTTATCCTGATTTTTGCCCGAAACTCCTTGAAATTAATCCGAAATTAGGGGCATCAGAGCTTGCATTTTGTGCGATGATCAAACTTAATTTTACTTCAAAAGAAATTGCAGAATATACTTTTATTCAGCATAAATCTGTACAGCAAAAAAAGCATCGTTTAAGAAAAAAGCTTGATGTTCCGAGTGATCAGGAATTGTTTATTTTCTTTGATTCATTATAGGATTAATTTTAAATAGATAAACTTTTTACAGGAGAAGTATCAAATGTGGTAGGTATGTAGTAGGGGATAATGCTGGTATTGGTCATAAATTTTTGAAATTTGCAAAATTAAAACAAAGGAGCAGCTCTATACATTTAAAAAAAATGATTGTGAGATACATAATGATTACCTTTCCTGTACAAGAAAAAATGTTATATTTATCATAAGGATTGCAATCGTGAAAAATGAAAGATAGCGCACCATAAATCTATAATCCAGCAAGGATAGAGTGAGCTTTTTCAATGAAATAAAAATTTATTAATACATTAAAAAAATATGAAAAACGCAAAGTTATTAGTTACGGCAATGGCCATTGTATTGTTCTCATCAGGTGCTTCAGCTCAGCTTACACCAAAAGGTGGAGATTCTGATAAACATGGATGTAAAGGTTCGGCAGGTTATACATTCTCAGTGATCAAAAATGATTGTGTACGTCTTTTCGAACAAAGTGTACAACTTAAAGAAGTAGATAATAAGAAATCATATACCTCTAATGCTACTATAATATTCAGTGAAGATGGACAAAAGGCAGAATTGTTTCTGCCGGAATCCAATGGAAGTCTTATCCTTGATAAGCTAGCTTCGAAAAAAGCAACTGTATACAAGAAAGGAAAATATACATTGACAAAAGTTAAAAAAGCTTATACTCTTAAACTGGCCAATAAAACAGTTTTTAAAAGCTAGGAACATAATAAGCAAAGCAAAATTTATAAGTTTCAGAACATTGTTTTGATTTCATATAATAAGAAAGGGTTGTCTCGGGTAGACAGCCCTTATTTTTTTTGACGGATGCCCAAAATAGGGTTCATTCTATTTTGCCTGACGTACAAATGGAATTTTTATATAAGCTCTTTAACAGGAGCCATTATGGAATTTATAAAGTAAAAGAAAACCACAACCTATCTGCTAAGTTGTGGTTTTCTGCAATAACTAAGAACTATTTAACTACGATTCAGTTTTTAGGTAACCATATTGTACCGCGGGCTCTTTTCCGAATAAACACGAAAATATATTTTGAAACTCGTGAATATACCTGCACTTTATAGCGTTACCATATATCTTCAGACCTTCCAGAATTTTTCTTGAACTGAGATCTATATCGTATTTTATGAATGATTCCGGTCTTTCATATCGTATTCTTTGATCTGAACTGTAGATTCGTGAAAAACCGAGTTTTTCAAGCCATTCTTCAGTTATTTTAATTGGTTTGATCATATCTGCCGGAACTGAGATACGATGAATATCATTTTCAATTTTAACAAAATAAGCCTGCTCTATACTCTGAAAGATTTCAGTGATCGTATAAATCTGATTTTTGTACTCGACTAAGTTTTTGATTTTAAGATCTGCTACGTCCATGATATTTTGATTTTTAGTGATGATAGTATTCTTGTTACTAAGCAAATAGTATGCCTTGCATCGTAGTCTATGACGGTGTTTTAGTGAAGATTAGGTTAATTTTATAATAGAAAACATTAACGTTATGTTAAAACTCAGTAACGATCACCTTTTGGTGAGATTTCACTGTAATTTTCATGTGGTATCTGTGTGGTATCAGGAAACTCTTTTTTGTTGTAAACCGGTATTGGCCGTTGCCAGTACAAGGGCAATAGCGACAGAACATACAAGCACAGCAATGAAGACATTCCAGGAGTAAGCATGCAAAAGATATCCTGTGCCACTTCCCAGAATACTGGATCCAAAGTAATAAAAAAGCCAGTAAATAGATGTTGCGGAAGATTTTCCCCGCTTGGCATAGAGAGCCGTCATCTGGCTGGCCATAGTGTGAGCTGCAAAAAATGAAAGCGTAAACAATCCCAGTCCAAAAATGAGGATGTAAATATTTTCAGACAACAGGAGCATGGCTCCTGCAAGCATGAAGAGAATAGAACCTTTGAGGATGGTATTCATAGGAAATCTCTTAGAAAGTTTCCCTACTATCATAGTTCCAAAGACCCCGAATATATACATCAGGAATATAAATGCAATGATAAAGTGGCTTAAAGAAAATGGTTTTTCCTCTAATCTGAAAGTCAGATAATTATAAACACTTACAAATACACCCATTAGTAAAGCTGCAATGAGATACAGACGAAGCATATACGGATTGGTCAGGAAAAACTTCATCTGTTTTACCTTGAGATGGTAATCGGTTTTCTGGGGATTGAAGAATTTTGAGTCGGGAAACAGTTTCCAGAAGATAAGGCCCAGAATCAGGCTTTCTATTCCGATCAGTAAAACTGCATTGCGCCATCCGAATTCTCCCGCTAAAAGGGTGGCCAGTATTCTTCCGCTCATTCCTCCGATGGTATTTCCGCTCAGGTACATGCTGATGGCAGACCCAATTACTGCGGCATGTACTTCTTCAGTAAGGTAAGCTAATGCAACTGCAGAAACTCCTGATACCACGAATCCTTTAAAAATCCCAATAGCAATCAACAGGCTTAAACTTGGAACCCATGTAGAAATAATAGTAAGTAAGGCTGACGAAATCAATGAAAAAGTCATCAGGGCCTTTCTGGAATAACTATCTGCCCTGAAAGCAAAAAACAATAGTCCTGAAGCCATACCAATGGTGGAGGAGGATACCAGCAAAGAAGTGTCTCCCACTGATACTTTAAAGTAATCAGCAGCCATAGGTAACATTGGCTGGAAGAGATAAAGCTGGGCAAATACAGAAAGTCCTGAAAAGAAAATACAAAGTTTTATATTTCGAAAACGGCGGCTTCCCTGATCAGCTTTTTCAGGTACATTCATAATTTTTGGCAATGATCTTTGCTGGGTTAATAGAATCTTATTTTCTGTAAATTTCCTGATTATTTTCTGAATCTAAAAATCATTATTTCAATAGCTCTCATAGGTTTTGATAATGGTAAGTGTCAGTATCAGTGCATCATTTCGTATACTTTGATGAGTTCTGCAATATTACCGACATCAAGTTTCTGAAAGATCCTTTTTTGTAAGTACTTACGGTTGACATCTGGATGTTGAGTTTATTAGCTATTTCAAGGTTTCCGTAGCCATCTGCCAGAAGTTTGAAAATCTCGTACTCCCTCGAAGATAATTTTTCCGCAGGGTTGTCTCTTTTATTCTGAATAATAAGCCCGATCAGTTCTGCCGGATAAAAATATCCTTTTTCAATCACCGTCTTTACGGCATTTTTTATTTCCTCTTCACTGCTTTGTTTATTGAGATAACCTTCAGCACCTTCCCGGATATATTGTATGGCGACATCCTTATCATAGCCAGAGAAGACAAGGATTTTTAGCCCTTTTTGGATGTTTTTAAGCTCAGAAATCATCTTTTTATACCGAGTCCCGGGCATATCAATATCTAAAATAAGAAGACCATACTGATGTGTCCCCAACATCTTTTTTACCTGGTCATAGTTTTCGGCAAAATCTATTGATAATTTCGGGTATGCTGATTCCAGAACCAGGGCTGTTCCTGCCCGTACTACGTAATGATCATCTGCTATTAATATTCTTTCGTTCATAGAAATTAGTTTGTATTGAGGGTTAGATCTACAATTGTTCCTGTAGGATGATGATGCCTGAAATTGATTTCAGCTTTTATTTTTTTAACAAGGTGAATGACCATATGCAATCCCAATCCTTTTCCTTTAAAGCTTGGCGTTTCCAGTTTAGGATTTTTAAAAAGATTAAGATACATCGCAATCTGTTCTGCAGACATTCCTGCTCCCGTATCTGTGATAGTTATTACCGGTTTATCTTTACTTTCTGCAATACTGAGGGTTATGATGCCGTCAAACGTATTTTTTACCGCATTATCAAGCAGGTTATGAATAATGGCGGTCAGAATACTTTCATTGACATTGGAATACACATCTTCCTGAGCGGCGTTGATGATTTTGGTACCCCTTTCTTTAGCAATTTCACAGAACAATTTCTTTTTGGTTTCAAGGATTTTGTTAATACTATACTCCTGGTCCTCAAAAATATTTTTAGCCTTGTAAAGCTCTGTGTACTCTTTTAAATTCAATGTAAACTGATACAGTTGTTCGGAAGACTTGTAGATACTGTCAAAATATTTTTTCTGAAGCTCCACATCATCTGATTCATAAAGTTTTTGAGAAAGCATCGCAATAAATCTGATGGGCGTTGTGATATCATGACTGATCGTTTCTACCAGTTTTTTCTGGTATTCGGTTTCTTTCTGCAAATCACTTTTTACCACTTCAAGATTAAGGGACGTTTCCTTAAGCTCCGAGTTTTTGTTATGAACTATTTGCTTTAAAGCTTTATTTCGTATCCTTAAAAAATTGGTTGTCAACTGAACGATGATAATAATGATCACTAAAATAATCACAGAAACAGATACCCGGAACAACAATGTCTGGTAGAAGAAAGGCTGAATTTTAAACCGGATGAACTTTTCTTCAAATGTTCCGTCCGGAGAGACCAACATTCTTACGCTGAGAACATAATCTCCCGGTGAAAGGTTGCTTATCGTGTATTTCAATTCTTTCCCTGCAGGGATCTGTTCCCATTCCGTACTTTCCTGACCGGATATTTTGGTGGCTATATACAGATTTTCCAGATTCGAGAAATAAGGAATATCAATATAGATTTCAGCTGTCTTATAATCATTTTGTAAATCAAGAACCTGATGGAAGTACTGAGTCTCGGAATTTCCGATCTTTACCCTTTCGATATAGATTTGTTTTTTGTCCGGATAATAGGTTTTAATCTGGGCAGGATTGAAAAATACAAAGCCGTCCATAGAGGGAAATACAAACTCTCCGTTTTCCAGAGCATAAGCGTTAGGTTGCGAACTTCCATTAAACTCATTGGTCAGAAAGTCGTCTTTTTTGGTGAAGCGATAATAGAAAACAGATTTGTTTTTGTCTTCTACGTATTGAAGAAGCTGTTGTTTGGGTACTTTAAACAAACCGTTGTTGGAAGATATCCAGTAAGCTCCGTGCTGATCTTCAAGGATAAAATGGGCAGATTGCAGGTAATTGTTCCTGTCATTTGGCATCTTAATGAGCTTTTGATCCTTGAAGAGATAAAAACCGTTCATATTTGTCATTACCCACGTCAGATTATCCTTTGTTCTGATGATGCTTTTAACATGAATGTTTTTTAAAACAGGCGTAATGCTATTGGTGTCCAACATAACAGAATAGAGACCATCACTGGTACCCACCAGGATTTGCTGATCTGAATATTGGGAAAAAGTATTCACAAAACTTTTAAAATGATACCTGTAATCAGGTTTAGAAAAAGGCTTTTTCTAAAGATCTGCAATTGGCTGCTTGAAAAATCTGAAAATATGGCACCGTACAAATTGCCGCTTTTTATAAATGCTTCAAATCCCTTTTGTATAAAGGTAGAGTCTTTCTTTTTAAACCCCGAGTTCTTATAAAACCTGATGACACTGTTTCTTTTCCGGATCAGAATGTCACCTGAATGGTCATACAGCATCAGATAATTGTCATTATTTCCAAAAGGATGTCGGGATACAATACCATTTTTCCCAAATTCTGTTCCATCTTCAGCAATGATAGTATTTTTACTGAATGGGAGAGAAGCATAGTACACATTATTTGAAAAATCAGCTTCTTTTTTGGCTACATAAAAATCAGAAAGCTGAAGCACGTTCAGGCCATTGTTCAACGTTCCCAGGTAAAGCTTATTGAAATCTTCATCATAAAACATAGAGCAATATGAATGGCTGCCTATTTCGTTGTATTTCACGAGAAACTTTAGCGAAGGTCGATTGTCTTTATTTTCAACGATATAAATATTATTGTGGTTGATGACAAATGTCTGATCTGTGATTTGTTGCCAGTAGATCCTTGTATCTCGGTCATTAAAAAGGCTGGGTTGCTCCGAAACAGCTATTTTTCCTTTATCAATAGTGTAGGTCTTTCCTGCTTTCAGGTCATTGAGATAAAGAATGTCATTGAAAACAAAAATATTGTTCAGGTCTTTATTCGAAAAAGGAATAGAAATTTTTGTTTCATCACCTCTTTCATTCCTGTAAACGATTGCATTTTTTTCACTAAAGCAATACGTAGAATTTGTAAGTCGTATAAAATATTGGATGTCATTGTAAAAATTTGACGTGATAATGTTGTTGGCAATTCTATGCACAAAATCCTTTCCTTTAGAAAAAGCCATTTTATCACCCGTATAGAGTTTTGAGAGCTTGGGAAGCCTGTTTTTAATGATAATTTTATTTTCCTGAAAATTATTAAGCACAGTAATGCTATCCAGAAGCGGATTGCCAATGAATTCTCCAAAATGCAGATTATTTACTTTAAAATTATTAAAAGTAACAAATGAAACGCCGTCATACCGCACCAATCCGTTTTCCGTAGAAATCCAGATAAAACCGTATTTATCCTTTACAATAGCCTTGGCACTGCTTTGCGGAAGTCCGTTGTCTATATTGTACCAGGTAGAAGTATGGCGCTGTCCGTAAATGTTTATATATAAGAAAGCAAAAAACAATGCCCAAACTCTCATATGTGCATAACTGATCTATGTTCTCTGCGTTAACGCAAAAAACGGTTAATAATAGTTTTTGTACAAGCCGAAGTTTTTTTAATGGGTAGGAATGATTGAAATAATTTGTGATTAAGTTTTCTTGGCCATTGTGTCTTATATTTTTTACGGTGTAAAAATAGTGAAATTATAAACATAAACAGACATGTCTCAAACTGTTTTTATGATAAAATTTATCTGTGTGTGTTGATAGTGAATGAGATAAAATGCTCTTTACTATATAATTATTTCTAATAATAGTGAAATTATGATGAGAAAATCATGTACAGGCTTTCCGGTAATTTTTTCATTTGTTTTTTGTAGTAAAAATTTGACAAAAAGATGAGGTTTATTCTACCTGAAACCTTTGATAACGCTGATTAGTATTTATATTTTTGCAAAACAGTTTCCATCACAATGAAAATATACTTTTTAACTTTAAAGAGCTGATTCTAAGAACACAAAAGATTTTGCCTCAGAAATAAAAGATCTCTTACATGAGATCTTTTTTCCTTTTACAATCATCCGGCTTTAAAAAATGCTTATGAAGTGATATTGTGCATAATGGCCTCAATTTTGTTGATAAAATGCAAACACAATATATGAAAAAAGAGAATTTTGCCTACCTTATAGGGATGAGCCGCCATGAAATTAAAAAAGAACTGGGAGACGGCTTCAATTTTTTTACACACGATACCTGGACCTATCAGGTTGGAAAAACGTGGATCGGGAGAAAAATCATTTTATCAATTGACTTTAAAAACGGAAAAGTAGTAGCTGTAGATCTGTATAAGACCTTTAGCCGGAGCTGATCATTTTTATTCATGCCTCTCTGACTCTTAAGGTCAGTCTTCTGGTACGGGTGATTGTAAGATGATGAATTGATGTACAAAACCTCCCAAAAAATGGGAGGTAAATAAAATTGACTGTATATTGAAGTGTAATTCAATTATTTGTTGTTTTTGAGCCAGTCCAGTCTGCGATGATCAGGAAGATGTTTCACGCTGAAATTTTCGAAAACGGCATTAAAGCCTTCTCCGTCAGGGCATGCAGCCATTAAACCTACCATTACAGGAGTATTATCCTGAAAAGGAGCGTTTCGCATCATAATATAGGTTTTATCATCAAAAGAATAGAATATTTCCACAGCATCCAGCTTTCTGACCGCTTTTATCCAGACGGCTGAAGGTGTCCTGTCTAAAGTGATTACACTCCAGTCGCTTTTCTGATGAGTCACCACAGTGCTGAGGTTATATCGGCCATCCACAAACTCCACTCCGGCTTTGATGTAATGATCTTTGTCGGTTCGCAGCATAAGACCCATTTGGTCAAACCTGGCTTTATAGTTTCCCGTTATTTTCACTTTTGCTTCAAATTCGCCGCCATATGTGCTGAAATAAAAAGGAGCGTCATCTACAGTAAATCCATAATGTGAAATCCTCCAGTAATCACTTTGTGGCGTTACAAACATCGACAGGCTCTTATTTTTGATTTCCCACTTTTCAGGCTCGTTGAACCAGGTCATTTTTTCCAGTGTCTGTGCAGATGTCTTTTGAATAAGAAATAATACACAGAAACTTAAAATCAACTTCTTCATTTTTTACGGATAAGTTTTAAGGGTAATTGTTATTTTAGCAAAAGTATAGTTAAACATGTGTCGCGTCAATACTGATAAATAACCATTATGGAAATTCGTGAAGAACTGAGTCATCAATTGTTGGATAACACCCGGAATAAATGCCTGTTGGATGTAGAACTCTACAAACAGAGTGCAAATATGTACTCCCGGATGGAAGGAGCAATATCCGTACTGAGTGATATGCAGGCTGATAAAAGTTATATATACAAATCCGGTGCGGCGCTGCAGCTGGGATTGAGTCTTGATGAAAACCCGGCCGAAATTGAAACGATTTGGGAAGAAGAGATGTTGAAAAAGATACATCCCGATGATCGGCTAAAAAAATATATCCATGAGCTTCGTTTTTTCAAACTCTTGGGTTCCATGAGAAAAGATTTGCGCGGAGAGTATTGTGTCATGTCCAAGATCCGGATGAAAGACCGGAACAATGAATACAAGTGGGTAAAGCATCGCATGTTTTACATCTATTCTCCCAATAACGGTAAATTGAGGTTTGCGCTTTGTCTTTATAATATTGCTCTGACCCAATTTGCCGTTTCCGATTTCCTGATTGTCAATACCGTTAGGGGCGAGGTGATTGTAAAGGATAAGTTGGATTATAAGAATATTTTAAGTCCCAGAGAACTTGAGATCCTGAAGTTTGTAGGGGAAGGATATGCCAGTAAACAAATTGCAGATCTGCTTTCAATAAGCGTCAATACCGTAAGCAGACACCGCCAGAATATTCTTGAAAAACTGAAGGTGAAAAACTCTACACAGGCCTTTAAAGACAGTTTTTATTAATGCCGGTGAATAGAATGTCCGAAAAGTTCACCATATGGTTTTGAATTCTTATTTTTAAATTTACATTTTCATATAAATAAGAATAAAACACAATGACACGAAGTGAAGAGATTGTCAGCCAGTATTTTGCCTTTTTGGAAAAACATATTCAGGAGGTGATTTCAGGAACAGTTCCTGAATTCATGGAAGTGAATGAGATAGCAGGAGAGCTTGCTGTTTCGCATAAACATCTTACGGATACCGTCAAAAAAGAAACCGGGCAGCATCCCTGTCATTTTTATGATGAAAAAATTATTCTTGAGGCAAAAAAAATATTGATCAGATCAGATCAGTCTGTCGCAGAAATTGCCCGCATGTTTACCTATGATCCTTCAAACTTTTCAAAATTTTTCAAAAAAATGACCGGATGTACTCCCGGAGAATTTAGAGTTTCAGGAAAATCTTAGTTGGTTTTGTGAAATATTATAACAGGGATCCAGTATTAGTGGTGTCTGTGGAAGATTTTATCTGGTTTTAAAAACTAAATAATACATAAATCGGACAGGTTAAAAACCTTTTTCTGTTCAGGTTGATTAAAAAAAAGTGAAAATAATCTTTTAAAAATGAGATGGTTGTAAAAAATAACCATCTTTTTTTATTGTTTCTTTAGTTATAATTCTTTATTGTTTGATTTTTTTTATTAAATTTAGGTAAAGAAAAACATGAAAATCCAATGAAAAAAGTATTTAAAAATAACAGGTATATTTAAAAAATTTGGTTTCCAAAGTATAAGAATGAAATTGTGATGTCGTTAATAACATTTAATTTCATCTTGAAGCTTACACCCTTTAAATAGTTATATATTTGTTTCTTCAAACCACATACAAACAAGATTAAGGATGAGCATCAATTTCGCAACAGCAACCTTCAGGGACTTCGAGAATATCCCGGATTATAACATGACTCAAAGAGCAGAGCTTTTTCATGAATTTCTGGAATATTTGAAGTCTAACGGACACGTAAATTACAGACTGAAAAATAACTCAAGTTGTAATTCGGTAATGAACGTAAATATAGATAATACATCGAAAGATTATATCAGCTTTGTTTCTAATGATTATCTTGGGTTTACCCAGCATCCTAAGGTGAAGCAGGCCGCTATAGACGGGATTATGAAATATGGAACGGGTGCCGGTGCTTCTCCGCTTATCGGAGGACATTTTTCTTATCACGACGATTTGGAGAAGAAAATTGCAACTTTCTTTGGGAGGAAAGACGGAGAAGCGGTAATTTTTACAACAGGATATACTGCCAATAGTGCCACTCTTCAGATTTTATTGCAAAAAGAAGATATTGCTATTATCGATATGGCGGTGCATACCAGTGTAAAGGAAGGATGTGTTTTTACCAATTCAAAAACATTTCCGCATAATAATTTGGAAGCTTTGGAACAGATTTTGATTAGGTCCCAAGATAAATTCCGTACCAAGCTTGTGATCATCGATGGTGTATATTCTCAGGATGGGGATATATCTCCTTTAAAAGAGATCTACGAACTGGTTAAGAAATATGATGCATATCTGATGGTAGATGATGCTCACGGTGTTGGTATTCTGGGTGAAACAGGTAGAGGAGCATTGGAAGAAGCAGGACTGATGGATAAGGTAGACTTCATTACCGGAACCTTCAGCAAAACATTCGGAAGCGTGGGAGGATATGTGATCTGTAACGAAAAGATAGCAACCTTTATCAAGTTTCAGTCACGTCAGCAGATATTTTCTGCGACAGCACCTCCTTCTATAATGGGAATTACCAAAGCCATAGAGCTTATTGATGAAGAACCGATGTGGCGAATGAAACTTTGGGAAAATATAAATTATTTTAAAAAAGGATTAAATGACATAGGTTTGGATACAGGAACTACCAGTTCAGCAATTGTCCCGGTTAAAATCGGAAATCAAAGCCTGACGGGAAATATTGGGAAGCTCCTTCTGGAAAAAGGAATTTATGCCAATGCCATAATGTATCCGGCCGTATCAAGAAAAGATTCAAGAATCAGAATGGCTGTAATGGCGACTCACGAGAGAAAACATTTAGATAAAACTCTAAATGCATTTGAAGATATCAATAATAAATTGCATATTGCAAAAAAATTTAATAACAACCATGCCTAGGAAAGTTGTACAAGGTCCTATCAGAGATAAAGAAAAGACCAAACAGAAACTGTTGGCCGCAGTTGGTAAGATTTTAAGAGTAAAAGGTTACTCTGGCCTAAAAGTAAGCAAAATCGCAGCAGTAGCTGGTTTTGATAAAAAATTAATCTATGAGTACTTTGGAAGTACCGATAAACTGATTGATGAATATATCAAATCTCAGGATTACTGGAGCAATAATCTTACAGCCGGTAATAATGCGGAGCTTGATTTTTCAGACGGAGGAAAAGCCCTGACTAAAAATGCTGTGATCAACCAATTTGAAAGCCTGAAAAAGAATAAAGAACTTCAGAAAATTATTCTTTGGGAACTTTCAGAACCTAAGCCTATTCTCAGAAAGCTTGCAGATGAAAGAGAAGAAATGGGGAATATGATCTTTAACAGTGTCATAGATCCTTATTTTGGAGAAGAGAAAGCAAAAAAGTTCAGAGCAATTATGGCATTGCTTATTTCCGGAGCTTACTATCTGAATATTCATACCGCAGCCAACGGAAGTACTTTCTGTGGTGTAGATATGAAAAGTGAAGACGGAAGATCCGAAATTGAAAAAGCAATTGGTGAGATCATCGAATTTGCTTATCAGAAATAATGCCTAAAAGTTTTCCGATTTGATCAGAAATAAGTTTTTCTTGATAATTTGAAAACTTTTAATTTTCAAATTAAAACTATATTTCTTATTTTTGGCCAATGGAAAATTTTATAGTATCTGCAAGAAAATATCGTCCTCAAGAGTTTGATACAGTTGTAGGACAATCTCATATTACGGATACTCTAGAACATGCAATTGAAGAGAGTCAACTGGCTCAGGCATTACTTTTTTGTGGTCCTCGTGGAGTAGGTAAAACTACTTGTGCCAGAATTCTGGCCAGAAAGATCAATGAAAAAGATGGCTCGGTTTCAGAAGACGGTTTTGCTTATAATATCTATGAGTTGGATGCTGCATCCAATAACTCTGTAGACGATATCAGAGAACTTATCGATCAGGTACGTTTTGCTCCTCAGGTAGGGCAATATAAAGTATATATTATCGATGAGGTGCATATGCTGTCTTCTGCCGCTTTCAATGCCTTCCTTAAAACGCTTGAAGAGCCGCCTGCTCATGCCATCTTTATTTTGGCAACTACAGAAAAGCACAAAATTATTCCTACTATCTTATCACGTTGTCAGATCTACGACTTCAAAAGAATTGTCATTGAAGATATTCAGGGACACCTAAGGAATATTGCTCAGAAAGAAAATATCCAGTACGAAGACGATGCTTTATATTTGATTGCTCAAAAAGCCGACGGCGCATTGAGGGATGCTCTTTCTATTTTTGACAGGCTCTCCACATTTTCCCAAAAGAACATTACTTTAGCAAAAGCAGCAGAAGTTTTAAATATTCTGGACTACGATCAATATCTCAATATTGTTGATCTGGCGAAGGAAAATAAAATTCCTGAAGTACTGTCAGCTTTTAATGAGATTGTAAAAAAGGTTTCGATCCCCATATTTTTATCGCAGGATTAGGCAATCATTTCAGAGATTTAATGATGGCACAGAATGCTTCAACAATGGATCTGATTGAAGTGGGTGAGAAAACAAAGGTCAAATTTGTAGAACAGGGACAAAAGTGGGCCGCCCAGCAATTGATTGACGGCATTGAGATTTGTAATCATGCGGATATTAATTATAAGAATTCGAAAAACCCGAGACTTACCGTAGAAATTGCGTTAATGCAGCTGGCTTCCCTGACAGCTAATTTAAGCGATACTAAAAAAAAAGTTCCTGATATTAGCGCCGTTTCTCAGTGAAAAACAGGAAGTAAAAATGTCTGAAAAAGCTCCTGAGAAAAAGAAGTTACAACAGAACAACCCGCACCCTCTGAAAATGTTCAGGAGGCTGTAGTTACCAAAACAACCAAACCATTATCAAGACCCGGGATTTCTTCAGGCTTCAGCATTAATTCTTTTTTAAATAAAGAAGATAAAGCAGAGACCGCAGAAGATGTTGCCGTGAAAACCGATCACCTTCCTCAGAACCATTTTACAGATACCGATCTGCAAATGGAATGGAAGATCATGCTCAAACAGCTGCAGGTAAAAAATAATTTTGTTTTCAATGCAGTAAAAACTTTCAAACTGGAGAAAACTGATGAGCATAAAATCAAGGTTTTGTTCCCGTCTGACTCTGCAAAAGTAGAATTTGATAAAATAAGTGGAGAATTTTTTAATCATTTCAGAAGAAAAGTTCAAAACTATTCTATTGAGGTAGAATACCACAGAGACGTTGAAAATCTGAAGATTGAGGTCGTAACCAAAAGAAAAATATTTGAAAAATTCATTGAAAAAAATCCACTTTTAAAAGATCTTGATGATTTAATGAAGTTTGATTTGACATAATTTTTATATATTTGTCAAATCTTTCTGTGAAAAACAACTTTTTAACAGAAAGAAAATTTAATCAGAAACGCTAAAACAAGACATTTCCAGAAGAAAAATGGAAAAATTGACTCACACATATCTGTCTTTTTTTGCACCCGCTAATTACTTCTTTAGCGGTTATTTTAGTTTTTCTGCTTCTTATTTTAGAAATTTTAGAACGTATTACCGATTTTATTGGTACTGTTAATAAAATTTCTTTCCAAAAAATACAGGAGAAGTAGAGCCCTTTTATTTTCCTGATTCCTTTAAACAACTTTGAACGGCATTTTTTGAAAAGAATTATAAAGTAAATTTTATAATCCAAGGGCTGTTGCTGTGAACTTTAAAAAAAATATAAAACAATAAAATTTAGAAAATGAATTTAAAAGATTTGAAAAATGAGTGGATCAATGAGCTTACACAGCCATTAATGATCGCAGGACCATGCAGTGCAGAAAGTGAAGCTCAGATGCTTGAAACTGCCAGGAGGATCAAAGAATCCAACGCTCAGGTTTCTGTTTTCCGTGCCGGGATCTGGAAGCCTCGTACGAAACCTAATGGTTTTGAAGGAGTAGGAGTGATCGGTTTGAACTGGCTGAAAAAAGTAAAGGAAGAATACGGTTTTAAAACTGCCACCGAAGTTGCTAATGCCCACCACGTGTTTGCAGCCCTGGAAGCTGATGTAGATGTACTTTGGATCGGTGCACGTTCTACAGTAAATCCTTTTACCGTACAGGAAATTGCCATGGCGCTAAGAGGTACTGATAAACCGGTATTCGTTAAAAACCCTGTGAATCCGGATCTTGCATTATGGGCAGGAGCTTTGGAAAGACTTTTAGGTCAGGATATTAAAAATCTTGGGGTCATCCACAGAGGATTTTCTACTTACCAAAAAACAAAATACAGAAATAACCCCAACTGGCAGATTGCTCTTGATTTCAAAAGCCAGTTCCCCAATATCCCAATGTTGATTGACCCTTCTCACATCTGCGGAAACAGAACCGGATTAGCAGATATTACTCAGGAAGCCCTTAACGTAGGATACCAGGGAGCAATTATTGAGACCCACTGTAATCCTGATGAGGCATGGAGTGATGCAGCTCAGCAGATTACCCCTGAAGTACTGGCCGAACTGATCGGTAATTTAAAAGTTAGAAATACAAATCTTGCCGGTTTTGAGGGTGAAATGGGAAGACACAGAACTTTAATTTCTGATCTCGACTTCCAATTGATCGAACTTCTTTCACAAAGAATGAAAATTTCTGAGAAAATCGGTAAACTTAAGAAAGAAAACGATATCGCCATTTTCCAGCCTGAACGTTGGAAAGTGATCACTGAATATGCGACTCAAAAAGCTAAGGAAACAGGAATGTCTCAGGAGTTTATTGAGAAAGTATTTAAAGCAATTCACGAAGAATCTATTGAAGTTCAGAATAATATTATGATCGACAGAGATTAATCCTGTAGAATAAATATCGGACCTTAGAATCCGGGAAACCGGAAAGAAGCCTGATCTTTATTGATAGAACTCACCATACATAAAATTAGGGCTTAGGTATTGGGATCAGTAGGAACTGAAAACATGTGTTTTTAAACCTATTTCCTGAATCCTAAGCCCTAATTCCTTATATTTGCACGAGTATTATCTATGAAAGGAAAAATCATTAAATCTACAGGCAGTTGGTACCAGGTTTTGGAATTGGAAACAAATAAAATTTTCGAGGCCAGGATCAGGGGGAAATTCAAATTAATAAAAACAAGACTTACCAATCCGCTGGCAGTAGGAGATTTCGTTGAGTTTCAACTGGAACAGGATGATATCGCATGGATTACCAAGATTGAACCCCGCAGAAACTACCTGATCAGAAAATCTGTAAACCTTTCAAAAGAAGCCCATATTATTGCTTCCAATATTGATCTGGCTTGTTTTATTTTTACATTAAAACATCCTGAAACATCATTAGGGTTTTTGGATCGTTTTCTGGCATGTTGTGAAGCATATAATATAAGTCCCGTTATCCTCTTCAATAAAATCGACGTATTGCACGAAGAAGAAATTGAAATTGTGAAAGATATTGAATTTCTCTATCAGGAGATAGGTTATGAAACGTTAGAAATTTCTTCCTATTCCAGATTGAACCTGGATGCGCTTCAGGAAATACTTAAAGATAAAACCTCAGTGTTCTTCGGCCACTCCGGTTGCGGAAAATCAACACTGGTCAATGCATTACAGCCCGGACTCAACCTTAAGACTTCAGAAATATCAGACACCCACCTAAAAGGAAAGCACACCACAACTTTTGCTCAAATGCACTTTTGGGATTTCGGAGGAAATGTAATTGATACTCCCGGAGTCCGTGAATTTGCGATGATTGATATTGAAAAAGAAGAAGTACAACATTACTTCCCGGAAATTTTCAAAAAAGAGAAGCGTGTAAATTTCATAATTGTCTTCACATCAACGAACCGAAATGCGCTGTCATTGATGCTCTGGAAACGGGAGAAATTCAACATTCAAGATATTCCACTTACATTAAATTGATGGATGAAGCAGAAGAGGCTGCTCAAAAATAAAAAAATACTCATCCATATTCTTACTTTGTTTTAAATAGGAAATTTTGTCACATAGAAACAGGTGGTGTCATATTTTTTATTCTTTAAACCTCCTTATTTGTTGAAGGGTTGATGTCATGCAAAAAATACGACATAATGGCGAGTACACTGTTGTCTATGGCTGTCTGGATTTGAAACCTTTGCAGCCTTTTAAAAGAGCTGAAATAAAATTAGGGAAACAGGAGAAGATAAAAAGGAACAATTTATCTCATTGTTTTAAAAAGAAGCAATACCATATTAATATGATTTAATATGGTTTTTTATTTTATTAAATTCTCAAAAAATTAACTAAATTATTGCAAATAAAAAACCCAGCCGAAGCTGGGTAAAAACTAATAACCATGAAAACTCAAATTAAACATGAGAATCGCAATAGAATAAACAATTACTGTGCCAAGTTTGATTCATGATTTCTTAATGAAAGTTATTTTTATGTTAAAAAAAAATTAAAATCAAAATCAAAGATATTTTTTGTAATTTTGCGGCATTAAAAAAATATACATATATGTCTAACATTACATTCACTATGATTAAGCCAGATGCAGTTGCTGACGGACATATCGGTGCAATATTGGGTAAGATTGCTGAAGGAGGTTTTAAGATCAAAGCTTTAAAACTAACTCAGCTTACAGTTGCTGATGCGAAAAAATTCTATGAAGTACACGCTGAGAGACCATTTTATGGTGAGCTGGTAGAATTTATGAGTTCTGGTCCTATTGTAGCTGCTGTTTTAGAAAAAGATAATGCAGTAGAAGACTTCAGAACATTAATCGGTTCTACTAACCCTGCAGAAGCTGCAGAAGGTACTATCAGAAAAATGTTTGCAAGAAGCATCGGAGAAAATGCTGTTCACGGTTCAGATTCTGACGAGAATGCTTTAATCGAAGCTCAGTTCCATTTTTCAGGAAGAGAAATTTTCTAAGAAAATTTTCTTACAAAATAAAAGATCCGGAGACCAGTCTCCGGATTTTGTTTTTTGTACAACCTGAGGTTTCTTTTAAAGGTTATTCTCAACAGCGCCCACTTTTTCCCTGTATAGTTCAAGAGGTTTATTCAGAAGAACTGCAATTACGGTCATACTTTTATCAAGTCTCTGCCTAGGAATATCAATATACATAATGCCCGGCCTTTCGCTCCAGTACAGTTTATTATAAATTTTATGATCTAATAAAGTGCCGTCACCTACAATCCTGATTCTTGCAATTTCATTTTTTATACCTTTTAAAGCGATAGGTCCTGCAGGTACTCCTTCTACAAAAAGATACAGCGTCTGCTGGTCTTTAGAAAGTGCACTCATGCCTGCATAGTGTCCGTCCGGTAGCCCTTTTTCAGTTTTAAAAAGAGCTTCAGCGTTTTTGCTGATCCAATTGATTGTTTCGGGATTTGTCTGGGCTGTTTTCTTTATCGGCATATCAAGTCCGTCAGCGGTCAATCCGGAATCAGCCAAACTGTTGTTCCCGTTATGCAAGGCATCTGCAATGTCATATGCCGCCAGCTTGGTATTTTTAATTTCGGATAATTCGGAGAGTGACTTTGGTTTCCTCCCCGGATTTTTAAGGAAAGTCGGAGGAGCGTCAAAAACAAGTTCTGCCACGGTCACATCTTTATCAAATTTTATCTTTGAAAAGTGAATTGTCAGTGTTTTTTCCTGATTATAATCCATGTTGACAATGGCCTGGTCATCTCCCAATATTTTTACTGCACTTGGTTTTGTTGCTAAACCATATATCTTGGTAAAATCTTTGGCCTCTTCCAGATAGAGAAATAAAGACTTTTTTGAAGCTGAGAAGGATGATTTTCCCCGGTAATTTTCAAACGGAATTCCCCGGTCAGTTTCATAAATAGCCTTAGCATTCTTGGAAGTCCATCGTCCAAGATTTTTTAAGATCTCAGTTTGTTTTTCCGGAATCGTGCCATCAGCCTTGGGACCGATATCCAATAATAAATTACCGCCCATACTGATCACGTCTGCAAGGGTCCTGATAATCATATTGGGTGTTTTATAGTTGAGATCGTAAGGTTGGTATCCCCAGGAATCATTCATTGTATAGCAAAGCTCCCAATAAGGGGTTTGGGGGGCAATGACCGGAATTCCCTGTTCCGGGGTTTCATAATCTCCATGGGTACTCAGTCTTGAATTAATAATAATATCCGGGTTATATTTTTTCAGGAGATGTAAAGTCTGCGGAGCCTTCCATTCTTCAGATGTATGTTCCCAGTCCCCATCAAACCATAGGAGGTCTGGGTTGTATTGCGATGAAAGCTCATTCAGCTGTGTCTGGTAATAACTTACAAAATTTTGCCAGCGGCTGGGATCCGTTTTTATATCGTATCGCTTTTTTGTCCTTGTATTGATGTCATAGTAAGGATGGCTCCAGTCCGGAAGTGAAAAATAAAGTCCTGTTTTTAATCCTGAATTTTTAATTGCTGACACAAAAGGGCTTAAAACATCTTTTTTCGCTAAAGCATTATTGGGAACACTGATTGCTTTTTCAGCCTTGGAATTCCAGAGAGAGACACCATCATGATGCTTGGTGGTGATAACGGCATATTTTGCTCCGGATTCCCTGATCAGGTCTGCCCACTGTGAAGGCTGGTATTGTGAAGCGGAGAATCCGTTTAATTGCCTCATATAATTGTCATGATTAACATAGTTGTTGAAAAATGACCATGATTCTGAAATGCCATCAACAGAATAAATTCCCCAGTGAATAAAAACTCCTAATTTTGCGTTTTTAAACCATTCCATTTTTTGATTGTTGCCGACAGAT
The DNA here is from genome assembly GCA_016025055.1 of Chryseobacterium indologenes. Lineage (NCBI taxonomy): Bacteria > Pseudomonadati > Bacteroidota > Flavobacteriia > Flavobacteriales > Weeksellaceae > Chryseobacterium > Chryseobacterium indologenes. Next base: position 3,748,953 of record CP065590.1, read on the forward strand.
TGAGCATATACGTCTGCATGAGATAAGCATACTGCCAATCCTAGCAAAACTGCTTTCATCGCCCTGTTCTTCATAGATATTTATTTTGGCATTAAATATAGAAATTTTGAGGCACAGAATAGATTTTCTCTAATGTTTATTGATCTATATCTTAGCAATTCTTTTTATTGTATCTTTAGTTTCAAGTGATTCATGCTTTTATTATGTTTTATCTAAAGTCAATATTATCATTCCTGTATATCTCTGGTGGGGTATGCTTATCTTTCGGACAATCGAATGGTTCAGCGGCAATGAGCATTCATAACCAGCAGATAAGGCAGGCGCAGGAAATGAACAGACAGTTTCAACATATGAACAGGCCGTTAAGTCCCGCGGATTCTGTTTCACAAATTGATCAGCTCATCCAACGTCAGGAAGATCAAGTTGTAAAAAATCTCAAAAAAAAGAAAATAACACAACTAAAATTAACCAGAAAACAACCGAGCTTAATACGCTGCAAAACACAAGCCCTCAGGATACTAAAGCCATAGAAAAAGTAAGATTGAAAATACAAGCGTTATCTGGAAAGGACCGAGAAACTGCGTCTGATATTTCTGATCTTCAAAAGAGTATTGCAGAGCTGAAAGCGAGGAAAAGCGAAATCATAGGAAAATAACCAAATGTTGAGGAAAATTAATTATCTCAGTGTCAATAATTTGAATATTGGATGATGGAGGAGGGAACCAATATAATATCAAGTGGAACGCTTGTTGTAAAACTTATGTAAAAATGACAATTATGAAAATTCCAACATTAGTAATGGCTGGTTTATTAGCGGTAGGAGTTTCTGCACAGACCACGAAGCCTGCCGGCCAAAGTAAAAAGCCTGTGAAAAAAGTAAAAAAAATCGTCAATCCCGAAGCTCCCGGTAAACCCAAACCGGCAACCCCCAAGGCTGTAGTAAAAAAAGATACATTGGTACGCGCTCCTTTTAATTGTCCGGCTTGCGGAATGGGATAATGATGAGAAAACCATTATTAGGATTATCGATGATGCCGGAAGCTGAATTTGTTTCTGCAGCTTTACCTTTGCTGCAAAACAATTCAGTAGAAGTATTGGAATGGTCATTCGATACCTTATTTAATACAAACGAACCGGACTGGCTCCGTGATCTGTTGAATTTTTATGCAGAGAATAATCGTTTAATAGGGCATGGTGTTTATTATTCTCTGTTTGACGCTCAATGGACCGACAGACAGGAAATATGGCTCAGCAGGTTGAAAGACGAAGTCAGCAAACGAAACTACAATCATATTACTGAGCATTTCGGATTTATGAATACTGAAAACTTTCACCAGGGAGTTCCGTTGCCCGTACCTTTGCACCCCATAACATTACAGATCGGACAAGACAGGCTTCAAAGGCTTCAGGACGCCGTCAATATACCTGTGGGAATAGAAAATCTTGCATTTTCTTTCTGCCTTGATGATGTTAAAGAACAGGGTGTTTTTCTTGAAAAACTGATAGACAATTCCGGGGGATTTCTAATTCTTGACCTTCATAATATGTATTGTCAGTCCTGTAATTTTGATGTGGATATACAAGAAATTATCAAGTTGTATCCTCTTCAAAAGGTGAAAGAAATCCACCTTTCGGGAGGCAGCTGGCAGGAGAGTGTTTATGGGAAAAAAATGATCCGCAGAGATACTCACGATCATACCATTCCGGAAGAAATATTTGCCATACTGCCGTTTGTACTGTCACACTGTGAAAATTTAGAATATATCATTATCGAAAGACTTGGCCACACGATAAAAACTAAAGAGGAAGAGGATGATTTTTTTTCTGACTTTATGAGGGTGAAAACAATAATAGACTCTTCGGCGGGTCATGAAAGGCAGGGAGATTTATGGATAAAAAAAGAATTTGAACTTTCAAAATATCCTGTTGAAGACCCTGTTTTATATGAAGAACAGTCAAGGCTTACAAAATTGTTGTTTGACGGTACACATGTAGATTCCATTAAAAATGAAAATTTTCATTATTTTAATACTGCCGGCTGGGATCCTGAAATGATATTTACAGCTCAGGAAATTATAAAAAAATGGAATCCCTATTAAATATACTAATCATCACAAATCAAATTATATGAAAATGGCAACTCTTTTATTACTTGGTACTGCTGTGCTTACAGCCCTTATAGCGGGTTTGTTCTATGCATATTCCTGCTCTGTTGTACTTGGGCTCGGAAAACTTTCCGATGCTGAATATCTCAAAGCGATGCAAAATATCAACAGGGAAATACTCAATCCGGTTTTCTTTATGAGCTTTATGGGAACAGCGATCCTTCTTCCGGTATCTGCTTTTGTGTTTCGGGGGCAGCAACCAACGTTTGTCTTCCTTTTACTGGCAACCTTAGCCTATTTGATAGGTGTTTTTGGAGTAACAGCAGGAGGAAATGTTCCGATGAATGATATTCTTGATAAGTTTGATATTGCGGGCTCTTCGGCAGAAGCTCTTAAACAAATGCGGGATAATTTTGAAAGCAGATGGAATTTTCTGAATAATATAAGAACCGTTTTTTCCATAATCAGTATTACCCTGGTGGTTTGCGCCTGTATTTGGAATAAAGAAGTTTAAGAATTTAAGTGAAAGTACTTACTTATAAATTCCGTATTTCTACGGATGGATCGTAAGGGTTTTATCCGGATCTTTGTCTTGTTACCAGGAAGGAAGTTAAGTATTTAAAATAATATTGAAAAATAATAACCAGGAAGATTCTGATCTCAATGAGAAAAAGGCAGCCCCAATAGAGCTGCCTTTTTCTTTATTATCAAAAATGACCTTAAATTTTTAAAAGCTCAATCGTTCTCTCCGGGCTTTCTGCAGAAAATACTGCATTTCCGGCAACAAGAACATCGGCTCCGGCTTCAAATAATTTGGAAGCATTATCAAGGTTTACACCGCCATCTACTTCAATTAGAGCTGTAGAATTGTTGCTTACAATAAGATCTTTCGTTTCAGCAATCTTTTTATAGGTGTTTTCAATGAATTTCTGACCTCCGAATCCGGGGTTTACACTCATTAATAAAACCAGATCCACATCAGCAATAATGTCTTCAAGCATCAGAACTGGGGTAGAAGGATTCAGAACAACCCCTGCTTTCGCTCCTTTACTCTGGATATGGTGAATGGTTCTGTGAAGGTGTGTACATGCTTCATAATGTATGGAAACAAGGTCTGCACCATGGTTGATAAATTCATCAACATACTTTTCCGGCTCAACGATCATCAAATGAACGTCTACAAATTTTTTAGCATGCTGCTGAACCGTTTTCATCACAGGAAAACCAAATGAAATGTTGGGAACAAATCTTCCGTCCATCACATCGATGTGGAACCAGTCGGCCTGAGATCTGTTTAACATTTCAATATCTCTTTGCAGATTCCCAAAGTCTGCAGATAAAAGGGATGGAGCAATAAGCTTCGTTTTCATTTTTACTTTTTATACTTTTACTTAGATTTCAGATATTAGACATCAGACATCAGATATCAGATAAAAGACGTCAGATATTAGATTTAGAATGCTGTTGTTATAGTCTGGCATCTGATATATGACCTCTGGTGTCTTTAATGATACTTCAGTTTCATTTCCGGCTTGATCTTCAGGATCGTTTCGTAGATAAGTTTGATCACATTACCTACGTCTTCCTTAGAAACCATTTCTACCGTTGTATGCATATAACGCAAAGGTAAGGAAATTAAAGCACTTGGTACACCGCCGTTTGAATGGGCAAACGCATCAGTGTCGGTTCCTGTAGCTCTGCTGGCAGCTGCTCTCTGGAAAGGTATTTTTTTATTTTTGGCAGTATCGATGATTAGCTCCCTGATCGTATGATGAATACTTGGTGCGAAGAATACCACAGGGCCGTCCCCACACTTCTGATCACCTTCTTTTTTCTTTTCAATCATGGGAGTGGTGGTGTCGTGGGTAACGTCTGTAACGATTGCAATATTGGGCTTGATTGTATCAGCAATCATATCCGCTCCATATAAACCTACTTCTTCCTGTACGGAGTTGGTGATATAAAGACCAAAAGGAATAGATTTCTTATTTTCTTTTAAGAGTCTTGCCACTTCAGCAATCATAAAACCTCCGATTCTGTTGTCCAGGGCTCTGCAGACAAAATATCTGTCGTTCATTTCAAAGAATTCATCAGGGTAGGTGATCATGCACCCTACAAAGATTCCCATTTCTTCCACTTCTTTTTTGGAAGTTGCCCCACAATCGATGAATATATTCTCGATTTTAGGAGTAGGTTCGTTCTGGTTGCTTCTGGTGTGGATAGCCGGCCATCCGAATACCCCTTTTACTATCCCGTTTTCTCCGTGAATATGAACTACTTTAGAAGGTGCAATGGTCTGGTCTGAACCTCCGTTTCTGATCACGTAGATCAGTCCGTCATCCGTAATATAATTGACATACCATGAGATTTCGTCGGCATGAGCTTCTATCACTACTTTGAATTCAGCCTCAGGATTAATGATGCCATAGCACGTTCCGTAATGATCTACTTCTATTTTGTCAACATAGGGTCTGATGTAATCCATCCAGACTTCCTGTCCTTTGTGTTCGTAACCGGTTGGTGATGAAGTGTTTAAATATTTTTCTAAAAATTTCAAAGATTTCTTTTCAAATTTCATAAAAAGGAATGATTTTTGCGTTCAATTTTTGTTCTTATAAGTGTAAAAATAATGAATTTTAGTAAGATTATCTGTCTTTTTATCTTCTTTTTTGGAGTCAGTGTTTTTGGTCAGAAAGATACTGTGGAGGCAAAACCACTTAATCAGTATCCACCTGAGTCTTTAAAAGTGGATGAGTTTGGCAACAAATATTATTATGATGAAAGGCAGAAAGTCAAGGTATATGAAGTTAACGGAGAGCCTGTAGTTGTATTGGATGAACTGGTTTTGGTCAATAAACCGAGATTTAATAATCAGCTGGATAAGAATTATTATTATTTTCTCAATAAAAAGTTATACAGGGTCTATCCTTTGTTTGTGACTGCATTGCAGCAATACAGGGACATTCAGAAGGATATGAATGATATGGACAGCAAAGCCAAAAGGAAATTTGTCCGGGAAAGACAAAATATGCTGGCTGACCAATATGAAAAGCAATTAAGAGATCTTACCACCACTGAAGGGCAGGTTTTTGCAAAACTCATGAACAGATCCACAGGTAAGAACGTTTATGAGATTATCAAGGAGTTAAGAGGCGGATGGAGCGCTTTCTGGTGGAACGTCAAAGGAAAGATGGCTGATATCGACCTGAAAGAACAATATGATCCCCATAAAAACAGGACGGATGAATTTGTAGAATCATTACTTCAGTCAAACTGGAATTCAGGTTATCTGCAACCTTATCCCGGTGCGAATGATTTCAAAGTAAAAAAATAAATATAAAAATACCTGTAAGAAGCTTTACAGGTATTTTTCTTTTAATTTATCAAAGGCAATCTGATCAGCTATCAGAGAAAAAGGGTTTTTAATGATATTGATGGGCAGCCATTCTGCTTTTTCAATACCTTCATCTTTGATCCTGAGATTTTCCTCATTCATAATTTTTGCTACATAATAAATTGATAAGAGCTGCCTGCCATCTTTGAAATGCGAAGTAATAATATGGTCCTGCGTATACAGATGTTCCAGAATCTTAATTTTTACATTCAGCTCCTCGTCGAATTCTCTGTGAAGACAATCCAGCAAACTTTCTCCGAATTCCAAACCTCCTCCCGGAAATTTAAGGACCGTATTCCCCATAAATTTTTCAAATAATGCCAGAACGGAGTTGTTCCTGATAACACAAGCATATGTCCTGATGTTAAAATTATTTTTCATAGAATTAATTTTCAATATAAAAATACATGTTTTTATTCACAGTGTATTGAAATAATTAGATGAAAATATATTTGCTTAAAAAATTTTACTTCTATAAAAGAAAAGTTCCTATGATCATAGGAACTTTTCTTTTAATTTATCAAATACAATTTTGTCTATCGGGAGAGGAAAAGGATTGTCCGGCCGGTCAATCTCCATCCATTCTGTTTTTTCGATGCAGGGATCTAGAATAAGGAAGTCTTCTTCATTGGTGATATTAACTATATAATATATGGTAAGAAGCTGCTCATTCTCTCTGAATCGTGATACCAGAAAATTTTCCTGAGTATAGAAGTGTTCTACAATATCTATTTTCACATTCAGCTCTTCATCAAATTCACGATGTAAACATTCCAGTACACCTTCTCCATATTCTAATCCTCCACCTGGAAATTTCACTAAAGGTTCGCCGGCATATTCTTCAAATAAGGTTAAAACTTTCTTATCTTTTACCGCACAAGCATACACTCTAATGTTGATCTTGTCTATCATATATATAAGGTATAATATTTTGTCTAGCTAAGGTAAGAATTTTTACGGAAGCGAAAGGGGAAAATAGCAACAAGCTACAACTTTATCGCGTTAATCATCTCTCTTTTTCCGGGAGGCCCCTGTTTTTTCTCTACCTTAAAATTGAGTTCCTGTAGAATCCTTCTTACGCTTCCTTTAGAAGAATATGTTGTTAATAATCCGTTAATGGCCATTTTGTCCGAAACCAGCTCGAATAATGGTTTTTCCCATAGATCAGGTTGTACCCGTGCTCCAAAACAGTCAAAGAAAACGAGATTTATTTCTGGCAGATGTATGCTTTTCAGGTCGAAAAAGTCACATTCTATCTTTTTTAAGTTAAATCCACTAATGATTTCAACTGGTTTTTCCCAATCTGCCAGATGAATTTTCTGATAAATATTTTTGAACTCCGGGTTATCAAAAAGCTCAAAATATGCCAGGTCGTTAACTTCGGATTCATTTATGGGGTATTTTTCGAGTGAAAAATAATTAATGACATGATTTTTGTCAGTTTTTAAATATTCATTAATTGTCACCAAAACATTCAAACCTGTTCCAAATCCTAGTTCTAAAATATTAATTTCGTAATCATTAACTAAGTTTAATCCATTTTTGATAAACACGTGTTCGGCTTCCTGTAGCGCTCCGTGATGGGAATGGTAGTTTTCATTTAAGTCACTGATAAACAATGTTTTGCTTCCGTCGTTTGTAGTCTTTATTTCTCTTTTCAAGCTATTTTTTTGTCAAATTTACTCTAAAATTTTTATATTTAGAAAATTATGTTAAATTTGTAGAACATCGTAAAAATTTTTAAAAATGATAATTCAAAAAACTGAAAACTCCAGAATTTCTACATTCGACCCGAACAATTTTTCATTTGGTAGTACTTTCATTGATCATATGATCATATGTGAGTATGAAGACGGAAAATGGGGGGGATGTAAAATTAGTTCCTTACGGTCCGATTCCATTTACGCCTGCCATGATGGGAGTAAATTATGGACAAGCTTGTTTCGAAGGTATGAAAGCCTATAAAGACAAAGACGGGCAGGTTTTCCTTTTCAGGCCAGAAAAGAATTTTGAACGTATCAATAAATCAGCAAAGCGTCTTGCTATGCCTGAGGTAACTGAAGAAATGTTTTTAGATGGATTAAAAGCATTAGTAGATATCGACAGAGACTGGATTCCTCAGGGTGAAGGAATGTCATTATATATCAGACCATTAATTTTTGCTACAGAGGAAGCTTTAAAAGCAAGAGTTGCCAATAAATACATGTTTGCTATTGTAGCCACCCCGGCGAAGAGCTATTATGCAGAACCTGTTTCTGTAAAAATATCTGACCACTATTCAAGAGCAGCAAACGGAGGAGTAGGTTCTGCGAAAGCAGCAGGAAATTATGCCGCTTCTTTCTACCCGACACAACTGGCAATCGAGGAAGGATATGAACAAATCATCTGGACCGATGATGCTACTCACGAGTATTTTGAAGAGAGTGGTACTATGAACGTATTCGTAAGAATCAACGATACGATCTATACACCACCGACTTCTGAGAAGATCCTTGACGGGGTAACAAGAGACAGCTTCATTCAACTGGCGAAGAAAAGAGGAATTGAAGTGAAAATTGAACCTGTTGCTGTAAAAACTGTTATCGAAGCTTTGAAAGATGGTAGTCTTAAAGAAGTATGGGGTGTAGGTACAGCGGTAGTGACTACTGAATTCCAGGCCTTAGGATATGAAGGTAAAAAACTGGAGCTTCCAAGATTGTCTCCGGAAGAAAGTTATGCTGCTATTCTTAAGAAAGATCTTGTTGACCTTCAAAACAATCTTTCCGAAGATCCGTTCGGATGGAGAGTGGCAGTTGATCACGTACTTGAAACCGTTTAATATTATTAAAATAAACTATTATAAAAGCCGGGTATTCCCGGCTTTTTTATATACACATACAATTGGAGTACGACCTTTACACTATATCCGAAAATCAACTGAATAACAGGTTACGATAGAAATACATCAATACGATCATACATTTCTTCATCAAGTTTTGTAATTGATTCTTGAAATGTGTATTTTCGCAAATGTTTATGAAAAAATTAGTCTTCATATCAGTCATCAGTCTGTTGGGTTGCAACAGGAATGCACAGACGGCTCATCCCCCTGTAGGCGGTGTTTTAAGCCAAAAGGATCTGGATGTTTCCAGAAACAGGATGAAAAATCTGAATACTATAGAAAGAGGGCAGATCCAGGATTGGATCAATAGCCAGCCTGTAAAGTATTATCCTACACAACTTAATTATTGGATAACAGTGGATGGATATGATCAGAGAGAAAGGAGAGCGGATAATAGCATGATCTCATACTCTTATGATCTGTATGATTTTGATCAGACCAAAATTTATGACAATCCGATTGAAAGGAGAGATGCCAGATTCGGGCACTTTGATGAATTGAAAGCGGTAGAAAATGCTTTGCGTTTTATACATGATGGTGAAGAAGTGACACTTTTGGTACCGTCCTCTTTGGCGTATGGAACCTTTGGAGACGAAAAAAAAATAGACAATGACATCCCATTAATCATAAAATTAAAAGCTTTATAACAAATGAAATTGTTTAACAAGAATATAATTCTGGCAGCGGCAAGTATTTCGCTGATGAGTTGTACCCCAATTTATAAAAAAATGAACGTAGACAAAGAAACTTACGAAGGTCTTAATGACGGACTTTATGCCAATCTTCAAACCACTAAAGGTAACATGATCGTTAAGTTTGAAGACAAGAAAGCACCAGTAACTGTAGCCAACTTTATCGGTCTTGCTGAAGGGAAAATCGACAACAAAGCTAAGGCTAAGGGAGTTCCTTACTATGACGGAACTATTTTCCACAGAGTGATCAAAGATTTCATGATCCAGGGAGGAGATCCTCAGGGAACAGGAATGGGAGATCCCGGATATAAATTCGAGGATGAGAAGAACGATCTTAAGCATACAGGAAAAGGTATTCTTTCTATGGCGAATTCTGGACCCAACACAAACGGTTCCCAGTTCTTCATTACTGAAATACCTACTCCTTGGTTAGACGGAAGACACACGATCTTCGGAAAAGTGGTAAAAGGTAATGATGTGATTGATGCTATTGCTAACGTAGAAAAAGGAGCTCAGGATAAACCAAAAACAGATATCGTTTTAGAGAAAGTTTCTATTTTCGGTAAAGGTGACGAGTACAAAAACTACGATGCTGCTAAGACTTTTAACGAAGGAAAAGCAAAAATCGCAGAAAACAATAAAGCGTACATCGCAAAAGAAGAAGCTGAAAAAAGAAAAAAGAAGAAGAATTCAAAGCAAACCAGGAAAAACTTGTTGAGAACCTGAAAGCCGGTATGCAGAAAACTGAATCAGGTCTTTACTATAAAATTACAAAAACTGCTGACGGAAAAGCTCCGAAAGCTGGCGACAATGTTTCTGTACACTATGCAGGGAAATTGGTTGACGGTACCGAATTCGATTCTTCATTCAAAAGAAACGAGCCTATCGAAATTCCTATCGGAATGGGGAGAGTTATCAAAGGATGGGATGAAGGGATCCTTTTATTAAAAGAAGGTGAAACTGCTACTTTATTGATCCCGCCTGCTATGGCTTACGGAGAAAGAGGAGCAGGAGGGGTGATCCCGCCAAACTCTTGGTTGGTCTTCGATGTAGAGCTTGTAAAAGTAAAATAAGTACATCTTATAAAAATATAAACCGCCCCGCAAAAGGGTGGTTTTTTTGTGAATGGTTTTAATGTTAAGAGATGAAGATAAAATTAATCGTAGGTATTATTTCACTTTTTTCAGTTTTGTCCTTTGGCCAGACTGGAAAAGTTGATGATGAAGTAGGCGTGAAAAGAGATTTTATGACTTTTTTCAAAAATATAAAAGAAAAGGATATTGAGAATGCTGTAAACTTAGTATATCCTAAATATGTAAATGCTGTAACACGGGAGCAGGTTTTTAAAGTTTTGACGTTGTCTTATAATAATCCTGCTTTCATTACTGATATTCAAAAATTTGAAATAAATAACGTTGAAAAGCCTGAATTTATCGATGGTGAATATTTTTCAGTGGTCAACTATTCTTTCACCATGAAGTTTAAAATTGACTGGAAGGTCATTCATGATGCGGAATCAGTGAAGCAAAAAATGAATGATGCAGTAATGACCCGATACGGAAAGGAATATGTGAAATATTTCAGCGATGGAGATTACTACCTGATCAATACCGGGATGAAAGCATGTGCTGTTTCAAAAGATCAAAAAACTGGAAGTTTTTGATTGTTGAAAAAGAAAATAGACCTCAGCTCACCCCTATTTTGCCGGGAAAAATTCTTGAAAAATTATAAAACTTGTTAGTCAGGAACGTCCTTTTGATACGAAGATGAAAGAATACAATACAAAGCCACCTTTGCGGGTGGTTTTTTTATTGGAATAAAAATACCGTAGAAATACGGATTTTGTCAGATATTTTTTACTGTTATCTTTATCAGGTACTTACGAATACTAAAATATAAAATATGTTTGATCTGGATTATGATATAATAAAACAGGAAATTGAATCAGATGTTTGTAAAGAACACGGCTTACATCCGGAATTTGTAAAAACAGATGAAGGGTTTGGAATAAAAGCCTGTTGCGATCCTTTCAGGATAGAACTGGTTCAAAAGTCTGAGAAAATGATTGAAGAGCAGACCGAAAAACTGCTTGATAAAATCATGAAAGATATGTTTAATGAATAAATTTTGTACGATGCGATAATAGTTCCTATTATCAAAAAACCGCCCCAAAAGGGCGGTTCTTTAGTAAAAGAAAGATTAAAAAGTTATACGTTTCTGCCGGATCTTTTCTTCATGTCCGTTCCTGCAAGGGAACTGATGAATACAAGGCCAAAGCCTATATAAGCGGCAAATGCGGTCAGATATATTATTAAGCTGTTAAAACTTGGTTTTGAAGTATATACCAACACTGAAAAGGCAGCAAAACTCAATACCAACAACAGGCTCCAGATATGCATTTTTGCAGCGTCTTCATTTCTCTTAAAAATCATTTCAAAAAAGGCTCTCATCATTACTAACATTTTAAGGGTTATACATTATTTATCTATAAAGCAGCATACTGATCACGGTAAAAAGAATGGCATACTCTCTTACTGGGCTAAGGTTCGCGATAGCTTTGCCGTTTATTCACTATTATGACGCCGGATTAAAAACCCGGAGTATCAATATTTTGAATCATTATCTACATGATTCGAGGGTAGATGATACCAGTCAGATACGGTGCATACAACTGCTGTGAAAAACAAACCGAGGGTTCATTCACCACGTTTCCCGTATCTTTTACGGCATCGTAGAAAAAAAGGATTCATATACATCAATATGAACTTTGAATCAGTGGAAAACTGAAAATCCACAGAAAACCTTTTTTCTCATCCTTAGTGCTTTTTTATAATTTTTTCTCGATAAATTACATGCGAATATCATGCCAAAGTGACAATTTAGTGATTAACGCTTTGTTTTTAATGGGTGTAAGTGTTTGTTTTTAAATGTGATAAGTGAATTATTTCCTTAAACGATGAGAAAACAAAGGGAAAATTGTATTTTAAACGGAGAATTGGGAATCGGGAGGAGGTTTTGGTCACGCCTGGAAAAATTCCTTGTATAGATTAAAATATAGAGCAAGAACATTTTTAAAAGTCTGGAAAAAGCCTGTCAAAACAAAATAAGCTTGAAGTATTTATGAATGTAATCTGTTGAGTACTATTTAAAAAGCCCATATAAGTCCTGATTTTTCAGAACTTATATGGGCTTCTTTTGTATATAGTCTAATACCTGTTTTCTGAGATTACCAGTTTTTATCAACCATATAAATAATCTGTGTCAGGGCTGTTGCTCCCAGTAAAAGCTCCCTTCTGTTGACTTTTTCAAAGGTATCTTCTTCAGTATGGTGGATATCAAAATAACGTTGAGAATCCGGCATCAATTCAGCTGCGGGAATTCCCATGTCGTGAAGCGGATACAGATCTGTTCCTGAGAATCTTTCTTCAAAATTATAAACACCATACGGGATGAATAGTTTCGACCAGCTCTTAATTTGCTTTCTTTTTGCATCATCCATGTCCAGGGCAATTCCTCTCGGTGCAAAGCCACCTGCATCGGTTTCGATAGCAAAAAGATGTTTTTCATTCTTCTCTTTTACTGTTTTACCGTACTGGATTCCGCCTTTTACCCCATTTTCTTCATTGGCGAAGCAAACTACCCGTATCGTATGGTTATTTTGTAAACCCAGTTTTTTGAAAGTTCTTAACACTTCAATACTCTGAACAATTCCGGCACCATCATCGTGGGCTCCTTCACCCACATCCCAGGAATCTAAATGGCCTCCGACAACAATGACGCTTTGGTCTTTTTTACCGGTAATTTCGCCAATGACAGAGTGGGAGAGTTTTTCTCCTTTCATTCCACAATTGGAATTGAGTTTTGCGGTGACATTCTGTTTATTCAATAAAGCTGCCAGTTCATCAGCTGTTGTACTTCCGATTGCTACAGCCGGTACTTTCGATACGTTGTCTTCATAACGCATAGCTCCCGTGTGTGGAATATCATCGAACGCTGAAGAAAGGGAACGGATAATCGCAAACTTTCCTCCTTTTTTTGCCGTTAAAGAAGCTGCTGTTGTTCTGTACTTTGCCGCATCGCCATATCCTTTGAAAGTTTCTATGAAAGACTGGTTGAAAGGGTAGTTAAAGAACAGGATTTTATTTTTCACTTTTTCTGCCGGAAGATTATTATACTCTTCCATCGATTTTACCATGATGATTTCTCCTGAAACATCTTTACCTTTTGTCCCTTCAGAGTTTCCTAAAGAAAGCATTTTAAGGCTTTTCCAGTTTCCGTTGGAGGTTTTGATGTGTAAGGATTCTTTGCCTCTTTCCCAAACCGGGATCATGACTTCCTGAAGCCATACTTTGTCTGCTCCGGCGTCACGAAGTTTTTGTTCGGCCCATTTTACAGATTTTTCATAAGCTTCAGAGCCGCTTAGACGGTGACCTATTGTTTTTGTAAGTTCCCGTAATTCATTATAGCCTTTTCCGTTATTCAAAATCTCAGTGGAGATCTTTTTGAACTGGATAGAATCTTCCTGTGTTTGGCCAAATGCAGCCATTCCGGAAAGTAATAAGGCAGTACCTATTATTTTTTTCATTGTTACCAATTTTTATCAATCATATAAATAAGTTGTGTCATTACCGCAGCACCGAGTAAGAGTTCTCTTCGGTTGACTTTTTCAAAAGTATCTTCAGTGGTATGATGAATGTCAAAATAACGTTGGGGATCGGGAACAAGTTCTGCCGTAGGAACACCCATTTCATGAAGTGGGGCAATGTCTGAACCTGAATATTTTCCTTCAAAATTGTAAACCCCATAAGGCAGAAAGAGATGTCCCCAGCTTTTGATCTGGTTTCTTTTAGCGTCGTCCATTTCCAGCGAGATTCCGCGTGGAGAAAATCCTCCGGCATCAGATTCTATGGCAAAAAGATGTTTTTCGTTATTTTCTTTGGTGATTTTCCCGTACTGTTTCCCACCTTTTGTTCCATTTTCTTCGTTGGCAAAACAAACCGCTCTGATGGTGTGATTATTCTGTATTCCCAATTTTTTGAAAGTTCTTAATACTTCAATACTCTGAACAATCCCGGCGCCGTCATCATGAGCGCCTTCACCTACATCCCACGAATCAAGATGTCCTCCTACAACAATGACACTCTGGTCTTTTTTACCGGTAATTTCACCAATGACAGAATGGGAGAGTTTTTCTCCTTTCATACCACAATTGGAATTGAGCTTTGCAAATACCTTCTGTTTTTGCACTAGGGCTTCCAATTCATCAGCTGATGTATTTCCGATGGTTACTGCAGGAACTTTGCTTATGTCTTCATCATAACGCATATTACCTGTGTGCGGAACATCATCAAAAGCTGAAGAAAGAGAACGTATAATGGCAAATTTTCCTCCTTTTTTAGCGGTTAATGAAGCTGCAGTACGCCTGTAGGCTCCTGCTTCACGATAGGCTATAAAAGTCTGTACATGTTCCTGATTAAAAGGATAATTAAAGAACACGATTTTATCTTTTACCTTTTCAGCAGGGAGTTTGTCATATTCTTTAAGGGATTTAACCATAATGATTTCTCCTGAAACATCTTTTCCGCCTGTACCTTCAGAATTCCCCAGAGAAAGCATTTTGAGGCTTTTCCAATTGCTGTGGGAGGTCTGGATGTGCAATGATTCTTTGCCTCTCACCCAGACGGGGATCATGACTTCCTGGAGCCATACCTTGTCTGCTCCGGCATCACGAAGCTTTTGTTCGGCCCATTTTACAGATTTTTCATACGCTTCAGACCCGCTTAAGCGGTTGCCGATATTTTGTGTAAGCTCTTTCAGCTCAGTGTAGCTTTTTCCGTTATTCAGAATTTCTGTAGATATCCTGTTAAATTCCAGGGAATCTGCTTGAGTCTGAGCAGATAAAAAAGTTACTCCTAAAATTAATAATGATAGATTTGCTATCCTTTTCATATTACCAGTTTTTATCAACCATAAAAATTAATTGAGTCATTGCTACCGCTCCCAGCAAAAGCTCACGTTTATTGACCTTATCAAAGGTATCCTGTTCAGAATGATGATAATCAAAATACCTTTGTGTATCTACTACTAGCTCTGCCAACGGAATGTCCAGTTTTTTTAAAGGTGCAATATCCTGAATGGCTTCTGTCTGGTCGAAATCATAAACCCCGTAAGGAAGAAAATAATCTTTCCATGGATAAATCAATCTTCTCCGTTGCGGTGACATGTCCAGAGAGAATCCCCGGGGTGAGTATCCTCCTGCATCTGTGCCTAAAGCGAATATATGTTTTTCTTCTTTCTTTTTCACATAAGCAGCATACATTTCACGTCCCTGTCCTCCGTTTTCACTGTTGGCGTATAAGACGACCCTGATCGTGTGATTATTTTCGTATCCAAGTGCTTTCAATGCCCTTAAAACTTCGATACACTGCACAACGCCGGTTCCGTCATCAATGGCACCTTCGCCAACATCCCAGGAATCAAGCTGTGCGCCTAAAACAATCACTTTAGTATCTTTTTTACCTTCAATTTCAGCGATAATATTCGGATTGGTAGTACTGGCTTTTGATTCTGCGGTCATGTTGATTTTAGCAGTGACTTTTTGCTTTTTCAATATTTTTTCCAGCTCATCAGCAGATTTTACTCCTATTGATAAAGCAGGAATTTTAACTTTATCATCCGGTTCGTAGTAAATCATTTTTGCATGGGGAACATCGTCGCTTGCTGTTGTCAGTGATCTTATAATTAAAGCTTTTGCTCCTGTTTTAGCAATGACAGATGCTGAGATTAATTTAGATTTTGCCGTCTGCAGATAGGCATCACTGGTGTTAATAATTTTAGGATCCATAGGTACATTCACAAAAACTATTTTGTCTTTTAGCTGACCTATAGACATTGCATTGAGTTCTGAAGTGGAATTAATTAATACAATTTCTCCCGTAAGGTCTTTTCCGCCTGTGCCTTCGGAGTTTCCGAAAGAAAGCATCCTTATATTTTTCCAGTCACCATTTCCTGTCTTGATATGGAGAGATTCTTTCCCTCTGATCCAGACCGGGGCTTTGGCTTCTTGTCTCCAGATCATATTGATTCCGATTTCCTTAAACTTTTTTTCAGCCCATTCTACTGCTTTCTCATAACCGGTAGTGGCACTGAAACGGGGTCCGATACCTTTTGTCAGTTCTCCGAGATGATCATAGGCCTTACCATTGGTCATAATCTCATCTGAGATCTTTTCAAATTCTTGATGATAATTTAATTTTACAGGAATCGCTGTTTTATTGGTGACCTTTTTCTGTGGCTTTTTTTGAGAAAATAAAAATCCACTCAAAAAGAGTGGAAGTATAATGAATATTTTTTTCATTTTTTATTTACCTTTCTTTTTCCAATGATAAAAGTAGGGAAAAAATAGGAATTTACTAAGGTTTCATGTCGTACATTAACAGAGCTGTAATCAATTTTGGCTCAATGAATGTACATTTTGGCGGCATGCTTAATTTTAAGTCTGAAATTTTAATCATGTCATTGAAACTTACAGGGTAAATTCCAAATCCGACTTTACCTTCACCATTGTCAATCTTTTCTTTTAAAATATTAATTCCGTTGATGTTAGACGTTCCTTTTACATAGGAAATCAGCTCAGAGCTGTCCGGATCTTCAATTTTTAAGATATTTTTAAAAATATATTTGTCTAAAAGATGGTGATCCAGATTATCCAGAGACATTTCTCTGGAACGAAGGTCATGTTTCACGTGAAGGGAATAAAACTTACCATCCAGATACATTGAGATATGGAATTTTTGTGAAGGGAAGTAAGGTGTTTCACCTTTTTCGTGAATAAGGAAATACTTGTCCAGCTCCTTCAGAAAGTCTTCATTGGAAATGCCGTTCAGATCGTGTAAAATCCTGTTATAATCGTGAATTTTAATAGACTGGTTCGAAACGATAAAGCTGTATACAAAGTTGTAAAGTTCAGTACCGGTGTGTCTTTTATTTTTCTCTTTATGACGTTTGGCATTTAACGCGGTAGAGCCAATTCTGTGGTGGCCGTCCGCAATATAAAATGAATCGATCTGGTCGATGACTTCTTTGAACTGCTGGAGCTTGAGACGATTGTCTATTCTCCAGATCTTATGTCTGATTCCAATGGTATCTGTATGATTGAAAATAGGAACATTCTTCTCCTCATGGTTCATCAGCAATTCAATTTTTGAATTGGCAGGGTAGGTAAGCAATACAGGTTCTGCCTGTAAGTTTACTTTCTCAAGGTAATGTGCGAGATTTTCCTTTTTCTGAGGAATGGTACTTTCGTGCCTTTTGATTTTTCCGTTCCAGAAATCTTCAATGCTTGCCAACCCGAGAAGTCCTCTGAAAACCTGTTTATTGGGATAGATCTGCTCATAAAGATAATACGAAGAATTGTCCTGGATCAGTTTTTTCTCGTCCAGAAGTTCTTCAAATGTGGAGCGGATCTTCCTTAAGTTCCGGTCAATATCTTTAGATTTACTTACAACATAGGGTTTAATCATGTTGATGTAAGTATTTTCGACTTGAGCTTTCTCTGCAATCTCTTCCTGGGTGAAATTATCCAGTGGATGAGTAGGGAAAGTGCTCTCAATATCTCTATGAGGTCTTATTCCACGGAAAGGTTTAAAAACAGGCATATTTATCTTATAGTTTCTTTTTGTAGCTTAATAATTTGTTCTGCAAGTTCGATACCGATTTTCTCTTGCGCATCTACCGTATTTCCTCCGACATGTGGAGAAAGTGATAATGCCGGGTTCATCAATAGGGGCAGTTCCGGGCTGGGTTCATTTTCGAAAACGTCCAGTGCGGCTCCGGCCACTTTTCCTGAGTCAATAAAATCGTTCAGGGTGACTTCATTGATGACTCCGCCTCTTGCAGTATTGACAATATAGACTCCGTCTTTCATTTTTTCAAACTGAGGGGTATCTATAATGTAGTTATTCGTTTTGGGTGTATTGATGCTGATAAAGTCTGTATCTTTAAGGAACGCATCCATATCATTGGTAGAACTGATTTCAAAGCTGACAGATTGTCCGTCAAAAAAGTTCAAGCTGAGAACTTTTGTTTTCGGGCTTTTTGTCAGGACCTTGATCTTCATTCCTAAAGCGATTCCTATTTTTACGACTTCCTGGCCAATACTTCCAAAGCCGATGACTCCTAATGTTTTTCCAGAAAGTTCATACGCGTTACTGAATGACTTTTTCATGGCATTGAAGTGAGTGTCTCCTTCCAAAGGCATTAGTCTGTTTGATTCATGAAGAAATCTTGCCAGTGAAATGAAATGTCCGAACACGAGTTCAGCAACTGATTTTGAAGATGCGTTAGGGGTATTGATTACTTTAATCCCTTTACTTTTTGCATAATCTACATCAATATTATCCATTCCGATACCGCCTCGTCCGATAATTTTAAGACCGGGACATGCATCGATCAGATCCTGTCTTACTTTAGTAGCACTTCTTACCAGAAGAACATCCACATTATTATCGTTGATAAAATTAATAACGTGATCCTGAGCCACTCTATTGTCCAGGATTTCAATTCCGGCTTCTTTTAAAACCTGTTCTCCTGATTTTGAGATTCCATCGTTTGCTAAAACTTTCATGTGTTATTTTATTATAGATGTTTGAGGTAAGATATCAGAACTTTGGTCGCAAGGTCTGCTATCTGATATCTGTTGTCTTAATCTTTTTATTTTTTCGGTCGCCTAATATAAGCTATTTTATTGACTTCATTACGTCCACCAAAACCTGTACGCTTTCAATCGTCAGGGCGTTGTATAAGCTCGCTCTGTAACCACCTAAACTTCTGTGGCCGTTTAATCCGCTGATACCAGCCGCTTTCCATGCATTATCGAATGCTTCCTTCTTGCTTTCATCGGTAATATTGAAAGAAACATTCATTAGAGAACGATCTTCTTTTACACAGAATGTTTCGAATAGAGGGTTGCTGTCTATTTCGTCGTATAAAAGTTTAGCTTTTGCTTCATTTCTTTTTTCTGCAGCAGCGATACCTCCGTTGTTTTCAAGGTGCTGAAGCGTCAACAAAGAGGCATATACAGGGAATACCGGTGGGGTATTGTACATCGATTCTTTGGCAATATGTTGAGAATAGTCCAGCATAGAAAGCATATTTTCTCTGCCTGTTTTTCCCAGGATTTCTTTTCTGATAACGACTAAAGTAACTCCGGCAGGCCCCATATTTTTTTGAGCTCCCGCATAAATTAAATCAAATTTAGAGAAATCAAGCTGTCTTGAAAAAATATCAGAACTCATGTCACAAACCATCAGGGTATCCACCTCAGGGAAAGTTTTCATCTGGGTTCCGTAGATCGTGTTGTTGGAAGTACAGTGGAAATAGTCATATTCTGAACCCACTGTATAACCTTTGGGAATAAAAGAATAGTTCTCTTCCTTTGAGGAACCTACAACATCTACTGATCCCAGTTTTTTTGCTTCTTTAATAGCCCCGGCTGCCCATGTGCCCGTATCCAGATAAGCGGCTTTTCCACCAACTTTCATCAGGTTGTAAGGTACCATGGCAAACTGCATGCTTGCACCGCCTCCTAAATAAATTACCTCATAATCATCACCAAGATTCATCAATCTCTTTACAATTGCACGTGCTTCGTCCATTACGGCAACGAAATCCTTACTTCTGTGAGAAATTTCAAGAAGGGATAATCCAATACCATTGAAATCCAGGATTGCCTGTGCTGATTTTTCAAATACTTCCTGTGGTAAAATACATGGTCCTGCGCTGAAGTTGTGCTTTTTGTTCATATTTTTATTTTTTGGTTGCTGAAGAAATTTTGTTTTTTCAGCTGTATTGAGGTTTTCTATTAAAATTATTAAGCTATAGTTAAAAAAATCCGCCTCACAAAGCATGAGACGGTGTTTTTTTATTCGCCGTGTAAGAATGCTTTTTTATTAAGTAAAGCTTCTTCTGATTCTACATGATCTTCATCCGGAACACAGCAGTCTACCGGACAAACGGCTGCACATTGTGGCTCCTCATGGAATCCTTTACATTCGGTACATTTATCTGTTACAATGAAATACACATCGTCGCTCACCGGTTCCTGTGGTGCATCAGCGTCTACAGTAAGTCCTGAAGGAAGTGTTACAGTACCTTGAAGACTAGTACCTTCCGAAGCTTTCCAATCTACGGCTCCTTCATATATTGCATTATTCGGGCATTCAGGTTCACAAGCCCCACAGTTAATGCATTCATCAGTTATTTTAATAGCCATCGCTAATTTTTTTTAAATTTGCACAAAATTACAAAATATTCCCCAATTTTAAAGTAATTATGAATACCGAAAATCAAGTTTTAGGACTTATTAAGTTAAGCGATTATATACAGGCTTTTTTAGCTAAGAAAATTGAAGATCAGAATGAAGATGATGTTAATATTGAATTATTATTAAAGAAATCTGAAATTGAAAATCCATGGTTTACAGTTGATAATCAGAAATTTGCCTTGCAGCAGTGGGCAGATTTATTGACTGAAGAGAATATAAAAAACTGGCTTCAGAATTATTCGATCTCAAAGATTTCCAAGAGAGTAGGATTAATTTTGGCCGGAAATATTCCTTTGGTTGGGTTTCACGATGTGATTGCCGTAGTGTTGAGCAACCATATAGCTGTGATCAAATTATCTTCAAAAGATAAATATCTGATTCCGTTCCTGTTAAACAAATGGAAAGAATTTTCTGATGGAAATGTAGAATTTGAATTCGTAGAGAAATTAGAAAATTTTGATGCGGTCATTGCCACCGGAAGCAACAATACAGCGAGATACCTGGAGTATTATTTTAAAAACCATTTAAGTATTATCCGAAAAAACAGGACATCTGTTGCTGTATTGAAAGGGGATGAAACTGATGAGGAACTTCAGCTGCTGGCTAAAGACATCTTCCGGTATTTTGGACTAGGCTGTAGAAATGTGACCAGGATTTTTATTCCTAAAGACTTTGTGATCGATAGGTTGTTTGAAAACTTTCTGGGATTCCAGGATATCATCAATCATAACAAATATGCCAATAATTACGATTACAACAGAGCCGTGTATCTTTTGAATCAGGATAAATTCTGGGATAATAATTTTGTAATGCTTAAAGAAGATGACAAATTATTCAGCCCGCTTTCCGTGATTAATTTCAGTAGATATGAGTCATTGGATGATGTGAAAAATTTTATTGCGGGGAACGAAGAAAATATTCAATGTGTGGTCGCTAAAGATCAGTTGATTCCGGACTCTGTTTACTTTGGAGAGACTCAGAATCCGGGGCTTGATACTTATGCAGATAATGTGGATACGATGAAGTTTTTGGAACTGGTCTGATTTTCGTATCTTCCTTCACTTATTTAACTAATAACAAAATGGATTATATGAAAAAATTATTTTTAGGACTTGCAGTGATCGGAGGACAATTAATGTTTGCCCAGAAAGTGGTTGGTCTGCAAGTTGAGAAACCACAGAATAAAGAACAGCAGGCTACAATCAGCAAGGAGAAAATCGGATTGTATAATGATAATTTCCAGGCATTTGTTGTCGCTTTGCAGGCTTCTGACCGCAAAACAATTGACGGGTTGCTTTCAGATAAAGTAAAGGAAATTGTGACCGATGATGTCCTTAAGAAAGTAAAGGCAGGTATCGATCCCGGTAAAAAACTTGAGGTATTAAAAGCAGGATACTATAAAACAATGGATGGAATTAATCATCCGAGTATCAAGTATAAGTATGCAGGAGAGACTTCTTCGAAAGAAGTGATCAGCGCTGTATTTGAGGATGACGGGAAAATTCTCGGAGTATTGCCCGCCAAGAAAGACAAATAAATTATTTTCGATTAACTAAAAAATATTAACTATGATGACAGATGTTTTAGTCGCTCATTCTTCGGAAGTGGAGAAGGCGAATTTTTACAAGAAAACGTATTTGCACGTTGCTTTATCAATCCTTGCGTTTATCGGGGTTGAAACTATCTTATTGAATATAGTTCCGCCACAACTCATTGCGATGATGTTTGGCCAGAGGTATATTTGGCTATTGATTATCGGGGTTTTCTGGTTAGCTTCAATTTTAGCTTCCAAATGGTCCCTTTCACAAAGCAAATCAACACAATACCTTGGCTTAGGATTTTATATTCTTCTGGAAGCAGTGATTTTTATGCCTTTGCTTTTTATTGCTGTTAATATGACCGGAGGAACTGAGGTGATCTTCCAGGCTGCAACTTTAACGGTTGCTATGTTTGCCGGTATTTCCGGGGTTGCATTTACTTCTAAAAGAGATTTTTCTTTTTTAAGAAATATCATCATTATTGGCGGATTCATTTCTATCGGACTTATCGTAGCAGGAATGATCTTCGGATTTAACCTTGGATTATGGTTTTCGGTTGGAATGGTGATCCTGGCTTCAGCTACTATTCTATATCAGACAAGTAAGTTAAAAGACTCGTATGGTACCAACCAGTATGTAGGAGCTGCATTACAGCTTTTTGCATCTATTATGCTTTTATTCTGGTACATCCTAAGCATATTGATGAGCAGAAGAAACTAACAGACAGATATCTTTTACACATAGTCCCGGTGATATTTTCATCGGGATTTTTTTACATATACATGATTTTTTAAATACGAATTAGCCTAATGGCCCCACTAATAACAAGAATTCAATAGGAGTGTTTTTTAGCCGGTTTACTTAGTAAAATATTATCCATAAGCTTTAGCCGGGAATTATGATGAATATTCTGTTATAAAGTTTTCAGCAGCTTATCTGACACTTAATATCAGCTTAAGTGTTTTAAGCTTTGTGACTAAATAGATTTTCTACCACAGAGTATACGAATGATTGCATAGGTATCGATGTTATTTGCAATATTCGCGTTTTAAATCAAAAACAAAAAAAATCCTGATGAAAATATCACCGGGATTTTATAGGGTATTCTTTAAAGTTTTCCATACAACATCCAGCTCCATGTGACCGGTTAAGGTCCTTCGAAGTACATTTAAGCGTTGAAATAAAGATTCTTAAAGAATAGAAAAAAGTATAGTAATGAGGAAAAAACCTCAGGTATTGTGTTTTATAATTTTTTGAGAACTTATCAAAAGATTACTTGTCAATTGATCCCAAAACTTTTTGGGCAAAAGAGTTTAAAGCATCCTTCTCACTCATCCCGTTTTGTACGTTAGCGTGAACTTCTAAAGCTCCGCAGATGTTTGTGATCAATTCTCCTGCTACGTTCAGATCCTCCTCACTTGTTCCTCTGAATTCACTGAAACTTTCCAGTACTTCTAAGGTTTTCTCAAGATTTTCAGGTGTCTGATTTTGATAAAACTGTCTGATTACGGGTAATTTCATTATGCTAATTCATTAAAAAGGTTAATTAAACTTTCTGCCTGATTAGACTGAACCTGGTTTACCAATTCACCGTTTTTGAAAATGGCGAAAGTCGGAAGGTTGTCTACTTTTGCTAATTTTCTGCTCTCAGGAAGCTTTTCAGCATCTACATATAAAAAAGGAATTGCTTCGTTTTCAGATGCCAGTTTTTTGAATTTAGGCTTCATGATTCTGCAGTTTCCGCACCATGTAGCTCCGTATTGAACAACTACTTTTTCGTTGTCATTTACGATATTCTGTAATGTATCTTCGGTTAATTCTGTGTACATAGGATAAATTTTAAGAATTGAAATTTAACAATGTAACAATTGAATAGTATCAATGTACCAATAAAAATATCTACTGTTACAATGATGCTTTGTTACATTGTTAAATTACTAGATTGTTAAGTTGAATTAGTTCTTAGCTAAGTATTCTGCAGTAGAAGTTCTGTCAGCTTTCATAGCATCTTTTCCTTCTTCCCAGTTTGCTGGACATACTTCACCGTGCTTCTGAACGTGAGTGTAAGCGTCAATTAGTCTTAAGAATTCTTTTACATTTCTTCCTAATGGCATATCGTTTACCGCTTCGTGGAAAATTTTTCCGGTCTCATCGATAAGGTAAGTAGCTCTGTAAGTCACGTTAGAACCTGTGAAAATCTCTTCTCCTTCTTCGTTGTATTCGAAATCCTGATCTACAATTCCTAAAGTGTTTGCCAATTGTCTGTGAGTATCCGCTAAAAGTGGGTAAGTTACTCCTTCGATACCTCCATTGTCTTTTGGAGTGTTCAGCCATGCGAAGTGTACTTCGTTGGTATCACAAGATGCACCGATTACTTTAGTATTTCTTTTTTCGAACTCACCTAAAGCCTCCTGGAATGCATGAAGCTCAGTAGGGCAAACGAAAGTGAAATCTTTTGGATACCAGAATAAAAGAACTTTTTGCTGGTTGTTTACTGCTTCATCAAGGATGTTGATTCTTAAATCGTCACCCATTTCAGACATCGCGTCAATTGTTAAATTCGGGAATTTTTTTCCTACTAAAGACATAATTTTCTGTTTTTATATTTAAATTTCTGATGCAAATATAGAAAGATTTATCTATCGATCAAATGAATATTGATAAATAAAATCTATAATTGTTTTTGATGTGTTGTTAAATAAAAAGCCCTGAATTCAGGGCTTTTTGCTTATTTTTAATAACCGAATATTTCGGTGAGATTCAATTTTTGACTTCACCTAATTTCTGTATATCAGCTTCGTTTACTTTATCTTGCGCTGCCACTACACAATATGTGAAGTTTTTGTTCTTCATTTCTTTTTCATGGAAGGTATTGATCTCTGCAAACGATAGTTTAGGAGCCTGCTCGTATACATTTTTTCTTATATCAAAATCATTCCCAAGCTTTTGAGACTTCAGGTAAGAAAAGATAATTCCATCCTGGGTAATTCTTTCAGACGCGATTGATTTTTTCAATCCGCTTTTTGCTGTTTCAAATAACTGTTCTGATTTTGGAAGTGTTGTTAAAAGCTCATTCATCGCTGCTGTAGATTCATTGAATTTATCAGCCTGCGTACCTACATAAGCCATAATCATATCTTTGTCTGTTTTCTTGCTCGGAAGGGCAAAATAAGAATAAGTGGAGTAGGCCAGTGCCTTAGATTCTCTGATCGTCTGGAATACAATAGAGCCCATTCCGCCACCAAAGTAATTATTGAATAGACTTACAGTTGGAGTAATTCCAGCATTATAAGGGTCAGAGTTTCTTACCCAGAATACTTCAGCCTGTACCATATCGTAATGTGCAAACAATACTTTGTTTTTGTCCGTTGGGATCTGAGTAAATGTTTTTGTTTTCGGAAGCTCTTTCAGGGTTGCCGGTAACTTGTGAATAGGCTTTAAGGCGGCCGTTACATCGTTTCCTGTTTTCGGACCGTAATACAGTACTTTATGTTTGAAATTGAACAAATCATGAAGGATATTCACTAGGTCTTCTGCTTTTAAGGCATCCAGTTCAGCATCACTTAAAACATTGTTAAAAGGATTCTGGGGACCATATTGTGCATAGCTTCTAAGACCTGCCATGATACTGCCTTTATTTTGTTTGGCATTAGCTCTGGATTTTTTGATCCTCGCTTTGTAGGCATCAAGAGCAGCCTGATCGGCCTGGCAATTTTTGATAAGGTCTTCAAACAAGCTGATGGTCTTATCAAAATTTTCATTTAAGCCTTCCAGCGATACGTAGGTTTCTTCGTTTCCTGCACTCACATTGAAGCTTGAAGCAAGCTTATAAAATTCTTTACTGATGATTTCTGAAGACTTATCCTTTGTTCCCAGGTACTGAAGATATTCAGTGGCTAAAGGAAGCATTTTATTATTCCACTTTCCGGAATCAAAATAATAATACATTCTGAAGAGTGCGTTATCTGTATTTTTTACAGACAGTACATCTACATCGCCTAATTTATTTTTAGCAATATCTTTATCATAATTGAGCCAGACCGGTGAGATAGGGTTTTCAGGCATTTCGTCGATTTTCTTCAGGAAAGATGATTGATCTTCTCTGTTAACGGAAACCGGCGTGATAGTGGGTTTGTCAACTTTTACAATGCTCTTGTCTTCGCCTTTTCTTTTATAAACCGCTACATAATTGTTATCCTTAAGATATTTGGAAGCAAAATCCATGATATCTTTTTTAGTCAGTTTTGAAATTTCTTCCACATATTCCAGGTTGGTCTTGTGATCCACCTCGGAAGTGAATTCATCCATTAATATCCCTGCTCTGGAAGAATATTTTTCATTATCCTGAATAATCTTTTTTCGCTCATTATTAACAATAGACTGGATAAGGTCGTCAGAAAAATCTCCTTTTCTTAATTTGTCAATCTCCTGTAAAAGTAAGGTTTTAACCTGATCCAAAGATTGTCCTTCCGTAGGATTTCCCTGCAATAACAAAACGGAATAATCTTTTAAAACATAAGGGAAGGCGTATGCTGCCAGTAATTTTTGTTTTTTAACCAAATCAAGATCGATCAACCCTGCCTGACCATTGGTAAGCATGCTTCCTACAAGATTGAGAAGTCTGGCATCCTTCGTTGTAGCACCGGGGAATCTGAATCCTATGGTGATATTTTCAGGGGTGGGGCCATAGACTTCTTTGGTAACCGGACTTGTAATTGCGTTTTCCTGGCCGACATTATAAGCAGGGATAGCTTTAGGTTTCATATAAGAAAAAGCCTTGTCGATCTTTGCAATCATTTCATCAGGATTGAAATCTCCGGACATGATAATTCCCATATTATTAGGAACATAGTAATTGTTGAAATATTCTCTGATTGCTTTTAAAGAAGGGTTTTTCAAATGCTCAACCGTACCGATCGTGGTCTGTTTTCCGTAATTGTTATTAGGGAAAATAGCTGCAAACATGGCTTCGTATACTTTTCTTGGATCGTTATCAAGGCCTCTGTTTTTTTCTTCGTACACGGCCTCCAATTCCGTATGGAAAAGTCTTAATACAGGTTCTCTGAATCTTTCCGCCT
This sequence comes from Chryseobacterium indologenes, assembly GCA_016025055.1. Lineage (NCBI taxonomy): Bacteria > Pseudomonadati > Bacteroidota > Flavobacteriia > Flavobacteriales > Weeksellaceae > Chryseobacterium > Chryseobacterium indologenes. Next base: position 3,775,964 of record CP065590.1, read on the forward strand.
GTACTGCAAGGAATTTATCCGTAACATTGGCAGGGATATCTTCCGTGTATACCGTTTGTTCAAAAGATGTGAAAGCATTGGTTCCATCTGCGCCCATACCAGACAGCATTTTGTCATATTCATTGGCAATGGCGTATTTGGCAGCTTCACCGGAAACTTTGTCTATTTCCTTGTAGATCTCTTTTCTTTTATTTTCGTCTTTCGTCTGATTGTACTTTTCGTAAAGAGCATCAATCTGGTCCAGAAGGGGCTTTTCTTTTGCCCAGTCTTTAGATCCGAACTGGTTGGTCCCTTTAAAAAGCATATGCTCAAGATAGTGGGCAAGTCCGGTGTGATCAGCAGGATCAGTTTTGCTTCCTGCCTTTGTGGCAATATAGGTCTGTATCCTTGGATCCTTGTTCGTCGGGCTTAGAATAACGGTTAGCCCGTTTTTTAAGGTGTAATATCTGGCTGAAGTAGGGTCGTTGGTCACATACTTATATTTGTAACCGTTAGCAGTAGCTTCTTTCCATTGGAAGTCCTGCCCGTGAGCATGGCCGATGAAACTTGCAGCGGCTATGCTGGTAGCAATTGTTAGTTTTTTTAACAGGTTCATTGTTTGTTGTGTTTTATTTTCTGATTATTGGTTAAACTGTTTCAGCAGGGTTTTGATACGTCTCATCGCTTCTCGTAGCTCTTCTTCGGACGCTGCATAGGAGAATCTGATACATTCAGGACTTCCGAAGGAGAAACCTCCTACGCATCCTACATGAGCATTTTCTAAAAGAAACATCGCAAAGTCATCCGAATTTTTAATTTCAGTACCATTCAGTGTTTTTCCGATGTAATAGGAGATATCAGGGAAGAAGTAGAACGCTGCTTTAGGAAGCAACACTTTGAATCCAGGGATTTCCTGAATCAATTCATATACAAGGTCTCTTCTTTGTTTGAAGGCGTCGATCATATATTTATACTCTGCCGGATCGGTTTTTAAAGCCGTAATAGAAGCTCTCTGAGCTACGGTATTAGCACCGCTGGTCATCTGTCCCTGTACTTTTTCGCAGGCTTTTGCCAGCCATTCAGGACATGCAGAATATCCGATTCTCCATCCTGTCATTGCGAAAGCCTTTGACATTCCGTTGATGACAGCAGTCTGTTCATAGACTTCAGGGAATTGGGCAATCGATGTGGTTTTTGTTTCATAGTTGATAAATTCATAGATTTCATCAGAGATGATGGTCACCTGAGGATATTTAGCAATGACTTTAGCAATGGATTTCAATTCGTCATATGTATAATAACCTCCGGACGGGTTGCAGGGTGAGCTGAATAATATTGCTTTGGTTTTATCCGTGATCGCTTCTTCCAGTTGTTCTGCCGTTATTTTGAAATCAGTAACATAAGAAGTAGGAAGCATTACAGAATTTCCGCCCATCATTTTTACCATTTCGTCGTAGCTTACCCAATACGGGGCAGGAAGAAGAACTTCATCCCCATCATTGATGATAGCTGCCAGTACATTTAAAATAGCCTGTTTGGCACCATTTGAAACACAGATTTGAGTAGGTTTGTACTCCAGATCATTATCTCTTTTCAATTTGTAAGCAATGGCCTCACGCAGTTCAAGGAATCCGGGAACAGGAGAATAGTGGCTGTAATTTTGGTTGATCGCATCGAAAGCTGCCTGTTTGATATTGTCCGGAACGTCAAAATCCGGTTCGCCAAGAGTCAGGCTGATGACATCTATTCCGCTGGCTTTCATTTCTCTGGCCTTGTTTGACATTACAAAAGTTTGTGAGTATCCTAATCTTTTTACTCTATCTGAAAGTTTATCCATGTTTTTTTTTCAATTTTAACAAATATATAATAAAAACGCCTTGCGGAGGTAATAAAAGTAGGTAGAGTTTAAAGATTTTTATCAGGTTTTTATGCAATTAAGAGATGGTAGTGCTTACAGAAATTACAATTGATTTTGACTTTTTTTAACATAAGGTGAATGTAAACTGGTATTCTTTCCGGGAGATGAATAGTATGTATTGAAAATTTACATTAGATTATATCAAAAGTATAGTGCTTTTACATCGGGTGGTTTTGTATCTTTAAACCATCTAAGACTCAGCTTATGAAATATTCCTTATTTTTATTATTCATTCCCTATATTCTATTTTCCCAGAAGCTCACGAAAGATGACGAAGTGAAGCAATATGTGTCGCAGGTCAATGAAGATTCGCTGAAGTCATACATTGGTCAGCTGGTGAATTTTCAGACCAGGCATACTTTAAGTTCGGTAACTGATCCCAACCAAGGTATAGGAGCAGCTAGGAATTGGGTTATTAAAAAATTTAAAGACTATGCAAAAAAATCAGGAGGCAGAATGGAGGTGTATCTTCAACAGGAAGACCTTCAGCCGGACGGGAAACGTATTGACAAAGCCGTTAACCTGGGAAATGCTGTTGCTTTTCTTAAAGGAAAAGATCCTGATGATAATAGAATTTTTCTGATTGGGGCACACCTGGATTCAAGAGTAACAGATGTGATGAACAGAACTTCCGTTGCCCCGGGAGCAAATGATGATGGGAGCGGTGTAAGTGCTGTTATAGAAGCTGCAAGAATATTGAGTGCCTCTTCATTCCCTGCTTCCATTATCTTCGTAGCATTCTCGGGTGAAGAACAATCGCTGCTTGGTTCTAAAATGCTGGCAGAAAAAATTAAAAAAGAAAATGTACAGCTCGAAGCCGTGCTGAACAATGATATGATCGGCAACCCGAAATCCGGAGAAACAGGAGAAACGAATACCCGTACGCTTCGTGTCTTCAGCGAAGGTCTGCCTTACAAAGATCTTGATCAGAAAGCGATGGCAATCAGAAACCTCGGTTTTGAAAACGACAGTGAATCCAGACAACTGGCACGGTATATCAAAGAGATTTCAGAACAATATGTCAAAGACCTTGAAGTAAAGCTTATTTACAGAAACGACCGGTTTTTGCGTGGGGGAGACCATTCCAGTTTTGTCAATAACGGTTTTCCTTCTGTGAGACTTACCGAATATTATGAAAACTATGATCATCAGCATCAGGATATCAGAATAGAACATGGTAAACAGTTTGGGGATCTGCCTGAATTTATTGATTTTAAATACCTTAAAAAAAATGTGGCCGCCAATATTGCAGTGCTTGCCAATCTTGCAAAATCCACTTCAAAACCAGAGCAGGTAGAAATGGATGTGAAGCAGCTGACCAATTCTACAACGCTTCACTGGCAAAAGCCCAAGTCAGGAGTACCCTCAGGGTATTATGTGCTGGCGCGTGAAACAGATAGCCCGGTATGGCAAAAAGAATATGGACAAAAGAGCTTTCGATCAGGATTCCGCTTTCGAAAGATAACTATATTTTTGCAGTACAAGCGGTCAGTCAGTCAGGGAATCTGAGCGTACCAGTGATTCCCGGTATTGCAAAATAATGAAGGCTTCGGTCTTCCACTGGAAAAGTAGATTTGAATACAAGAGAAATAAAACTTATTTTTGCGCTTTATAATAATTCACATGTCTACATCGTTACTATTAAAATACTTTCCGGATCTTACTGAAAAACAGCTGGAACAGTTCTCAAAACTGGAGGAACTGTACAATGAATGGAATGAAAAAATCAACGTTATCTCCAGAAAAGATATGGAATCGTTGTATGAAAAACATATTTTACATTCATTGGGAGTTGCGAAAGTAATGGCTTTTGCTCCGGGAACCAAAGTCTTGGATATCGGGACCGGTGGTGGTTTTCCGGGAATTCCATTAGCGATTTTATTCCCTGACACTGAATTTACTTTAATAGATTCCATCGGGAAAAAAATTAGTGTCGTAAAAGCTGTGGCGGAAGGGGTAGGACTTACCAATGTGACTGCTATTCATGGAAGAGCAGAGAAGCTGAAAGAGAAATTCCATTTTATCGTCAGCAGAGCGGTGACCCAGATGCCGGAATTTTTAAGATGGCTGAAAGGGAAGTTCGAAAAAGAACAATTTAATCCGAAACATAATGGGATTTTATATTTAAAGGGCGGAGACCTTGCGGAAGAGCTTGCCGGACTAAAATGTGAAATTTTCAGCCTCAAAAACTATTTTGATGAAGAATTCTTTGATACAAAAAAAGTAGTTTATTTATCAAAAGGTAATTTTAATTCCTAAATTTGCATCAGTAAGGAATAATTTTTGCTAAATAATGGTTAATAATCAGAAAATTATAGGTTATGAAAAAGCTTTTAAATATTGGGTTTTCCATAGTGTTGTTTGGAGGATTTTTAGTTTCGTGTAAATCTGATGATTATGGTACCGTGCAATCCATCGGCAAAGTCAAAATAGACAGTGTAAAGCTGGTGAATGATACGATGAATGTTTTAGGAATACAGCATATAAAAACCTATTCTTCCTATCAGTCTCAGTGCCAGGGTTTCTATGGCTATGATTATGTATACGGTGCCAATTTTGACAGAACCGTTACTGCCTATAAATATATTACCAATGAGCCTTGTACACAAGCTAATTATGTAGGGGTCAACCAGATTAATTTTAATCCTCAGAAAAGGGGAACCTATACTCTGAAATTCTGGAATGGTGGTGACAATTGGATTACGAAAACAATTGTGGTAGAATAATGAAAACGGTTTTTGCCTGTTGTTTACTGGTCACAAATATTCTGTTCGGACAGAAGATCATCTGGAAAGAAGATCAAAAACTGACTTGGGAAAATTTTAAAAGCCCCATCAACAGAAAAAACAATGTTGATATAGCTGCCTATACCAATTGTGGCTGGGAGTATTCGGTGGTGAAGTCTTCCAATCCGAAATCACCGGTTACTTTTGAAATAAAAGCCATTTTCACCGAAAATAAATCCTGGAAGGATGTGAAAAAAATCAGTGACTATATTCTGGTGCATGAACAGAAGCATTTTGATATTGCAGAACTGTTTGTAAGAAAATTCAGAAAAGCAGTGGCTGAAAAGATTAAAACTTCCGGAGATTATGATAAATTTTTTAAAACAATTTACACCGGGATAAACAGCGATTATAAAAACTTTCAGATGTCTTATGACCGCGATACCCGACATGGGATGGATAAAGAAAAACAGGCAGAATATAATGCGGTTATTTCCGAAGAATTAGAAAACCTAAAAAGTTACAAAGCCCCTTGAAATTTCTCAACAAGATCATTCACGAATTACTAGCGCAAAACCCTGATCTTTCTGCGTTTAATATTGTCCTGCCCGGAAAACGTCCTATCGTATTTATCAGGGGAGATTCTGGAAGAAAACAATTACTCGGGGTTTCTTCCGAACTTTTTTACGGTAGAGGAGCTGATCAATACCATTGCTGATAAACAGCCTATACAGGGGATTCCGTTGTGGCTTTTTTCTTTTGATGTCTACAGGAGCCTTAATCTTATTCCACGGGATGATTTTTCCGATTTTTTAAAGTGGTTTCCGACCTTACAGAAAGACTGGGACGATATCCTGAAATTTTCAGACAGTGATATTGCTGTTTTGCAGTATATGTTTGATGAGGAGAGAATCAAAGAATGGGCACAGGATTTAGGGGAAGAAGATGACGATGTTCCTCGGAAAAAGTTTCTTAATTTCTGGCAGAATATGAATGTTTTTCTACCGGCCTTAAAGGAAAAATTACAGGAGAGAAATCTGGCCACCTCAGGAATGATTCATGAAACGGCTAAAGCGAAGATCACTGAATTTGCTAAAAATACATCTGAACAATTTGTATTCTGTGGCTTCAACGCCTTTACACCTGTTGAAGAAAAACTGGTAAGAAGTCTGTTGCAGTGGAATAAAGCCCAGTGCTTCTTCCAGGCAGACCGTTATTATTTTGATGACGAGAGACAGGAAGCGGGAAAATTCCTCAGAAATCATAAAACATGGAAAGAATTTGATGATAACAGGGCTTTTCAGTGGATAGAAGATGATTTTAGCCAGCCTAAGAAAATCAAAGTTTACGAAGTTTCCGGAAATGTCACACAAACCAAGGTCTTACCGGAGATTTTTAAAGAAATTGATAATAAAACTTATTCCAATACCGCAGTAGTATTGTTGGATGAAAACCTGCTGCCTGCCAGTCTGGATGTGATGCATGGGGTGGAAAATTTAAATATCACAATGGGATTCCCATTGAAAAACCTCTCTTTTTCCAATGCCGTAAAGCGATTGTTTTACTTACAGAAACAACTGGAAAAAAACAAGTCATCGTACTACTACAGAGATGTTTTTCCTATTCTGGAAGAGCTTCCGAAATCTGCTGAAGATGAGCTCATCATTAATAATTTTAAAACCAAAGTAGAGGAGAGGAATATTGTGTATATCTCTAAAAAACTTCTGCAAGAACTGCTGGGTGATCTGTCGTATTTCAGACTTCTGCAGAAAGCAGAGAATACCGGTATCTATCTGGATGTACTCATCACATTTTGCCAGGACGTAAAATGGCTTGAAATAGACGATATCCAATACGAGAATATATCTCACTTTGAGAATGCTTTCAGGATTATTAAAAATCAGCTTACACCATACAATATTGACATCAGAATGGAGACCTTGGAAATTCTGATCAATCAGCATATTAATTCCGAAAGTATAGATTTTCAGGGTGAACCCTTGCGGGGCTTACAGATTATGGGATTGCTTGAAACACGTCTGCTGAATTTTGAAAATGTGATTCTGCTTTCCGTGAATGAAGGAAAGCTGCCGTTAGGAAACTCACAAAACACATATATACCTTTTGATATCCGGAGATTTTTTGATCTGCATACCTTTCTTGAAAATGACAGCATTTACGCCTATCACTTTTACAGGCTCATCCAGGATGCGAAGAATGTCCATTTGTTGTATAATGCTTTAAGCTCAGGAGTGAATACCGGAGAAAAAAGCAGGTTTGTTACCCAGATTGAAATGGAGAGTTCTCATGAAATCGAACATCTGATTATTGAAAATTCATCTGAGCCGATTGTAAGTAAACCTATCGAAATTTCCAAAACAAAAATTGTACAGGAGAGGCTTCTGAAATGGAAAGAGAAAGTGTCTGCTTCCCACCTTACCAGTTACCTCTATAATCCTATCGATTTTTACCTGTCAAAGATTCTGAACACTTCCGAGACGGATGAAATAGAAGAGGAACTTTCAGTAAAGAACTATGGAAATCTTGTTCATTATACCCTTCAAGAAGTGTATGAGGTGATTAAAGGTAAAGTTTTAAAAGAAAGTGATTTAAGAGATCTGATTAAAGCGATAGATCAATATGTAGATATTGCTATTGAAAAGCTTAAGCATCAACCGGAGTTTTATGAAAAAGGGATGAACTACATCCATAAAGCGATTGCTAAAAAAGTGATTGAAAATGTCCTTAATCACGATCTGGAATTGGTGAAACAGGGAAATAAACTCGAGATTATCGATATAGAAAGAAGGTTCGAAAATATTGATTTTTATCTTGGAGAAAATGATAAAGTATCTTTTCTGGGATTTATCGACCGGATAGATAAGCTCAACGGAACCTTAAGGATTATTGATTATAAAACGGCCAGGATCAAAAACCTCAATGTAAAAATTGATGATGATAATGTAGAAGAATACTTTCATAACGGTGAAAGAAAACAGGCTCTTCAGCTTTGTATTTATCATTATGTAGTACAACATCTACCGGAATTCTGGGGCTTTCCGATTGAAACGGGAATATGGAGTTTCGCGGATGCCAGAAAGGGAATGGTTCCCCTGCAGTTTGATAAAGGAGACATCAATGATGCAATGAGGTCTGTAAAAAGCCTTATTCTTGAGATTCTAAATCCTGAGATCAATTTTGTGGAAACAATCAAATCATATTAAAATTATTCATACCCTATCCGTATTCATACTTTTTGTCAATATTCCAAGTGGGTAACCAGGTGTGGCTTTTATTAACTTCTTCCGGCAGCAGGAAAATAAAATGCGTTTTTTCTTGATTATTAAGGCATAATCGTATATTTACTGTAAAATTTTTACTTTATAAACTGGCTTGCCTCATGAAAAAGCTTCTGATCTTCTTAGCTATAGTTTTCTCTTTTACCATCCAATCTCAGCAAAGAAACGATTCCCTGACTATCGCACTCCAAAATGTGACCAAAGACACCAAGTTTGGCCTTGCGTTGAGTGGAGGGGGTGCCAAAGGCTTTGCGCATATCGGTATTTTAAAAATGATTGATTCCCTGGGAATTAAGGTAGATTATATCACCGGAACAAGTATGGGGGGAATATTAGGGGGATTGTATGCTATGGGATATAATGCCGATCAGCTTAAACAAACAGTTTATAAAGTTGACTGGAACAGGATTCTCAGTAATAAAGTTCCTTACAGCAAAGTCAATATCAGTGAAAAAGACGAGTATGACAAATATATTCTGGAATTTCCCGTCGTAAAGGGAATACCAACGCTTCCCAGTTCTTACATCGAGGGACAATATATGGGAGAGGTGTTGAACACGCTTACCTTTAATGCAAAACATATCAATGATTTCAGTAAGCTACGTATTCCTGTTGAGCTCACCTCTTCCGATATTGAAAACGGTGGATTGATTATGCAGAAAAAGGCTCTTTACCGCTGGCGATCCGTGCTACATTAGCAATACCGGCAGCCTTTGCTCCTGTTTATATCGATGGAAAACTCCTGGTAGACGGAGGGTTAGATCGGAACTTTCCGGCCCATGAAGTGCAGCAGATGGGTGCCGATTTTGTGATCGGAGGCTACACCGGTTTCAGACTTTTTACCAAGAAGGAGATGGAAAATCCAATGAAAATGATTTACCAGACCCATGCCATCCGCTCTGTGGAGGATTTTAAACATCAAAAAGCTTTATCAGACATTATGGTGGATTTTGTAGACCCTCTGGGGGATATTACAACGAAAGATTTTGCCAAATACAGAAGAATCATCAAGATCGGAGAACAAGAGGCAAAGAAACACCTTCCTGAGTTCATAGCGTTGGCTGAAGCCCAGCGTAAATTGGGAATTACCTACGATCATACAATGATTGAAGAAGTAAAGCTACCCACTACAAAATTTACCTTTAATGAAGAAGATGGAAGCCCTATCAAAGATGCTGCTGAAGTTGAGGTGATCAAAGGGCAACTGGAACTTGTGGAAGGGAAGTATTATGATGTGAAAACTGTAAATGCAGCCATTGACAGAGTATTCGGGATGCGCCAGTATGAAAAAGTATATTATACGTACACCAACGTCAATGATGAGCTTACCATGAATATTTTTGTGAAAAGAGCAAAAAAAGGAGCCTTTAAACTTGCCCTTCACTATGATACGGAACAATCTGTCGGGATTATTGTCAACTATACCTACAGGAATATTTTGCTGAACAGATCCAGATTTTTGGCAACGGTGGATATTTCGGAGCGTTTTAAAGCAAGAGTTGCATACCAGCAGTTCTTAGGCACCGGAGACCGTTGGTGGTTTGATATTGAAGCAAAAATGATTCACCTGAAGAGTAATGACTTAACATTTAGATTTCTCGATGTCAACGGAGAAGACGGCAGTGCCAGATTTCCCAACCACATCTACCGAAATATAACAGGGAAAATTGCATTGAATTATAACATTAATCCTAATGCTTTCCTTTCTCTCGGAACAGAATTCAGTGTTGAGAGGATGTATAGTTTACTGGATAAGGTAGATCAGGCAAAATCAGATACTTACAACAAAAAGCTTTATAATCACAGTAATTTCAATACGTTTTTAAAATTTGAACAGAATAATCTGAACAAAAGATATTTTTCGTCCAGAGGAAATCATCTTCAGGTAAGTACAAGGTTTTATTACGGAGATCAGTATCAATTGTATGATCTGGAAAAAGTACAGCCTCAGTTATATCCGATCCTGAATCCTAAAGATCCGGATTATTATCAACCTAAACACCTGGTTTCATTTACGCTTAATGAAAATTATGCTCATCCGATAACCAGAAGGCTGGCTGCAAAAATCAACCTGTTTCTGGGGGCCAATTTCGGTTCCGGGAAAGACGAAACACCTTACCTGTTTTTGAATCAGAAATATAATCTTGGCGGAAGCGAATATAACTATGATTTACTAAATCCGGAGTTTAACGGGCTTCGTCAAAAAGAGCTTCCTGTAACCTCTGTCGCTAAAGCAGGAGTGTCTTTCCAATACAGAATTATGAAAAGGCTTTATCTTACCCCTTCTTTGCAGTATAGTGTAGTAAGTGATGACCTTTCCCCGTTTAAAAATAACTTTAATATCTTGGGGTATGGTGCTAATCTGGGGTATGAATCTTTATTAGGACCTATCAGCATGAATATATCCCGGAATGATTTCCTTAACTTCTGGAGGATATATTTTAGTGTCGGATTTAAATTTTAACCAAGAAGGGAAGTTTAAAGCAGGAAGTTTTAAAAGATAAGCAAAGGATGGATGATAGTGTCAGTTACAGGAAGATTAATTCGGAAACAGGTCTGGAGTAGGAAAGCCGGAAAAAGGGAAGTCTTTCAAAGTAGGAGAATATCTTAATTGAAATAATGAGTAAAAATGACTTCCCGATGTTTTTTTTCTGATAGCGACTGCCGGCCTCCAGCCCATGTTCATTTATTTCCTGGGAATTTCCGGTCGTGGCATTTTATAATAGCTTCCGGACATACTTTTTAAAAATGCGACAATGGCATCCGTTTCCTGCTCATTCAGGTGTAAAGGTTTCATCAGCGGATCGGTTACCGGAAAGTTGGGATCCGCCTTTTTTTCTTCAGGAGCAGGATTGATCATCTGCATGCCGCTGTTGTACAAATTGACAATACCATGCATATCATCCATCAACCCGTTGTGCATCCATGGTGCGGTATACATAAGGTCTCTGAGAGAAGGGGTTTTGAATTTCCCGACATCCTTAGAGTTTTTTGTTATATGATACAATCCAAGGTCTTCATATTCACGCTTATAATAGGTAAGTCCGATATTGTGGAAGGATTCATCGCTAAGATACTTCCCGTAATGGCAATTCATACATCTTGCTTTGGTACGGAATAAGTGCATCCCATAAATTTCTTTGTCACTCATTGCTTTATAATCTCCTCCGATAAATTTATCCAGCTTGCTGGGCTGGCTTCGAATAGTTCTTTGAAAGGTAGCTAATGCACTGGCGATTTTGTCGAATGTAATCTTATTGGTGTGGTACACGTCTTTAAAAAGCTGTCTGTATTCCTTAATTTTTGACAGTTTTCCGCCTAGCTTTTCCGGTTTCATATTCATTTCATTGTGGGCAGAGATCGGGCCTATTAGCTGTTCTTCAAGGGTTTTGGATCTGCCGTCCCAGAAGAATGATTTTCTTTCTGCGATATTGTAAAGAGACTGTGTATTTCTTTTCCCCTGCAGATGGTCATTTCCCAAAGCAACTTCCTGTCCGTCACTCCAGCCCAGTTCAGGATTATGGCAACTGCTACAGGAAATCTGACTTGATGAGGATAATTTAGGGTCAAAAAACAGCTTTTTTCCCAGCATTACTTCAGGAAGCTCCTGGGTATCATAGTAATTGGAGTCCCAATCTATAGCTTCAAATTCTTTCCAGCTGATACCGGAGTCTATTGAAGGTTCAGGCCAGTATTTTATTGGCTTTTTATACTGTTCCACTACTTCTCCATAATCAACACTGTATTTTTGTATGGTGTGTTGCATGAAAAAAAGACTGATGACTCCGAGTAGTAATAGTAATTTAAGATCTGAAAATTTCATGTTTTTTAATTTAAAAAATGCCTCCTATGGTGGCTGAAAACAGCATATTACTGCTATTGTTAAAGTTGCTGTACATCATTTTTCCTCCTACATACGCATTCTTTATAACCGGAAAGTTGAAATGAAAATTAATGTCAAGCTTAGCCTGCCAAAAGTCTGATGACTGATAGTGATAATTTTCCTGCAGCATCTGATTAATGGATGCTTTACCGGAATTATTAAAAACCGCATTTTTCTTATATACATCCGTTACAGAAACACCAAGAGAAACCGAAAGAGCAAGATTGCTGTCAAAGGTCTTCAGCCATTGGTAGTCTGCGCCATACATAAGTTTATTGAGGGCAATACTTGAATACGGATTGTTGTACTTTTCATTTTCCCGTATAAAGCCTACAAAAGGCAATAAAGATGATTTTACATGAGCGTTTTCCATCTGGAGAAGTCCTTTAAAAATCCCGTTCGTTATCTGGTGGTTGTATCTTTCTACAGAGCCTATCCGGATATAATTCCTTGAATTTTCATTTAAAAAAGATTCTCGGTTCCCTTTCTTTCAGTATGGCTTCCATCCAGAAAAAGGCCCCAGGATATCTTATTTTGCTTAAAAAATTTTCCTGCTGAAAAAGTAAGCTGCTGTTCATTAATTTTTGACGCATTCAGATCCGCATACTCGGTAAGAAGTTTGTCGAGACTGAATTTTCTGATTCCGGCTGAAAGATACCAGTTTCTGTTTTCGGCTTCAAATAACTGGAGCTCAGCTCCGTATGACCAGCCTTCATAATAGGCCTGCCGAAGCTTTCCGGAAAGCAATTCATTATAATTGCCCAATCCGCTCATATTGTATATCATCGGGAAGCCTTGATTGCTGACAAAGCTCAGGTAGTGCTTCTGCGTATATTTTTCTGCATTCAGGGAAGCTCCGACCTTAAATTTTTGAAACACCAAAGCATTGGCTCCCAAAGCTAGGGAGAAACTGGCCGTTGTATTTTTAGGCCTTGGATCCACATCACGATAGCTTAGACTCGCCTTGTAGTTCCCGGTAATCCCAACGGTGAAAGAGTGTAATGCCTTTGAATATCCTCCTGAAAATATATAATTCTCAAACCTAAGATCACCTCCCACACTGTCTGCGGCTACGTAAGGGTAGATGAGGTCATAATCGGCATTCTCATTCCATATTACCCTTTTATTTTTACCTTGAGAATAGGATGCATGACCCCAAACTACTGTTTCAGGATTTAGAATTTGCAGGGTACGGGCCTCCGCACCCCACAAATTACTTCCTTTTCCTTTTTGCTGAATCTCGTTAGGCGTATCATTATTTTTTTGAAAACAGGCTGAATGTGGTGATACTGTATTTTCTGGCTCCCAGAGTGTTGGAGGGATTTACCGTAACCTTATCTTTAAACAGCCGTTCGCAGCTATATTCCTCATGTACTTTCTCAATGATGCCGTCATTGATCTGTGCATGAAGGGATGAGGTTATGAATGACAAAAGAGCAGAGACGGGTAGGAAATATTTCATTTAATTGAATAATGAAGGTTTTACACCATGCTCAAAATCTACTGTAGAATTATGGGTGTCTTTTAAGATGTTTTTGCCTTCTGCTGTTTTTCCGATCACTTTTCTGCGGACAGCTTTTCCAAAACGGTTTTTATCGCCGTCAAAAGAAGCCACGGAAGTCCAGCCCATATCCAGGGAAGGAGAGGTTACCAGCCATTGAAAAGAATCCTGTACGCTTAGGTTGACAGCGTCAGTGATCCATTCATTGGGAATTTTAACCGCAGTTCCGTCCATAGGATAGACATCACCTCCAAATGTAAGATTGTAAGTATAAGTGTATGTATTCTGGCTGATCAACGCCTCATTGGTCATTCCCTGAGGCATGCGGGCCAAAGCGTAGGCGTAATATCCCTGCGTATGAATGACCATTTTTTCAAAGACATTCATCATTTTTGGAACTAAAGGATTGTCGATATCATCAGAATCTTCCTTGAATATCTGGAAATCAGCCTGTGAAAGGTTGATGGACGACGGATTGAATTCTTTATGGTTGATCGCATCTTCAGCAATGATAATAGATTCTCCCGGTTTTACCGGATATGTCTGTCCCGTTCCCGGAATTTTGATGATTGCCCCGGCAGAAAAGGTAGTCGTCATAATATTGGGGCTGTAATCCTGTTTCTCATTCGTCATAAAACTTGATTGAATCAACAACATTCCGTCAGCGTATAAAATCTGATCTGTATTATTGGTAATTTTAAAGTATTGATCACCGAAGTACATAGCTCCCTGCGGTGTTTTTGTTCCTGTAAAAAATACTTCTTCCAGGATCAGATCCCCACTTCCCGCTTTCAATGAAATAGCCACGGTCTTAGTTTGTTCATTACCATTGACAACGACACCGGTCTGCAGACCTCCCACTTTACCTTCAATGGTTCCCGAATCATCAGAATATACAATGCTTCCTTCCACTGAAATGGTATAAGTTCCCGTAGGAAGAACAGTTTTCAATACATTGGTATTGGTAAGTTCCCGGCTGGTACTAAACCCGCTGTTCAGTTCTTTAAAGCTGATCTTAAGGTGCTTATATTCTTTAACCTGAATATTGTCGGGAGTCAGTTTAAATTCCAGTTGCAGGGTGGTTTGTGCCTGAGATTCCGGTGCGTCGGAATCAGATGAACATGCTGCAAGACTGACGACAGCACACAATACTAATAGTGTTCTTAATAAATGTTTTAACATAACGTATAAAATTTAAATTGTTATAAATTGAAATTGATTTCCATCCCGAAATAAGGATCATGAGCGCCCTTCCTGTTGATGGTAAACCCATTGATATTGTAAGGCGCATAGTAACTGAACAGCCTGTTTGCGAACATTGAAATTACAACTGCTTTATTCCGGAAGCTTTTTGTTACCTTGAGGTTAAGATTCATTTCCATAGGTCTTCTCGAGGCATTGTACAGATCATTATTCTGAGCGATGATCAATCTTTCAAGAAGAGTTCCCTTCGCGGTCTCAGGATGGAAAGGATAAATATTACCGTTGGGATCCACATAATGACTCGGTACACCGCTCATGGGATCGAGTTTTCTCATAGAATACCACGAAAACTGAAAAGAGGAAGAAAAAATCAGGTCCAGCTTTGGGATGTAAGTGTCCAGCATCAGATTGGTATTCAGAACTTCGTTTACAGAGTTGGGTTCCATTCCATCATACAGCCCGAGATAAGGATAAGGTTTTCCGTTGATAGATATATCATGACCTCTGTATACGGGAAGGCTATTTCCGTACCGGGTTTTGAACCATGCTCCGTTCAGGGTAAAACGGGTATTGATTTTCGGAATTCTGTTTGAAGAATACTGAAATTCTATTCCTTCCTTATCAATGGTACTGCCGTTTCGTTGAGCAGAATAGATGAAGTTTTCGTTAATATTCTGATAGGGAAGTGCATCGACATCCGGCGGAGAAGTTATGCTGCCATGATCAAGCCCTGATGTATCGTATTTTTTGTACTGATACACCGCATATTCGTTCATGGAACGGAATGCATTGTTCATATTTTCCTTAAAAACAGTGACTGACAACTGATGTAATCCCAGGTTGAAATCTAATCTTGCTTCAAATTTTTCATTCACGGCAGGTTCTATTTCAGGATTCTGTGGGTTGTAGATCATCGTTTTATAATTGACTCTTCTGTAATTGGGATTGTCATGAAAATAATTAAGTTGCTGAACATCTTTGTAAATAAGTTCAGGATATAAAAGATTGAGGTCAGGGAATAAACTTTGTTTACCATAACCAAGGGTCAGTGCAAGTTGTGACTTTTGATTCAGAAGGGTAAATGAAGGAAGGTTCCATTGAAGATTGACCCGCGGATCTGCATACACTTTTCCATGCATTTTGAAATAGGAAGGGATATTCATCATAGAATTACCCCGTAGTCCGAGAGCTAATGTAAGCGTATGCTTTCCTATATCTGCAGCGCTTATGGTCTCGAGGAAGGCCGCTCCAGTACTGTAAGCGGGAATATCACGATATGCTCTTGGCCTGAACGTAGATTTGGGGTCAATAGGTTTGTAGATGTCAAATAATTGCCCTTGTCCCCAGTTTTTACTCAGTTGCCAGTCAAACCCTGTATTGATCTCTGTTTTTACTGATGTAACGGTAAACCGGAAGGTATTGATCATTTTAACGAACAGATCCAAAGGTTTTCCATCCACGATATAATCAGAAATATAGCGTGCTTCCGGATAATAGCCGTCATATTCTCCTTCCGTTCTTGATAAAGGGAAAGCAGTGGCATTTTCCAGCTGGATGAATTTCGTCTGTTTTATTTTATCCAACCTTTGATTGATGGTAGCCTGAACTTCCGTTGATCTGTAAAATGAAGGCTCATTTTTGGTGTAGGTGAAAAGGTTGGAAAGACTGAAGAGGTGATTATTGACTTCATATGAATTGAGCTCTGACAAATCTATATCGGGATCAGATTTTGATCCGTCCAGAGAACCTGTGTAGCTAAGATTGGCTTGCCATCTGGAATTTCCATGATCATGTTTCTTTTCTTTAACCAAAGCAAAATTTGTTGTGATTCTCTTGTAATTTTCCAATCGGTCCCTTGGATCAGATTTAGCATTTAAATAATCAATGCCGAGGTTGATTTTCAGGTCTTTATCTTTATTTTCAAAACCCTTGTTTACTGCAAAAAGTTTACTGTAACCATCTGCTTTAAATCTTGCATTCCATCTGGTTTGTCCTGATTTATTGGTGATCTTCACAATTCCCGAAGTAAGATTTCCGTACCTTACAGAAGGAATTCCTCGAAGAATTTCTACTTTTTCGATCTGATCCGTTGAAATACTGCGCATATCTACACCGCTTGTGATGTTCAATCTCCTTTTTAAACCGGTATTGGTCTTATCTGTAAAATCATAGGTATATTGAAGGTTGGCTCCCGAATTTAAAGGCGCACCGTCAACCAGAAAGGTCGTTCCCATGGCAGACGTATTGTAATCGCTGCCGGGATTTCCTGTTTCCCGAAGGCTTATTTTATTGACCTGATTCATGACTGGGTCTGTGGATCTTCCACCCGGTAACAATTCCAGAAGGTCAGTGAAACTGGAAGGCTGTAAATGCTGCATCGCACGTTGACTGATAACAGATGATGAGGTCAATCCTTTGCTTTCTTTTGCCGTAATAATCACTTCTTCAATATTATTCACATTCTCCTTAAGGGAAAACTTAAAAGTATCAGGTTGGGTAACCTGTATCTTTCCGGAATATTGAACATTACCTTTTTACGTATTTCTATGGCATATTCTCCCGGACTAAGATGTACTGCTGCAAACCCTTTTTCATTGGAAAGGATCGAATACTTCTTCTTGCCGGACGAAAGAAAGATTTCATAATCTTTAAGGGGGCCGGAGTGGGAATCCTGTACTTCAATGAAAACAGATACGGATCTTTCCTGAGAATTAACGGTCGTCAGTGCAATAAAGAAAAATAAAAAAGTAAAAAATTGAGATCTGGAGGGAAGGTATTGAGCATGGTCTGCCATCGTGCATTATTCTTTCGGCAAAATTAGGAGCCCTGGGAATAGATATCTAATTTTATTTAGAATAATTTAAAATAGTTGATAAAAATCAGTTTAAATCTGTGTATCAAGATTGAAATATTAAATGGTGTGAAGCAGTTTTAATGTTTGTAAAATGTTCGTTATCAATGGTTTTTTTTGCCTTTCTTTGTTTTGGTTGTCGATTTATTTCCAATTTAATTTTTTAGAGTTATTTTGTGGAGCAAACCCGTAACAAAAAAGCACTCCCAGTAACGGAGTGCCCAAAATTAACTTGAAATGATTTATATGAAGATGGATTAAGGTCTAAAGTTTTACCTTTTTATTAATTGTTTTACCATTGTTTAAAATCATTTGAACTACATAAATTCCTGAGTCTAAGTTTCCTGATTCAAACTGGTCCTTATTCACTTCATGTTGGCGTACCAACACTCCTGAAATGCTGTAGATGCTAATGTTTTTAATACCGTTGGCTGCCTTTGCCTTGATCTGATGATTTTGTGCAAAAATATCTGCATTGTTTTCCGGAGACAGAGTACCCACAGCTTTATTAAACTGAAGATTATAAAACGGAGTCACCACTTCGAATGTATATGTTTGATGATCAATCGATTTCAGATCAATTCCTCCTGTTTCCAGATATTTTTCCTTTGAAATACTAGCCCGTAAATTTTTGTTCTGATCAAAAATGTTGATGGCTGAAAGCTCCTCCTGATCAATTTTTAATTTTAAAAGATCATTATTTTCGGATTGTACGATTTCTTTCTCCTCAATGACTGTCGGAGTACTTTTGATGTACGGAATCATTTTATTTTCATTGTTCTCCGTAACTTTAAGCAGATAAACTCCATCTTTCAAAGCAGATAAATTTCGGTCAACAGCAGATCTTCCGGCTGCCTTTTCTTTATTGAAATCTGTAATTTCCACTAACTGCATATTTCCAAGGTCGGGCTTAATCTGGGAAGAAGATAAAGGATTGATCTCTGAAGATACATCAGATGCTTTCTTTCCAAAAATAGATCCCGCAATCGCCCATTGATTGAGAAGGCCGCCACTCCTTAAGCTATTGAATTTTGCATTGGAAGCCAGCACAAACGGTACAATGCCTCCCACATGACCTAAAGGTCCCCAATAAAAAGCCTCGAGTTTATATTTGTTCAGATCCCACCACGGATAATATCCTCGTTGCACATCAATTGTTTTAGAAGTATTTTCCGGGGGAATAGCCAGATCAACTGTCGAATGCCCGAGAGTCATCGGGGTTTTATTGTACCAGTTGTATACATCCTTGGGTTGCAGGCATTGTCTGAACACATGATTTTGATTGTTGGTCACTTCATTGATAAAGATATTGGTAAAAAGCTTTCTCCATATGACTGGGCCCCACAACAGCCCCCCGTTATCCTGAACAACATGATAGGTATAGCGGTCCAAATATTCTGCGGAAATAACTTCTGAAATATTATTGTTGTATGTTCTGAATCCTGTATTATTACAACTATGAAGAACATTGGCCAGGAAAGCGGTAAACGGATAAATATCTTTCTCTAAGACCCCTTTTTTTAAGGTGGTTTCTGACATGTCATACGGTCCGTCGCCCATATAAGCATATTTGAATTTGAGATGGGTAGGATTCGCAGTATTCAGCATTTTGATCGTCGACATAGCAGCATGAGCCCCTTGGGAATAGCCGGTCAGGAAATATTCATCATACCTTTTTACTCCCTGCTGGGCTAAAACTTTATTGGCAGCAGTTACAAAATCAATGGTAGCACCGGCTTCAGTAGCATAATCTACATAAGGGTGAACGCCTTCTCCTGTTCCCATTCCAACATAGTCAGGAGCCATGAGAATATAACCATTGAGGACATAAGAAAGCTCAACAACGAAACCGGCAGTTAGAGCTCCCTTAAAATTGGAAGGAACGTTATTTCTGCTATCGGTTGTTCCGTGATCAGATACTACGGTCGACAGTTTATAACCTACATTGGGAAACATAAGTAAGCCGGTTGCTTTTACAAGGATATTGTTCTCATTTTTGGTGTAATAAGTTATTTTATATCCTTTTAAACCGATATTAAAACTATTCAGGTAGCTTACAAAATCCGGAGCATTTTGTTCACCCAGATTATTGGCAATAAAATTAGCTACTCCCTGTGGCGTCAGATCTAGTTTTTGTTCTGCACTTACAAGGTCTCCTGCCTGCTGTGCAAGGTAAAATGGAGCTGTAATACTTAGTAAAAAAAATGTAATTTTTCTCATATTGTCATCCTTTTGATGACTTCAAGATAATATTTTTAATGAAAGTTGAAGAATATTATCATATTAATAATTATTCACTGAATATAATTTCTCAGGAAAGTGAATAAAATAAAAGAGTCCGATCACATGACCAGACTCTTTTTATCTATATTAGTTTGAGTTAAAAGGCGTTAATTCCTGTAATATCTAAACCGGTGATTAACAAATGAACGTCATGAGTACCCTCATAAGTAATTACTGACTCCAGATTGGCAGCATGTCTCATCATTGGGAATTCACCCATGATTCCCATACCTCCGAGAATTTGTCTCGACTCGCGTGCAATGTCAATAGCCATTTTCACGTTGTTACGCTTGGCCATAGAAATTTGAGCCGGACTAGCTTTGTGATCATTCTTAAGGTTTCCGAGTTGAAGGCATAGTAACTGAGCTTTGGTAATTTCCGTTAAGAATTCAGCAAGCTTTTTCTGCTGAAGCTGGAAGGATCCGATTGGTTTTCCAAACTGTTTTCTCTCTTTGGAATACTGAACGGCAGTACAATAACAATCGATCGCTGCACCGATCACTCCCCATGAAATTCCATATCTTGCAGAATTCAAACAGGATAAAGGCCCTTTCATTCCTGTAACTCCCGGAAGAAGGTTCTCTTTCGGAACTTTTACATCATTGAATACCAGCTCTCCTGTTTTGGAAGCTCGTAAGCTCCATTTATTGTGAGTCTCCGGAGTGGTAAACCCTTCCATACCTCTTTCAACAATTAATCCCTGCACTTTTCCTTCTTCATTTTTTGCCCATACTACAGCAATATCGCAAAGAGGAGAGTTGGTGATCCACATTTTAGCACCATTCAGAAGATAATGATCTCCCATATCTTTAAAATATGTCTCCATAGAACCAGGATCAGAACCATGGTTGGGCTCAGTTAATCCAAAAGATCCGATCATTTCTCCTGCAGCAAGCTTTGGAAGATATTTCTTTTTCTGTTCTTCAGAACCGAATTCGTTGATCGGGAACATCACCAAAGAGCTCTGTACTGAAGCCGCAGAACGTACTGCAGAATCTCCTCTTTCCAACTCCTGCATAATCAGACCGTAAGAAATCTGGTCTAATCCTGAACCACCATACTCAACAGGGATATAAGGACCTAGTGCCCCGATTTTACCCAATTCTCTCATAAGACCTGGAAGATCCGTATGATTTTGGGCTGCCTGGTCAATCTGCGGCATTACAAAACTTTCAACCCAGTCTCTTACAGATTGGCGGATCAGTTTGTGTTCTTCAGTAAGTAAAGCATCAATTCCGTAATAATCAGGGATGCTTGTAAGAGGATAATATGACATGATTTTTTGATTTTGTTAAAAATAACATTTTTCGTGGTGTTCTGAAAGTTTTTTTGAAAACTTATCTTGCGGTTGGTTTTCAGTGATATAAGGGGTTTTTATTCCTTTTTAGTGTGAAATGCTCACTTTTAAGCCTCCTCATCATTTGATATAGGATACTGATGGGTAGCATTATGAACCTTGCTTTTGAATTTATACAGATAAGGAGCTTTGTTGGCTGAGCCATCATAAAGTTTTTCCAGCCTGTCCAGAATGTTAAGGCTTAAAATCTTCCTCTGAAAGTTGTTTCTTCTGAATTTCTGGCCTAAGATCGTCTCATACAACAACTGAAGATCTTTCATGGTAAATTTTTCTGGCAGTAAATTACTGGCTGCCACTTCAGTATTGATATTCATTCTCAGGTATTCCAGACCTGTTTCTATAATTCTGTCATGATCAAAAGCCATCTTTGGAAGTTTGCTGACTTCAAACCATTCACAGCTTTCATTAAAAGCGTCAGGAAAAGTATTCGCCATCGAAAAATCGATAAGACTGCAATATCCCACCGTTACGAATCTCTGAAAAATCCAGTGATCTTCAGGAACTTCTATTCCTTTGTTTTTCAAAAGGATCTGATGTACATTGTTTTCGGTACGGTCTATTCTTCCAAATGTATGAAATTGCTTTAAAAACAAATCTTTCAGGTGAGTTCTTTCGTATAAAACTCTTTCTGCGGCCTCCCGAAGATCTTCATCGTTGAAAACAAACCCGCCAGGAAGCGACCATAAGTCCAGGTCATGATACTTTAAAAGGAGTACTTTCAAAATATTGTTATGAAACCCGAATATGGTACAGTCTACTGATATGTGGGCAACAAAATCTTTGGTGTCTATCAGTTCCTGAAGTGTTTCTTTACTTTTTGTGTCTTTGATTTTCATGGTTGTAAAAATAAAACTATTTTCTAAATTTTCTTTTTGTGATGCTAAAATATATCAAACTAATCACAAAAAGAAGAATTACAGATGTTAAAATATATAACGGATAAAAATTCAAAAGTTGCTTCCCAAATAATACAGACATGATAATAGAACTTACTGAGCTGCCTAATGATGAAAAAATCACGATAAGCGAAGTAAAAAGGTTAACCTTATCCTTACCAACCTGTGCAATCATTTTTGAATTGATGACAGGGTAGAGCGGAGATAAAAACAGGCCAACTACCGGAAACAAAAAAAGGATTAATCCTGAATCTTCAGCCCCGAAATACTGTATCCCCAAAATAACACCCAATACAAAGATGATGAAAACCATACACGAAATATAATAACCTTGTAAAGGAAATCTACGGATAATATTAGCAGTGAAGGTTCTTCCTGCATAAGAAAATATAGCAAGAAACGATGTGGCCTGAAGAGCAAAGAATGAATTGACTTTCAAATGGTTTTTATAAAAAGACGGCAGCCAGGAATTAAATCCCTGTTCCACAAAAACAATACAAAAGATGACAGCCAGAAACAGTACAACTCCGGGAGTCATAAAGCCTGATAATTCAGAAAATATAGTTTTATTTTCCAGAGGTTGCGACTCAGAAATTTCAGATTTTGACAAAAGAAATATGGTAACCGCAGACACAACAGCAATCATCAAAAAACCAAATTTCCAGCATTCAGAATACCGACTGGAAATCAGCCAGCCAAATCCTGTGTTCACCACAAAAATTCCGATCATAAATGAAGCCTCCACACTGCTCATCGTTTTGGCCAGCGCTTTTTCATCCGAAATATTATTCCTGATAATCCCGAAGACACAAATTTTACCAATGGCAAAACAGGCTCCTATAATGGCAAACCAAACCTTATAAAACCAAAAATGAGCAATAAAAGGCAGTAGACAGCAACAAAATCCAACGATCGTCAAGGCCAGAATCAATGCTTTCTTAGTTCCGGTCTTATTGATGAAACTTACTGCAAAAAGAGAGATAAAGGCAATGGGCAAATCTTTAAATGATTCCAGCAATCCCAGTTCGGTATAGGTTATTTTAGCTTCTGAAAGCTGCAGAATAATAAGTCCCATACAATTTAAAACCATTGAAAAAATCAGAAAAGTGAGTTTAAGGGGAAGTGAAATACGGGAAAGCTTGGCGGTCATTTTGGGGATGTATTTTTTTAGTTTTTTCTGATTTTTTATGAAATATTAATGCGAAGATAGGGCTTCTAACCCTTAAAAATAAAAGAAAAATTAAAATATTTGTGAATGTAATGTTAATTATATGAAAAAAATATATTTTTATTGTCTCATTTTGAGAATTAAACAATAACTGTATATGAATGTAAGAATATCAAGAAGCTTAGGATTGGTGGCTGTCCTCTATTTTACGGCCAACTTCAGTGCCCAGACCAAGGTGAAGGACACGCTTTCTAAAGAGAATAAAATAGACGAGATTGTAGTGATCGGGTATGGTACTCAGAAGAAGAGTAACGTCACCGGAGCTATAGCAAGTATTAAGGCCAGTGACATCGAAAACATTCCGGCCGGTAAACCGGAGCAGGTATTGCAGGGTAGAGCTGCAGGGGTTTCTGTAGTGACGAATTCCGGGCAGCCGGGAGCGCCGGCAACAGTGCGTGTGAGAGGTATTACCAGTTTCGGGGCAGGAAGTAACAGCCCTCTGTGGGTGGTCGATGGTATTGTGGTAGACAATATCGGCTGGCTTAATCAGTCGGATATTGAAAGTATCGAAGTCCTGAAGGACGGAGCTTCATCAGCAATTTATGGAGTTTCTGCGGCAAAAGGAGTAATTCTTGTGACAACCAAAAAAGGGAAAAAAGGTAAGCTGAGTCTTTCTTATAATGGTTTTTTCGGAGTTTCAAATACGGCTAAAAAACTGGATCTTCTGAATGCTTCCCAATATGCACAGATCATCAATGAGGGTTTGGTAAATGACGGAGGTGCACCGAGATTTTCAAACCCGCAATCATTGGGACAAGGGACCAACTGGCAGGATACCATTTTCGGAACAGGGGAAAAATCTTCCCATGAAGTAAGTATTACAGGTGGGAATGATAAGTCAAGTTACTACACATCCTTCGGATATTTTGATCAGAAAGGTATTGTAATGAGCGACATTTCCTATTACAAAAGGATCAATGCCAGATTCAATTCCAGCCATAAAGTAACAGATTATTTGACCATAGGACAGACATTTGCCTATACGCATACCAAGTCTCAGGGAATCAGTGCTAACGAAGAGTTTGGAGGCCCTTTAGCTTCTGCAGTGAATCTGGATCCCACAACTCCGGTGGTGGTAACAGACTGGTCTGCAGTAGATCCAAGCGGTTATACCAATCCTTATATCATTCGTGACCCCAATGGTAATCCTTATGGAATTTCCCGTTATGTGAATAACGAAATGACGAATCCAAAGGCTTTCCGCCACATCCAGCAGGGAAATTACAGCTGGTCTGATGATTTTGTAGGGAATGTTTTTGCGGAACTTAAGTTTCTTAAAAACTTTACCTTTAAATCAAGCCTGAATGGTAAAAAATCATATTGGGGAAGCCGGGCTTTTACTCCGAAATATTATTTAAGTCCCAATTACAACAATACAAGCTTCAACAGCCTGAATAAAGTGGATGAAAATAAATTCGAGTGGAGTATGGAAAATACGTTGACCTATCAGAATAAAATCGGAGACCACAACTTCAGTATATTGGTAGGACAGGGAGTTTATCGGTACAATATTGCAGGAGGTACAAGCCTGACATATACCAATTTACCTGTTGACCGTTGGCAGGATGCCTCTTTCAATTTTACGATTCCCCAGGATGATATTACGGCAACAGGGTGGGACGGAATTCAGACCCGTAAAGCATCTTATTTTGGGAGGATTATTTATGATTATGCCGATAAATATTTATTTACAGGTACCATTCGTAGAGACGGATCATCAAAATTTGCTACCAATAAGCACTGGGGAACATTCCCTTCTTTATCGTTAGGGTGGAATGTCCATAAAGAGAACTTCTGGCCGGAAAATAAAGTCATTAATAATTTGAAACTGAGAGGTGGTTACGGAGTATTAGGAAATGACGAAATGTCCAACTTTCAATATGCCAGTTTCATGGTTTCAGGAAGCAATTATACCAATTCCGGAAATAATATTATTATCGGATATGCGCCGAGTACAATGGAAAATCCTAACCTTAAATGGGAACAGACCAGCCAGCTGAATATTGCAGCAGATTTAAAGTTATTCAACAATTTTACGTTAACGGCAGACTGGTATAAAAAGAAAACGGTTGATATTCTCAGAAGAGTAAATATCCCGGGTTATGTAGGAGTACCTGAATTACCTTGGGCAAATGTCGGTGATATGGAAAATACAGGGTTAGAGCTTGAACTGGGCTTTAAGAAGAACTGGAATGATTTCGGAATATCAGTGAACGGAAATTTTGCAACAATTAAAAACAAAGTTTTACGATTAGAAGATGATATCGACTACTTTAATCTTGCTTCCTTTCAAACGATGGGAGCTGTATCCAGAGTAGCTGTAGGGCAACCTTACGGATCATTCTACGGACAAACCTATAGCGGTGTTTTCCAGAACCAGGCGCAAATCGATGCTTATGTTAACTCAAACGGGACCAAATTATTACCGAATGCAAAGCCGGGAGATTTTATCTGGCAGGACAACAACGGAGACGGTAAAATTGATGAAGAGGATAAAGTAAATCTGGGAAGCTCTATTCCGAAATATACTTTCGGTCTTACCATCAATTTGAATTATAAAAACTTTGATTTCATGATGTTTGCCCAGGGGCAGGCCGGAAACAAAATTTTCCAGGGCTTAAGACGATTGGATTTACCGGATGCCAATTACCAGACAAAAATTTTGGATCGCTGGACGGGAGAAGGTTCCACCAACGATAATCCGAGAATTACCCGTAATGATCCCAACCATAATTACTCATGGATGTCGAGCTACTACCTTCAAAAAGGGGATTATGTTCGTCTGAAGATTATTCAGCTGGGATATACGCTTCCACATGATGTGACGAGCCGCTTTGGAATGAATAAAGTAAGACTTTTTGTAACCGGAGAAAATATATTGACCTTCACAAAATATACAGGTTATGATCCTGAAATTGCGGGAAGAAATAATTCTGAGCAGGATATCATTGGTGTAGACAGAGCTTACTATCCGCAAGCCAGAACATTTATGATAGGGGCAAATATTCAATTTTAATACCTAATTACATGAAAAATAAGAATTTTATATATAAAGGACTGGCTATTACTTTTTTAACAGGTTTAAGCTTTAGTAATATCGCCTGCAGTGATTCATACCTGGATGATGTACAGAATTCAGGAGCTTTTAATACTGATTTGTACTTTCAGAATGAGCAGCAATCTTTTAGTGCACTGGTTTCCGTGTATGATATTTTGAGAAAATATTCAGGAGGATTTGAGAACACCGTTACTTTTTTTAATGCAGGGTCCGATGATTTTTATTCCGGTGGGGGAAGTTCCAGTGATGGAGCCGGTATTCAGGGAATAAATAATTATATGATCAACCCCAATACCATGCCTGCGAGTTACTGGAAAGATTTTTATCAGGGAGTAGCACGTGCTAATCTTTTAATAGAAAGAGTCCCGGGCGCTTCTATGAGCGATGATCTTAAAAAGAGATATATTGCCGAGGCGAAAGTTCTCCGGTCTTTATACTATTTCGAATTGGTAAGAATGTTTGGTAATATCCCGATAATTCTAAAGACATTGAAGTTCAACGATGATTACTGGCATATTCCGCAGGCCAAACCAAGTGACGTGTATGCACAGATAGAAAACGATATCAACGCAGCTATTCCGGACCTGATGATGACGGCCAGTGGTAATGATAAAGGTAGAATCACCCAAGGAACAGCAAGAGCCATATTAGGGAAAATATATCTTTATGATAAAAAGATGCCTGAAGCCGCAGCCCAGTTCGCAGAAGTGAATGGCACACCCGGCGGAACCAGCCAGTACGGATATAAACTGGTGGCCAACTATGCAGACCTGTTTAAAGTAGGGCCGGAAACCTCCGATCCTTATAAATTTTCAACAGAATCTATTCTTGAAGTAATGCATACCAACAAAGGAAACTCAGATTGGGGGTTCTGGGGACAGGGTAAAGATGAAGGTAATTCTATCAATGTAATGGTATGCCCGCGTTCTTATTCTTTAAAAAATATTCCAAATAATGATGCTCCGGATATCTTTTCAGGATGGGCCTTCAACACGGTGACGGATGATTACGTTACCTTTATGCAGGGAGATCCAAGGTTAAATGTAACAGTTTTCAATGCTAAACAATTGGTTGCTGACGGGAAAGCTTCTTACAGCCCGGCCTTTGCAGATACCGGTTATTTTCTGAATAAATATTTACCTACCAATGCATTAAAAAGCTCACTTCCCGGACCGGCAGAACTTAACTTCAGACAAAACTACATTGCGATACGTTTAGCCGATACTTATCTGATGGAAGCAGAAGCATTGGGAGCCGCCGGAGGAAGAGCTCAGGCTTTGCTGGATGCAGTAAGAGCCAGAGTAGGTCTTGCCTCAGTACCTGTTTCACTACAGGCTATTAAAGATGAAAGGCGAAGAGAACTTGCAGGGGAAGGACACCGCTGGTTCGACCTTGTACGATGGGGAGATGCACCTTCCAAACTGGCCTTTAAAGGATTTAAAAGTGGCAAAAACGAAATTTTACCGATTCCGTTTAATGAATTGCCGAATACCTCTTTAAAACAAAATCCTGGCTACTAACCATGAAGTTTCACAACTTATATAGTTTCTTTAAAGGTACTGCACTGCTTTGCGGTGTGGTACTTTTTCCTTTATCGTGTACTTCCTTGGCTCATAACAAAGGAAATGAAATTCAGTATTGGCTTACAAAAGGAGATGAAAGCGTAAAATTGCAGCGACAGACTCCCATCAGATTTGGAAATACATCCGATACCTTTCAGAATATTGAAATTGATGCAGATCAGAAGTTTCAATATATTGATGGCTTCGGATATACATTGACAGGTGGAAGTGTGGACGTGATCAATCGCCTGTCTCCTGCTAAAAGGAAAGCTTTGCTTAACGAACTTTTCGGGAAAGATGAAAATTCAATTTCAGTCAGCTATTTGCGGTTGAGCATAGGCGCTTCAGATCTTGACAGTGAAGTATTTTCATATGATGACCTGCCTTCAGGGCAGATTGATGTGGAGCTTTCAAAATTCAGCCTTACCAGGGATAAAAATCTGATGGCGATGCTGAAAGAAATTTTAACCATTAACCCCGATATTAAAATCATTGCTGCACCGTGGTCGCCACCGGTCTGGATGAAAGATAACGGAAAAACAAAAGGAGGAAGTCTGAAACCCGAATTTTACAGAGCATATGCCAATTACTTTGTGAAATATATTCAGGAAATGAAAAAAGGAGGGATAAAGATTGATGCCATCACTCCTCAGAACGAACCTTTGCATCCCGGAAATAATCCGAGCTTATATATGCCGTCTGCCCAACAGGGAGATTTTATTAAAAATCATTTAGGACCGGTTTTTAAAACAAACGGGATCACTACAAAAATTGTAATCTACGATCACAATTGTAACAAACCGGAATATACTATTGATATGTTAAAAGATCCGGAGGCGTACCAATATATCGATGGATCAGCTTTTCATCTTTACGAAGGGGAAATTTCTGCATTAACAACAGTTCACAATGCTTTTCCTGATAAAAATCTGTACTTTACCGAACAATGGACAGGTTCCAAAGGAAATTTTAACGATGACCTCAACTGGCATACTAAAAACGTCATCATCGGTTCTATGAGAAACTGGAGCAAAACCGCCCTGGAATGGAACCTTGCCAATGATCCTCAATATGGCCCCCACACCGAGGGTGGCTGTACAGAATGTAAGGGCGCAATCACGGTCTCCGATAGTGAAAATTTTACAAGAAATGTTGCCTATTATATTATTGCTCATGCCTCTAAATTTGTTCCTCCCGGCTCCAGGAGAATTGCTTCTTCACAGACAAAAAATCTTTCAACGGCTGCTTTTATGACTCAATCTGGGAAAATAGTGGTCATTGTTCAGAATGAGGCCGAGGATGATGAGCATTTTAATATTAAATTTGCCGGGAAATACGCAGCTGTAACAATTTCAGGAAAATCGACGGCAACTTATATTTTTTAATCAAACAGAAATTAACATCGCATGAAATTCAGACCCGACACTATCATTCAGCTTTTTGCAGCCTCAATAGTACTGTTATCGTTTACCGATTGTACATCAGCTAAAGTTGATTCCGGCAGAAAACTGATCTGGAGTGATGAGTTTAACGGAAAAGGACTGCCTGATTCGTCAAAATGGAATTATGATGTCGGAGGAGGAGGTTTTGGAAATGAAGAAGCCCAGTTTTATACCAAAAACAGACCCGAAAATGCCAGAATGGAGAAAGGGAATCTGGTGATTGAAGCCAGAAAAGAAAATTGGGAGCATAATAAATACACTTCTGCAAGGCTTTTAACCAAAGGAAAATTCTCTTTTCAGTACGGAACTGTTGAGGTCCGGGCAAAGTTGCCAAAAGGTCGCGGAACCTGGCCGGCGATATGGATGATGAGTGAAAATATGAAGAAATGGCCGGATGACGGTGAGCTTGATATTATGGAACATGTGGGTTATCATCCGGGGTATATCCATGCATCGGTTCATACCAAAAAATATAACCATATTCAGGGAACCCAGAAAACAGACACCCTTTTTGTAAAAGATGCCAGCGAAAAGTTCCATGTATACAAAGCTTCATGGACACCTGAGAAAATTGATGTCTATATTGATGATAAAAAATTTTTCACTTATGAAAATAAAGAAAAAACCGGCGAATCATGGCCGTTTGACCGGCCGTATTTTATCATCTTAAACCTTGCTGTCGGCGGCTTCTGGGGCGGAAAAGAAGGGATAGACGAAACTATCTTTCCACAAAAGTATTATATAGACTACGTAAGGGTCTATCAAAATAAATAATGAAAAAGGAGACAAGCTTGTCCAAAAATAAAAAAATCATGAGAAAACTAATTGTAAGTTGTTTTGTAGTAGGTATTGTTTTCAATGCCAATGCTCAGAATTATTGGAAGAAAAATGCAGGAAAAACAGCTAAAGTAATCCTTACCAATTCCAAGGCAAATGAGAAAATGGCGGATAAGGGTATAGTGAAATTTGAACCATTCGGGCAGCCTAAAGAAACAGAGGCCTGCATTTTTGTAGCACCCAAATTTAAATATCAAAAGTTAATCGGAGTCGGGGGAGCTATTACAGATGCTTCAGCCGAAACTTTTTACAAAATGCCCAAGAATAAACAAAAAGAAATTCTGGATGCTTATTATGGGAAAAACGGTCTGGGCTACACTGTTGTTCGTACCAATATGAATTCCTGCGACTTTTCCAGTGACTCTTATACCTATGTAGAAGACAATGATACTTCTCTGAAGTCTTTTAACCTTGCGCACGATGAAAAGTATAAAATACCGATGATCAAGGAAGCTCAGAAAGCCATCGGTAATAATTTTACCTTTTATTTTTCGCCCTGGAGCCCTCCGGCCTGGATGAAGTCGAATAAAAGTCTCTATAAAGGAGGAAGACTGGAAAACCAATATTACCAGACCTGGGCGGATTATTATATTAAATTCATTAAAGAATATGAAAAAAGAGGGATTAATATCTGGGGATTAACGGTTCAAAATGAACCCATGGCCACCCAAAGCTGGGAGTCCTGTATCTATACAGCAGAAGAAGAGGGTGATTTCCTGAAAAACAATCTCGGACCAACGCTTTGGAAAAATGGATATAAAGATAAAAAAGTGATGATCTGGGATCACAACAGAGATTTAATCTATCAAAGAGCAACAACAACCTTAAGCGATCCTGAAACATCAAAATATGCCCATGGAATAGGATACCACTGGTACGAAACCTGGAACAACAAAACTCAGCTTTTTGATAATCTGGCGGAAACGCACAGAGCTTTCCCGGACAAGTTTCTGGCTTTTACAGAAGGCTGCAAGGAACAGTTTACTATGGATAAAATTGAGGATGTAAGCCTTGGTGAGCTGTACGGAAAAAATATGCTGAACGATTTCAACAAAGGAAATGCCATGTGGACCGACTGGAATATCCTGTTAGATGAAACAGGAGGCCCTAATCATAAAGGAAACTTTTGTTTTGCCCCGATCATTGCCAATACCAAAACAGGAGAAGTATTGTATACCTACGAGTACTATTATATCGGGCATGTCTCAAAATACATCAGGCCGAATGCTCAGAGGGTAGGAAGCTCTTCCAACAGAGCAGCACTTACCTCAAGTGCATTTATGAATGAAAACGGACAACTGGTCACCGTGATCATGAATGATTCAGACAACGATATAGAAACCAATCTCTGGATCGAAGGAATGGCTGCCAGATTAAAGGCACCTGCCCATTCTATTCAGACTGTAGTTTTATAATCTCATATTAATATTATTTTGTAGAAGAATCGGCGGCCTCTTCGAGGCCGCCGATTTGATTATTTTATTGTTGATTTTCATATGAATCATAGTCATACTGATTACCCAACCCCAAAAAAGAAACCCATGAAATTATAATCTCATGGGTTTTTATATATTCTAAAAACGAATTATCGTATCGTCAGATTTGAGAACAGATTAGTTTTCAGCATCATATTTACTGATTACTTTCTGAGTAACTCCTGAGCTGCTGAAACCTCCGTCATGGAAAAGGTTCTGCATGGTTACTTTTTTCGTAAGATCAGAGAATAAAGTGACACAGTAATCTGCACATTCAAGGGCAGTAGCATTTCCTAGTGGAGACATATCTTCCGCATATCCTAAGAATCCTCCGAAACCTTTCACACCGCTACCTGCAGTAGTCATTGTAGGTGACTGAGAAACTGTATTTACACGTACCTTTCTTTCTCCCCAATAATTTCCGAAAGTTCTCGCAATACTTTCCAGATAAGCTTTGTTGTCAGACATATCATTATAATCAGGGAATGTTCTCTGAGCTGCAATATACGTAAGAGCCAAGATGCTTCCCCACTCATTCATACAGTCTTTTTCCCAGGCAACACGCATTACTTTATGGAAAGAAACTGCTGAGATATCCCAACCTTTTTCCAACCAGTCGTAGTTCATTTCCGTATAGTGTTTTCCTTTTCTTACATTGATAGACATTCCGATAGAATGAAGGATAAAGTCAATTTTACCGAATTTTGCAACAGCAGCATCAAAAAGTTTTTCAAGATCTTCGATAGAAGTAGCATCAGCACCTATCACTTCAGAGCCTGTTTTTTCAGCTAAACCATTAAGTTCTCCCATTCTCAAAGCAATAGGAGCATTGGATAAGATGAATTCTGCACCTTCCTCATGGCATCTTTCAGCAACTTTCCATGCGATAGATTGTTCATTAAGGGCTCCAAAAATAATTCCCTTTTTGCCTTTAAGTAAACCGTATGACATAATTTTTTAATGTTTATTATAGTACAAATGTAGCAATAATTGTGGTTATGACATAATAAAAATGGAGCCTTATCAATTATAAGACTCCATTTTCTTGAAAATATTTATATGACTGAATTTTTAATTGGTTTTCTTGTTCCATTCTGCTTTCACATCCTCTGCTGCGTCTTTAGTTTTTTCCCAGGCTTCATCCGCTTTATCTTTGATGTCTTCCCAGGCGTCGGATACATTAGCTTTTACCCTGTCTAGCCAGTCTTCTTGATTAGCTTCCTGATCATTATCCCTCTTTTCATTAATATAATCTTTGGCTCTGTCTGCCAATTCATTGATTTTCCATTTTGCTTTATCTGCAGCATTTTGTAAAGAATTTTCTGCGTTTTTTACTGCATTTTCGGCTTTATTATAATCTGAATTGTTCATAATACTATAAATTTGGTTTGGTGCTAATGATTAAACAATAACCATTCCTAAAATTCAATCATTTTGTTAAACTTTTCACAATATTTTGTTATAACTTTCTAAATCAATGCTTCATTTATTATAACAATTAATATTTATGGAAAAAAAACGTTGTGGATGGTGCGAAAAAGATGATCTGTACAGAAAATATCATGATGAAGAGTGGGGTACGCCTGTATATAATGACCGTATTTTGTTCGAATTTCTGATTCTTGAAAGCTTTCAGGCGGGACTAAGCTGGTATACAATTCTGTCTAAAAGAGATAATTTCAGGAAAGCATTTGACCATTTTGATTATAAAAAAATTGCTGTCTACGATAGTCAAAAAATAGAAGAACTGATGAATGATGCCGGAATCATCAGAAACCGGCTGAAAATATTGTCCGCCGTTACCAACGCCCAGAAGTTTATGGAAGTGCAGAAAGAATTCGGAAGCTTTTCAGAATACATCTGGGGTTTCGTGAACGGAAAACCTTTAGACCAAAAGCCAAAAACTCTGTCTGATATTCCTGCTACCACTGATTTATCTGATTTTATTGCCAAGGATCTGAAAAAGAGAGGATTCAAATTTATGGGATCAACCGTTGTATATGCTCATATGCAGGCTACGGGTATGATCAACGATCATATTGAAAGTTGTTTCAAGAGATTGTGATAAATTTTATTTTGTTTAAATTTATGTGTGGTTTTTTATTAATGATATAATTGTGTTTTTTTAACTGATAACAACGTGTCTATGGTGTGTATGATGTGGATGTATTGTAAGTGGTTGATATTTAATTATTTTTCAATATTTAGTGAATAGAAATTTCATTAATCACAAGTGAGTGGATTAATTATGATATTTGTAATTTAATTAGGTATTTATTAAATATTTTGTATATTTGCATCCGCAAAAAACATAAGTGGTGCAAAAAAATTATAAACTTCAGCTTGGCCTTCTCTTTTTACTGATACATATTTTTGTCTGTGCTCAGGTGGGGATTGGTTTACCTGATCCGGATCCATCTGCAATGCTTCAGATTGCTTCAAAAAGTAAGGGAGTTCTTTTGCCAAGTGTTGCTTTAGCATCATCTACAGATAATACTACGGTTCCTGCTCCTGCAGACGGATTGATTGTATGGAACAATGGAAACGGAAATTTAAAGGAAGCCGGATACTATTTTTGGTACAGTTCCAAATGGAACAAATTCTCAACCAGTACATCTGAGACAAATAAAGGTGATGGTGGAACAGGCTGGAATACAACCGGAACAAATACAGGTAATTATTCAGGATCTGATACGAACCTTTCATTAGGAACGAAAACCCGGGATGATCTTATTTTTAAAGTCAATGCTTCCACAGCAGGAAGACTTGGAGTTGATAATTCTGTGAGTTTAGGGCTGGGAGCCAATGCAGGGCAAAACGGAATTGCAATAGGAAGCTCAAGTTCTGCATTTCAGGGTGTATCTATCGGGAGTGCTGCGTCAGTTTCAGCTAACGATGCCCTGGCAATCGGAAATAAATCAGCTGCCGGTGCATTTAAATCCATTGCTATCGGATATAACGCACAAACCAGTAAAAACGAATCCACGGCCATTGGAAATCAGGCTTCTGCCGGAGGCTTTCAGTCGATCGCAGCAGGGTATGGCGCGAAAACAAATACAAACAGCGAGACCGCTTTAGGATATAATGCTGTTACCAACAGTGAAAATTCAACAGCTGTAGGTTCTGGAGCTAATGCTTTAGGACAATATTCAACAGCGATAGGATATGGAGCAACTACCTCACAGGCCAATACCATTGTGCTGGGGAATAATAATGCAAATGTAGGTATTGGTACGGGGGCTCCGAATATTTCTGCAAAACTTGATGTGAACGGACAGTTCAAGTTAGGAGAAAAAGGAAGCGTACAGAAGAACCAGATTAGCTTTGAAGTGTGGCCGGATGTGTCTCTTAACAACATACCTCCGGGAAAATCTGCCACTTTGGAGATTCCTATTCCGGCAGCATCGAAACCGGGTTCCACGAGAGCCGTTGTCGTTGTTTCTCCGGCAGGAGATTTTGCAGGCAATTCAACGTTTTCAATTTCCAACCCAAGAATGACCTCTACTTCCGGTATTACGGTTAATCTGACCAATATTTCAGGAAGTGCAGGAAGCTTATACTCTGGCCATTTTTATATAATGATCAATGAGTTTTAATTTGAATAATAAGTTTTATTATAGTTGATATGGTGTGAAGGACTTCCGGTTTTGGAAGTCCTTTTTTATTAAAGCAGGTGTTTTAGTTTGATTTACGGGATTGAATTTCCTTTGTAACATCCTTTTTACTCTTCCATATAGCCCAGTTCATGGGAATAAAAAACAAAGGCAAGACACTCACAAAAGTGAATCCATGTTTTACCGTAGCATATACGGAGGTTCCGATCATACATCCGATCAAAACACAATAGGAAATATGTATACTTGATCGTTTTTTTTCTTCTTTAACTAATTCCTCAAGAGATAAATCAGAAAGCTTGGTCGTTTTCATATTAATGTTGGTTTTTAGGTTTTTAGTTTTTGCTAATTTAAAAAAAAGCACAAAGTACGGATTGAAAATTCATAAGAAAATGAACCGTGGCACACAAATATATCCTAAAGTGTGGTGAATATTTGAAGGGTTTTAGTTCAATACAATAAAAAAGCTATCCTCAGTGAGAATAGCTTGCATTTATAAAAAACGGAGTAATTTCTTACTTAATAATTCTGTCAAGTACCCAGGTAATCAGGTTTTTTTCAGACGCATGGTGATCTGCGGAGAATTCTCCACGTCTTCTGTTGGCAATAACATTGTTTACCGTGATTGCTTTATGCCCTAATAATTTTGAAAGAGCATAGATTGCAGAAGTTTCCATTTCAAAATTGGTAATTCCAAGATCATTTAATGTTTCTAAGAATTGATCATCCACTGCTTTCAGACGAAGCTGTCTCCCCTGTGGTGCGTAGAATCCGGGGAATGTCGCTGTATTCCCGTGGTATTTGGCATCCTTATAATATTCACCCATTTCCTCTGCCCAGTCAGAGAAGTAAAGCATAGGCTTGATTCTTTCGTACGGGAATCTCTCTAAAAAGCTTTTGGAGAACTCATTCTCAAAGTTATAATCCTGATAGAAATGCATCAAACCGTCTAAACCTACTACATTTTGTGTAACCAGCATATTGTCTACCTGCACATCAGGGTTTACACTTCCGCAAGTTCCCATACGGAATAGCTCAAGCGCTTTATGTTCTGTTTTGAATTCTTTGTTCTTAAGGTCGATATTCACCAAAGCATCCAGTTCGTTCATTACGATATCGATGTTTTCGGTACCAATACCTGTCGACATTACCGTAATTCTTTCTCCACGAAGGGTTCCTGTATGGGTATAGAATTCTCTTTTATTTTTTTGATCTCTACTGTATCAAAATAAGTTGAAACTTTTGCTACTCTGTCCGGATCCCCTACAAGAATAATTTTGTCGGCGATATCTTCAGGTAAAAGGTTCAGGTGGTATACACTTCCGTCTTCATTCAGAACGAGTTCTGAGGCAGCAAGTTTATTAAGCATAATATGTATATTTTTTGTTCTTTTAATTAATAACAATAGCTTCTTTATAAGGCGAGGCCATTACCTGGATGATAGAATCATAGTCCTCAACAATTCTTCTCTGTCCGCCCATTATTTCATATACTGTAATGGTTGTTTTTTCAAAATTTTTAGGATCCTTTCTCTGGGAAGTGATTTCGTAGAAATGATTATCTTTTTTTAAAATAGAGATCAGCTCTTCTTTTGTAGAATTGTTAGCCTGCAACATTCCCGGAAACTCCATGACAACATCTTTAAGATCGGTATAATTTTTATAACGTTTGGTTTCTCCATTGGAGTATACATACACATTAGGAACATTCTTATCCTTTTCAAGGCGCACCAGATAATAATCGTTGCCTTTTTTCTCCGCATAAACGGCCATTTCCTCAGGCTTCGTCTGTGTTTTTTCCTGAGTTTTTTTCTTTTGTGAAAATGCAGTCAGAGAAAGGAAGCTTGCTGCTAATGCAAACAATAGTTTTGTTTTCATAATTTTATTTTAGTTTTTTTGATGTTTTGAATTTAATGTTAAATATCCTCTCCCAATAACTTTCCTCATTATTTTAACGGTAGGTGGAATAAACCGATCTTTTAAGAATAATGAATTTGATTTCGGGGCTTAAAATTAGTGAAAAATATTTTACCTGAATCATAAACATTTTTTAATCTGCTATTAAAGTTCACATAATATGTGATTAATACTTTTGCCGCTAAAAATTCATGAGAACATATCCACTGCTTGTTGTTATCCTTTTGACAGGATTTGCAGTAATGTCTTTCAATCCTGTTGACCACGGAAAAGAAACGGAGACTACATTTATAAACAAGGGTTTAACTGATTTTAAAGGACAGCTTGAACAACTGAAAGCAGATGTGTATCAATTTTCTGAAGACCGGATCTCTCTCGAAGAACTACAAAAATCATTTCGTCGTACCAGAAATTCATTCAAGGAAATAGAATTTTATATTGCCTACCATTATCCTGAATTTACCAAGACGCATCTTAATGCAGCCCCTTTATTCCACATCGAAGCTGCAGGAACATCAGCTTATACACTTCCTCCAGAAGGTTTACAGGTTTTGGATGAACTTATTTTTTCAGAGGAAGCGGATGATGAAAAAGAAAAGATGAAAACCATTACTGATTTTTTATACAACAGCTATTCCGGTTTCTATCTAAGTGCTATGAAAAATGGCTTAAGTAAGGGTAACAATAAAACCTTGCCGTTGCGTATTGAACTTATCAGAATATATTCACTGGGAGTGACAGGTTTTGATACTCCGGGATCACTGAACATTTCAGAAGAAACCGCTCATGCGCTCTCAGGAATGCAAAAATACCTCAATGATGATGCTTATTTTAAAAACTATAACACCGGGAAAGTAAACCAAACCTTGTCGGATGCAATTATGTATCTCGCAGAAAATAAAGATTTTGAAACTTTTGACAGAATTCAATTTTATAAACAATACATACAACCTCTCTATCAGGAATTAGGTAGCTGGGATGGCCGGCCGGACGACCTGAAAGAATTCTCCGGCTGGAATGTAGGAAATAAGGACTTTTTCAGCAGTGATTTTCTGGATCCGTATTTTTATACGATATTAAAATCATCGGAAGATAATGCTCACCTTCGGCAGCTTGGTAAGTCTCTGTTTTATGATCAGAATATAAGCGGTAATGGTAAAATGAGTTGTGCAACCTGTCATCTTCCCGAAAACGCCTTTACAGATCTTAAAGCAAAATCTCCAAGCAATGTAGAAGGAAAAAATGTTCTGCGCAACTCGCCAAGCCTTTATAATGCGGTTTTTGCCAAAAGATTTTTTTATGATCTTCGCGCTTTTTATCTGGAACAGCAGGCTGAACATGTCATTTACAATGAAGAAGAATTCAATACCAGCTACGGGAGTATTATTCAAAAATTAAAAACCAAACCTGAATATAAAAAAGCATTCCGAAAGGCATTCAAAGACGGAGAAATTAATAAAGAAAATTTTTCAAAAGCCTTAAGTTCGTATGTTGCTTCATTATATTCCTTCAACAGTGATTTTGACCGTTTTATGAGAAATGAAAAAGAGGTATCCGATGATGTAAAAAAGGGGTTCAACCTATTTATGGGAAAAGCAGCATGTGCCACTTGTCATTTTGCACCTCATTTTTCAGGATTGGTACCACCGTTCTTTAATGAAAATGAATCAGAAGTGTTGGGCGTTACAACAAAACCTGTCAAACAGCTTCCTGTTGAACTTGACGGAGATATGGGAAGAGGAAACAGTCCTGTAAAAAAGGAAAAATCCTGGATCTATGATTATTCTTTCAAAACTGTAACGGTGAGAAATATTGCCCTTACAAAACCCTATTTTCATAACGGTGCTTTTAATACCCTGGATGAGGTCCTTGATTTTTATAATGAAGGCGGAGGTGAAGGATTGGGTCTGAAAATGAAGAACCAGACTCTGGCACCGGATAAACTTAACCTTACCCAAACAGAGATTCAGCAGATTATAGCTTTTCTGAATGCGCTTACGGATGTGAGTAAAGCAAAGTAAATTCATATTTGTGCTATTTAACAAAAAATTAATCCCATTAACATTAGGTTTTAAATTAATTAATATTCTTCCAGCCATATTTAAACTCCAATTAACAGACTAAGGGCGCTAAAAAAATAGTTTTGCAACGAATTATAAATCGAAGTATAATGAAGAAAAAACTACTAACAGTTGGTGCTCTGGCTTTATTTGCAGGGACTACCATTCAGGCCCAGACCCTAATCTTTGACAAAGGGGCCGCCTGGAGCTACAAAGACAACAATCAGGCACAACCGGATGCCTGGAAAGATAAGACCTATGATGTGTCTTCATGGGCAACTGGCAACGGGCCATTAGGGTACGGAGATCCTGTTACTACAGCCATCAATACAGGGCTTACTACAGCTTATTTTGCAAAAGACTTTAGTGTAGATCTGTCTACACTTTCAGACAACATGGAGCTTGGGGTAATGAGAGATGACGGCATTGTCGTGTATCTTAACGGGGAAGAAGTAGTACGTGACAATATGCCTGCAGGCACTATTACATTCAACACTTTCTCCAGTACAATAATCGATGGTGCAGCAGAGAATGTATACAATATCTTTTCTATTCCTAAATCAAAATTTGTAAACGGAGTGAACAGAATTTCTGTGGAACTGCATAACAGAAGTGCAACGAGTTCAGACCTTAGAATCGATGCTTATCTGAAAACAACGCCCAATACCACAACACCGGTAGCTTGTAACAGTACGCATATCAGCTGCTTCACTTCAATTGTTCCTACAGCACAAACCAACAAACTGATTATTCCTGCTGAGCATAAATATCAGCTTATCTTAAAAGAAGGTG
The DNA here is from genome assembly GCA_016025055.1 of Chryseobacterium indologenes. NCBI lineage: Bacteria > Pseudomonadati > Bacteroidota > Flavobacteriia > Flavobacteriales > Weeksellaceae > Chryseobacterium > Chryseobacterium indologenes. The sequence goes on from CP065590.1 coordinate 3,815,844, forward strand.
ATAATTACACAGAAGGTGGAGGTTTAGTAGGAGGGCAGAATGACTTCACCGGTTATGTGGCCAAAACAGGAAGCAGTACAAACGGATACCTTTCCGTGAACCATGAAACAAATCCGGGAGGAGTTACCATGGCAGAAATCAACTATAATGCTTCAACAAAACTTTGGCAACTGACGCGTTCAAGAGCAGTAAGTTTTTCTGATCCAAGTTTAGTACAAACAATCAGGAACTGTTCGGGTGGAGTGACGCCTTGGGGAACCATCGTGACAGCAGAGGAATCTGTGACCTCCAATGATGTGAATGGTGACGGTTATAAAGATTACGGATGGCTGGTAGAAATAGACCCTGCAACGGCTCAGGTTATTTCTAAAAATGCTAACGGAACAAAAGGTAAGCTTTGGCAGATGGGGATCATGAATCATGAAAATGTCGTGATCAATCCTGCAGGAACTGTTGCTTATTACGGGGAAGATGGAGGCACCCATATGGTATATAAATATGTAATGGATACTCCAAATGATCTTTCCTCGGGTAATCTTTATGTTTTGAAATTAGATCAGGGATTAACCACTGCTGGAGATCCGGTAGGAACTACTGCTACATGGGTTCAGGTCCCTAATAAGGATAAGGCAGATCAAAACAATACAGCAGCACAGGCGTTATCAGTAGGAGGTACAAAATTTAACGGAGTAGAAGATGTGGATATAAGTCCTCTGGATGGAAAAATTTACTTTACAGCTAAAGGTTTAGACAGAGTATACCGTTTACAGGATAACGGCACTACTGCTTCCCAGGTTGAAACATTTGTTGGGGGAGCTTCTTCCGTATATTCTTTCAATACTGCTCAGGGAATGAAGTCTGAGGCCTGGGGAGACGGAAACGATAATCTTACTTTCGACGAACTTGGAAATCTTTGGGTCCTTCAGGATGGTGGTAAAAACTATATCTGGGTAATCGCTCCCGATCATACACAGGCAAATCCTAAAGTAAGACTATTTGCTTCCATGCCGGCCGGTGCAGAACCTACCGGACTTACATTTACGCCTGACCATAAATTTGGTTTCTTCTCTATTCAGCATCCAAGCTCTACGATTGCTACAGATGTTGATGCAACAGGAAATACCATAGATTATAGGGGAAAATCAGCAACAATCGTTATTGCACTTAAAAACAACTTGGGAATAGAAGGTTCTTTAGGAACAATTGAAAATAAAACGACTGAAAATACTGTAACAGTAGCTCCCAACCCAACGTCAGGGATAGTGAAAATCAATTCTCCGAAAGGGTTAAAGGATATTTCCGTTACCGCGTATACGATGGACGGAAAAATCATCTACACGAAAAAAGTTTGCCGGATCAAATAAAGCATTGGATCTTGACTTTACCAGTGAGCTGGAAGTTTCCAGAGTTTTGATTTTAAATATCGAAGCAGAAGGAGGTTTCCAAAAAACAGTTAAACTTTTAAAAAAGTAATCCATAAAGCATGATTTCCGGCAACGAAGTTGCCGGAAATCATTTTATATCTATGAAAAAAATTGTAGTATTCATTGCCTGCTTATTTCTTTCTCAGGTAAAAGCTCAGATTGATCCTGTGAAATATCCCACCTATACCAATATCGAAGATGCTTTAAAAAGTGATCAAACGGTTTACAGCATAAGTTTCAGGGAAAAAGGATTATTCAACCTGCCTCCCGGAATTTCAAAACTGAAATCCTTATTCTTTTTGAATATTATGGGAAACAAGCTTGAAAAAATGGACCAGCAGATATTTGCTTTAAAAGAACTGGAAATTTTAAACGTCAATGAAAACAGCATTAAATACATCCCTGATGAAATAAGTCAGCTACAGAAACTGACGACATTCTCCATGAATCTCAATGGCCTTACCAGCATTAATCCTAATCTTGCAACATTGCAGCATTTGAAAGTCATTCATCTGGATGCCAATAATCTCAATGTTTTTCCTGAGGCCTTGATGGAGATTCCAACGTTAGAAGAAATAAATCTTCAGGGCAATCAAATCAGTTTTATTAAAGATAAAGTACATAAGATCACGAATCTTAAATTTTTAAATCTTTCTGAAAATCAGATCAATGATTTAGGGAATTTATCTTTTCCACAACATTTAAAATACCTTGAGCTGCAGCAAAATGCTATTGTAAAACTTCCTGAAAATTTGTTCAAAGCTCAGAATCTTGAATTTCTGAACGTCAGCGGAAATAATATCTCCATTATTTCTCCCGGAATAAAAGGACTGAAAAATATAGTCAGCATGAACCTGGCTAACAATCATTTAAAAGATATTCCTGTAGAAATCAAAGAATTGAAAAATCTTAAAACATTGATTCTTACAGGAAATCCTTTAGAAAAAACTAAAATTGAAAAATTAAAAAACTTATTGCCGGAAACCCGGATTTATTTCTAAATCTATCCGCCAACCCGTTTGGTTTTATACCCCAGATCATTAAGGATAGCCATTATTTTATCACGGTTATCTCCTTGGATGATAATCGTTCCGTCCTTTTCAGAACCGCCTATTCCCAAGGTGGTTTTTATCTTCTTTGATATTTTTTTTAAGTCCTCTTCACTGCCTTCCCAGCCCTCAACAATCGTTACTGGCTTGCCATTTCTGCCTTTTTTCTCAAATTTGCATACCAAAGGCTCTTTCTGCTTGAATTCTTCCTCAGGCATTTCAAAATCCTGCTCCTCATGATCAGGAAAAAGATTCTTTAATTGATCTCGTAAGTCCATACAGCAAAATTAAAAAGATTTGCTGAGTAATAAACAGAATCCTGATAAAAATTATGGAATAATTGTGTAATTGCTATAATAGGGAATACCAATTTTTGTTGTACTGTGAAAATACGGGCAGAAGAAATTTCAGGGATTCAATTCTTCTATTCATCGGAAATTCGATAAATTTGTATAACAAAAAGTTTTACAAAATGTCGAAAAAAGCAATATTAGCAATCCTTGACGGATGGGGATTAGGAACAAACCCGGACGTTTCTGCCATAGACAAAGCAAATACACCATTTATAGATAGCTGTTTCAAACAATTTCCACACACTACGCTTGAAGCAAGCGGCCTGGCTGTCGGGCTTCCGGAAGGCCAGATGGGGAATTCTGAAGTAGGACATATGAACCTTGGAGCAGGAAGAGTCGTTTACCAAAACCTGGTTAAACTGAACATGGCCGTTGAAAATGGAACTTTAGGTCAGGAAAAAGTAATTCAGGATGCTTTTGAATATGCTAAAAAAGAAAATAAAAAAGTACACTTCATCGGATTGGTTTCCAATGGAGGAGTACACTCACATATCAATCACTTAAAAGGTCTATTGACTGCCGCCAAAGAATTCGGGTTGAATGAAAACGTATTCGTACACGCATTTACAGACGGCAGAGATTGCGATCCGCATTCCGGATTAGGTTTCATTGAAGAACTTCAGAACCACATGGAAGCCACTACCGGAAAATTGGCTACGATCGTAGGTAGATACTACGCAATGGACAGGGACAAAAGATGGGAACGTGTCAAATTGGCTTATGATGCCCTAGTAGAAGGAGTAGGCCTCCAAACAACAGATGCCCTGGGTGCCATCAAAGCTTCCTATGAAGACAATATTACAGACGAATTCCTTAAACCTGTTATCCTGGTGAATACCACTGCCACAGGAAATATTGTACCTGTGGCTAAAATCATCGATAATGATGTTGTTATCTGTTTCAACTTCCGTACAGACAGAGGTAGGGAGATTACAGAAGTACTTTCGCAGAAGGATTTTCCTGATTATGCGATGCGTAAACTCAACCTGTATTATATTACGCTTACCAATTATGATAAAACATTCCAGAACGTTCAGGTTGTTTTTGATGAAAATGTGCTCACGGAAACCATGGGGGAAGTTCTCGAAAATAATGGTAAAACTCAGATCAGGATTGCTGAGACCGAAAAATATCCTCACGTTACCTTTTTCTTTTCAGGAGGAAGAGAAGAAGAATTTATCGGAGAAAAGAGATTGCTCTGCCCAAGCCCGAAAGATGTTCCTACCTATGATCTAAAACCTGAAATGTCAGCGTACGATATTACCAGTGCTATTGTTCCCGAATTGGAACAGGGAACTGCAGATTTTGTGTGCTTAAATTTTGCCAACACCGATATGGTAGGTCATACCGGAGTTTTTGAAGCCGCCGTGAAAGCCGCCGAAGTCGTAGACCAGTGCATCGAAAAAGTGGCAACAGCAGCGTATGAAAACGGATATGCTGTCTTCATTCTTGCAGACCACGGAAATTCTGACGTCATGATTAATCCGGACGGATCACCGAATACTCAGCACTCTACTAACCTGGTACCTTTCATCGTCATGGATAAAGATCATACCTGGAACCTGAAGCCTGGAAAACTGGGTGATGTAGCACCAACCATCCTTAAAGTAATGGGTGTACAAATACCGGATGCAATGACAGGAAACGTTTTGGTTGACTAATATTCAATAATAATCATAAAAAAATGCCGTTATACTTATGTAACGGCATTTTTTTATGATTTATGTCAGATAAGGTATGAGTTGCATACTTTATTATGCGTTAAATAATAAATAAATCATATCTTTGCTAATTAAAACTGAATAGTAAAATGTATCAAAAGCTTGTTAGGAAAGAAGTAATGGGATTATTGGAAAAGGAAGTAGGTTCTTTTCTTGAAAAATTTTTAACGCCAATCGAAAAGATCTGGCAGCCGTCCGATTATTTACCAGATCCTTCAAGCGATGAATTTAAACACGACTTAGAAGAAATTCAGACTTTTGCCCGTGAAATGCCCTACGATCTTTTCGTAACTCTGATCGGAGACTGTATTACAGAAGAAGCACTTCCTTCGTATGAGTCTTGGCTGATGGGAGTTGACGGAATCAATCAGGAAGAAAAACTGGGCTGGGCCAACTGGGTAAGAGCATGGACTGCTGAAGAAAACAGACACGGGGATTTATTAAACAAATACCTTTATCTGTGCGGAAGAGTCAACATGAGAGAAGTTGAAATTACCACTCAGTACCTGATCAACGATGGTTTCGATCTTGGAACCAGTATGGACCCGTACAGAAACTTTATTTATACCAGCTTCCAGGAAACAGCTACCAATATTTCTCACAGAAGAGTAGGAACTCTGGCCAAGCAATCCGGAAATGGGAAATTAGCCAAAATGTGTGGGGTAATTGCCGCTGATGAAGCAAGACACGCGAAAGCTTATAAGCATTTTGTGGCTAAAATTCTAGAAATTGATCCTTCAGAAATGATTCTTGCATTTGAAGACATGATGCGTAAGAAAATCGTTATGCCTGCTCACCTGATGAGACAGTCCGGACAGAAAGCAGGAGAACTTTGGGGGCATTTTTCAGACGCAGCCCAAAGATGTATGGTGTATACCGGTCAGGATTATATCAATATCATGAAAGATCTGTTGGATGAGTGGAAAATTGAGCATGTAAAAGGTCTTACTGAAAAAGCTGAAAAAGCTCAGGAATATTTAATGAAACTTCCTGCAAGACTTCAGAAGATTACCGACAGAGTTTCTACCCCGGATCTTCAGTTCCAGTTCAGCTGGGTTAAGAGCTAGTAATTACGACTTTTTTTAAAATATAAAAGTATTGAGTGCCTTTCTTTTTGGCACTCTTTTTTATTTCTTATCTTTGCAAAGCTAAAAAAAGAACAAAATGTTAAATAATAAAAAGATTGCTGTTGACTTTGACGGAACTATTGTAGATGATGCTTATCCGGCAATCGGGAAACCAAAAACTTTCGCTTTTGAAACCTTAAGAAGACTCCAGGCAGAGGGATATAGATTAATTCTTTGGACTTACAGACACGGAAAAACTTTGGATGAAGCAGTAGAATTCTGCAAGCAGAACGGAATAGAATTTTATGCTGTCAATTCAAGTTTCGAAGGAGAAGTTTTTGATGCTGAAAATCAATCCAGAAAACTGGATGCGGATCTTTTCATTGACGACAGAAACTTAGGCGGGTTTCCGGGGTGGGGCGAAATCTATAATATCATCCAGGAAAGAATAGAATTCCGTGTTGAAGGAAAAGAAGTTCTGGCCTATTCAAAAATAAAAAAGAAAAGAAAAAAGGACTTTTCTGGTAGAATAAAATAACAATTCAGAAGTGTACAATCGATCAATTACCTATTGCTGCACTGATACATTAATACATTGGTAAATTAATACAATGATTCAACTAAAAACGATAGACGAGCTGCGTCTGATGAAGGAGAGCGCCCGATTGGTATCCAAGACCTTGGGAATGTTGGCAAAAGAAATTAAACCCGGAATTACTACTTTATATTTAGATAAACTGGCTCATGATTTTATCAAAGATCATGGAGCTGAACCTGCATTTTTAGGATATGGAGGGTTTCCCAACTCTTTGTGTATTTCCCCGAATGAGCAGGTTGTTCACGGGTTTCCCAATAATGAAGTGGTAAAAGAAGGTGATGTTCTTTCCGTAGACTGTGGAGTTATTTTGAACGGATTCGTGGGTGATCATGCCTATACTTTTGAAATCGGCGAGGTAAAGCCGGAGGTTAAAAAATTACTCCAGGTTACCAAAGAATCTCTTTACAAAGGGATTGAACAATGTATCAGAGGTAAAAGAATAGGAGATATTTCTCACGCTATTCAGGCGCATTGTGAAAAAGAAGGATACGGAGTCGTAAAAGAGCTTGTAGGGCATGGCTTGGGAAGAAAGATGCATGAGGACCCGCAAGTACCGAACTACGGAAGACAGGGAAGCGGAAAAGTGATCAAAGACGGTTTGGCAATTGCTATTGAACCGATGATTAACCTCGGAACGGAAAAAGTAAAATTCCATAATGACGGCTGGACGGTAACAACTTTGGATAATATGCCTTCTGCACACTTTGAACATGATGTAGCGGTGATCAATGGTAAACCTGTACTGCTTTCAACATTTGAATATGTTTACGAAGCTCTGGGTATTGTAAGTGACGAAGAAAAGCCGTTCCAACTGGATTTTTAATGAAAAAGGTTACCAAGCTTTTACTGAATAAAATTCCACGTCCGATGCTTATTAAAATGAGTATCTGGGCTCGCCCGTTGATCTATCAGTTTTTCAAAGGTGAAGAATTCTATGACCCTATTGATGGAAGATCTTACCGTAAATTCCTTCCTTACGGATATGGAAAACAAAGGGAAAACGCATTGTCTCCGGGAACACTGAGCCTGGAAAGACACCGTCAGATGTGGTTGTATCTTCAGAATGAGACTGATTTTTTTATTAAAAGTTATAAAGTTCTGCATATCGCTCCCGAGCAGGAATTTCTGAGAAAGTTTAAGAGAATGAGTAACCTGAATTATATTTCAGCAGATCTCTATTCTCCGATTGTAGATGTGAAAGCAGATATTCTTGACTTACCCTTTCCGGACGAAAGCTTTGATATTATTTTCTGTAACCACGTGTTGGAACATATCGAAGACGATGCAAAAGCGATGAGCGAGCTGTACAGAGTGATGAAGCCCGGTGGATGGGGAATTTTTCAGGTTCCGATGAAAAACTCATTGGAAAAAACTTATGAAGATTTTACCATTACAGATCCGAAAGAACGTCAGAAACACTTTGGACAATATGATCATGTTCGCTGGTACGGGATGGATTATTTTGATCGTTTGAGAAATGCAGGTTTTGAAACTGATGCTAATTTCTATTCGCAGAAATTCTCTGAGGCAGAAATAAAAAAATACGGGTTGAGGAGCAATGAAATCTTGCCTGTAGTCTATAAAAAATAAGTAAACCCGTTCTCAAATGCTGAGAACGGGTTTTATTTTTTTATTCTTTAGTAAAGGGAAAAGATTGGTAGTTTTCTACGATTAAAATATATTGTCCTTTTTGTAAACTGCTGGTATCAATGGATATTTTACGGTCACCGGTTTTGGTTTCAAACACCAGTTTTCCGGACAGGTCATATATTTTTAAAGGAAGATTTCTTTCAAGATTTTCTATCGTCACAACTTCTTTTACAGGATTTGGATATGCTTTAAATGTTTTCTTGACTGCTTTAACCTCCTGGGTACTCAGGTTAGCACTGTTATTATAGTAAATCTTATTCCCTGAAGGATCTGTAATAACCAGCGTTTTCGTATTACCATTTGTTGTAATTTGGTAATTATACATGGATGCATAAGCGCCGTTGACATAAGTATCAATGTTTTTCTGGTCATAATTTCTTACAGGACCTGCATTCCCTCCGTTATAAAATAAAGCAGTAAATGACTGAGCCGTTTTCATGAGATTATTGCTGCCGGGTACGATAGAAAACAGCATGGTTGCTGTATTGTAGTACTTAGAGTTGATAACATAACTCAGGCCGCCTGCTGATGTAATTGTTGTTGCAGGAACTCCATTGTCAATTAAAGGAGTATTGGTAGTTTGTCCGCTGCTTGTTACCATCTTTGAAATATACCAGTTGTTACCAGTCAGCTCAGAAATTTGGGCAGATAATAGTCCACCTGCCAAAAGAAGTAGAAGTTTTTTCACGGTTAAAAATTTACGGCAAAGATATAAAAAGGATTTATAAAGCAAAACCGTCTCCACACTGAAGACGGTTTCAATTTAATATAGATAGATGTTTATGCCTTTTTGAAGGGTAAATGCACCGTTTTAATGGGATGAGGAAACAGCCTTTAATCCAACCACAGAACCGATTAAGGTCACAATAAAAAATATTCTCCAGAAACTTACAGGATCCTTAAAGAAGAAAATACCCATTAAAGCAGTTCCTACGGCTCCGATTCCTGTCCATACCGCATATGCAGTACCGATAGGCAATGTCTGAGTAGCTTTGATCAGCAAAAGCATACTGATAGTCATCGTTATCAGGAATCCTGTGTACCAAAGGTACATTTCCGTTCCTGATGTTTCTTTAGCCTTTCCTAAACATGAGGCAAAGGCCACTTCAAATAATCCTGCGATAACTAATATAATCCAATTCATTTTTTAAATTTTTCTTCTGCAAATTTCAGAATTTGAAGGGATAAAAAATTTTACAATTGTTAAAAAATGATTTTTTGAAACGGAAGAAGGATGCTGGAGGCTGAAGTAGTGGTAGTTTGTATGAATGATTATCTGTTTGCAATACTCTTAGAAACAATGATCAATATTGATATCATGAAGCTATTACATCAATAGAAACGGACTTCAGTCCGCTTTCCATATCAAAAATATCAAATCAATTGGCTTCAGCCAAAACTTAAAATATCCTGAATATAATAAAAGCCCCGATACGTTCACGGATTATAGGGAATTTCATCCTTACAACGTTCCTTTTATTTAATTTCCGCCCGGATCCTGCTCAGGCTTACCTGTGTAATTCCTAGATAAGAGGCGATATGCCCAAGCTGAACCCTTTTCAACAGATCAGGCTGGTACTGGATAATATCTTTGTAGCGTTCCAGCGAAGTTTTGAATTGTCTTGAGATGATCAGTTCCTCAGATTTTATCATTTCAGCTTCCGCAAGCTTTCTGCCCCAGTTCGCAATATGTATATCTTCATTGAACAGTTTTTTCAGGTTTACGGTTTCCATTCTGTAGAGATCACAGTCTTCTAGAAGTTCAATGCTTTCATAGCCCGGCTTTTCTTCCACATAGCTTTTCATGGAAAGCACAGATTGACCTTCACTTCCAAACCAGAAAGTAATGTCATTGTCTGATGTCGGAGAATAAGCCCGGGCAATACCTTTCCGGATAAAATAGAGGTAGGGGATCACTTTATCGGCTTCCATCAGGCAAAAACCTTTAGGATACGAAACTTCTGTAATGTGTTCTTTTAAACTCGCTTTAGATGCTTCAGGCAGAATGTAAATCTGGTCGAGAATCTGGTCTATATTCATAAAGATGAATTCTAATAGTCAAAAATATCAGTTTTAAGTAATGCAATACAATTATTTTATGGTTTTTGTGATAAAAATGAGTCTTTGCTACGATCTAACAGGGAATCTACTGCCAGCGATGATATCTTTAAAACGGGCACGTGTTTTTTTATATTTCGTACCTTTTATTTTCAAAATCTTAATTGCCCTAATTTCCTTCTATACCAGCATATACGACCCTATAAGTCTCTTTTTTCTTTTAAATGTTGAGATTAACCGTAAAGACCGATTTTGTTTTACTAACTTTGCAGTTCGTAATATTATTTTTATGCACAAAGCTGGATTTGTAAATATAGTTGGAAAGCCCAATGCCGGAAAATCAACACTGCTTAACCAATTAATGGGAGAGAAGCTGGCGATTGTAACGCAGAAGGCTCAGACAACACGTCACAGAATTTTTGGTATTTATAACGAAGAAGATCTTCAGATCGTATTTTCAGATACTCCCGGAGTACTGGATCCTAAATACGGACTTCAGGAGAAAATGATGGATTTTGTTAAAGACTCATTACAGGATGCCGATGTTTTCCTGTTTATTGTAGATGTTACCGATAAAGCGGAACCTTCAGAATTTCTGATTGATAAATTAAACAAAATTCCTGTACCTGTACTTCTTTTATTAAACAAAGTAGATCAGACCGATCAGGCAGGCCTTGAAAAACTGGTTGAGGACTGGCACAACAGAATTCCAAAAGCTGAAATTCTTCCCATTTCCGCATTGAATGCCTTTAATACGGAAATTATTTTACCTAAAATTAAATCCTTACTTCCCGAAAGTCCTCCATATTATGATAAAGACCAATTTACAGATAAGCCTGAAAGGTTTTTTGTGAATGAGGCGATCCGTGAAAAAATTCTTTTAAATTATGATAAAGAAATTCCTTATTCTGTAGAAGTCGTTACTGAACAGTTTAAAGAAAAAGAAGGAATTATCTTTATAGATTCTATCATCTATGTTGAAAGAGATACCCAGAAAGGGATTATCATCGGGCATAAGGGAGAGGCGATCAAGAAAGTAGGAACTGATGCAAGACTGGATCTTGAAAAATTCTTTTCAAAAAAATTCACTTAAATTTATTTGTAAAAGTGAAAAAGGATTGGAGAAAGAACGACCGCGATTTAAAAAATTTCGGGTACCGATAAACTAAAAAGCTCCCAAACCCCTTTGTATTAAAAGATTTTCATTACCTTAGTCTAAATTTTTTAGTAAATGAACTATAATAATTCAAATTCGAGCTCAATACTTAAAGATATTATTTTATTGGCAGTAAGGGTGTTCATTGGTTTTGCAATGCTGTCTCATGGGTTTCCCAAGCTTCAGACCCTGTTGGCAGGTGGTAAAATCGAATTCTTTGATTTTATGGGGATGGGACCGCAGATCTCACTGATTCTGACAGTTTTTGCTGAATTTGTATGTTCTATTTTACTGATATTGGGACTTTTTACAAGAGTTTCTTTAGGATTTCTGATTTTTACAATGGCAATAGCAGCTTTTGTGGTTCACGGATCAGACCCTTTTGAAAAAAGAGAAATGGCTCTTGTTTACCTCTCCGTATACTTGTTGTTAATAACATGCGGAGCCGGAAAGTTTTCTGTGGATTATATGATAGAAAAAAGGAAAAGAGCCTCAGACTGGTAAACATTTAAGTTTAAAATATAAATTGCACTTCAATTTGAAGTGCAATTTTTTATAATCCCTGACAAGGATATGAAGAAAGTAATTATGACACTATGTGGTGTGTTATTTTGTTGTTTTTATAAATCTCTTAAAATTCACTACATTCGTAGAAAATGAATTTTAATGAAGATAAAACTGACTATTTGCCTTCTGGCATTTCTCAATTTCTACGATGCACAGGAGAATATTACTTATCAAAAACCTTCCTCAGAAATCCTGAAACTGGCTGACTACCAAAGACCGCCAAGTGTCATGATGAACAATAAAAAGGACTGGGTGGTTTTTACCTACCGACCGACTTATAAAACACTGCAGGATCTTAGTCAGCAGGAAATGAAACTGGGTGGACTAAGAATTAATCCTGTTACCAATATTGCAAGTACTGCAACATATTTCAATGATTTGAAGATCAGAAAGATCAACGATAAAAATGAAATACAGGTAAAAAATATGCCTGCAGATGCGAAGATCACCTACATTTCATTTTCACCGGATGAAAAAAAACTGGCTTTTACCAATACAACCACTAAAGGAGTGGAGCTTTGGGTGATCGACTTGGAAAATGCATCTGCAAAAAAAATATCTGAAGACAACCTGAATGCTAACCTGGGAGTGCCGTATTTATGGGCTAATGATTCACAAAGTTTATTGATTAAAAAACTTCCTCAAAACAGACCTGCACTAATTGATGCGAGCAAAGATTTGCCGACAGGACCAATTGTTTCTACTGCTGATGGAAAAGTGTCTCAGAACAGAACTTACCAGGATCTTCTGAAGAATCCTCAGGATGAAAAAAACTTCGAAGTTCTTACCGCTTCAGAAATCAATAGCGTAGATTTTAACGGTAATCAGAAAAAACTAAAAGATCAGGATATGTATGCCAACCTGAGTTTTTCTCCAGACGGGAACTACCTGCTCGCTACAGTTTTTAAAAAACCGTTTTCCTATATCGTTCCACTGGATCGATTTCCTATGACGACCACGGTATACGATAAAAATGGGAATACGGTAAAAGTCGTAAACGAAGTTCCCCTGAATGAAATTATGCCAAAGGGTTTTTCTTCGGTAAGAACAGGAAAAAGGGATATGACATGGAGAAACGATGCACCGGCAACATTAGTTTTTGCTGAAGCGCGTGATGGCGGTGATCAGCATAAAAAAGCAGAATACAGAGATGAGATCTTTACCTGGGAAGCACCGTTTACAGCTGCTCCAAAATCTTTTTTTAAGACCAAGCAAAGATACGAAGATGTAGAATGGACAAACGATCATTATGCCATCATTTCAGAAAGCTGGTATGATACCAGAAATACTAAATCTTTCCTGGTCGACCTTAATAACGGAGAATCAAAGGTAATCGATGATAGAAATTCTCAGGATGTTTACAGTGATCCGGGACATTTTAATACCGTCAAAAACCACTATGGAAGAACTGTTATAGATATGAAAGGCGGAAAAGCGTATCTGATTGGGGCAGGGTTTACTAAAGACGGTCAGCATCCTTTTATTGATGAAATGGATGTGAAGTCATTGAAGAAGAAAAGATGGTATACTTCAAATCTTAAAAATGCTAAAGAAGCTATTGTTGATATTTTAAATCCTTCAAAAGGAGAAATTTTAACAACTCAGCAGTCGCCGAGCGAATATCCGAATTATTTTAAAAAGAGCATCAAATCCAATAAAGTACAGGCTGTAACCCATTTTGTCAATCCTTTCGAAAGTATGAAGGATGTGTATAAAGAAGTGATTACTTATAAAAGAAATGACGGGGTAACGCTGACGGGCACACTTTATCTTCCTGCTCACTATGACAGAAAGGCGAAAACAGAAAAACTTCCTTTACTGATCTGGGCTTATCCGAGAGAGTATAAGGATGCAAATACTGCCGGGCAGAGTACGCAGAATCCCAATGATTTTACATTTCCTTACTATGGATCTTTTGTTTATTGGGTAACAAAAGGCTATGCTGTTTTGGATAATGCTGCTTTCCCAATTATCGGAGAAGGAAAAACAGAGCCTAATGATACTTTTCTTACACAATTGGTGGCGAATGCTGATGCCGCAATCAAAGCAGTAGATCAATTAGGATATATCGACAAAAAGAAGGTGGCTGTAGGAGGACATTCATACGGAGCCTTTATGACGGCTAATCTGCTGACGCATTCTGATCTTTTTGCCTGTGGTATTGCCAGAAGTGGTGCGTATAACAGAACATTGACACCATTCGGTTTCCAAAGTGAGCAAAGAAATTATTGGGATGTTCCTGAAATTTATAACACGATGTCGCCGTTTATGCATGCAGATAAGATGAAAACACCGCTTCTTCTGATCCATGGTGATGCAGACAACAATCCGGGTACATTTACATTGCAGACAGAAAGATATTTCCAGGCTCTGAAAAACCTCGGAGCTCCGGTGAAGATGGTGCTTCTTCCAAAAGAATCCCACAGCTACCAGGCTAAAGAAAATATCATGCATGTTTTGTGGGAGCAGGACCAGTTCCTTGAAAAATGTCTGAAAAAATAATAATTAAATAGGCTGTTTTATCATAAAACAGCCTATTTTCATTGAAAAATATAATAAGGAGTTTTAGGTATTGCTACCTGAGACTGAATTTAAAGATACTGCATAATTTCATCAATACTTTTAAGTTCTACAAAATGCTCATGTTCCAGATTGCTCGCATGTTGCTCATGCGTCCATGTCACATGATACGGAATGTGTGCTGCAGATCCGCCGATTTCCAATACCGGTAAAATATCTGATTTTATTGAATTTCCAAGCATCAGAAAATTTTCCGGCTGGCAGTCGAGATGCTTTAAAAGTTTTTTATAATCGCTGTTTTTTTTATCACTCATAATCTCGATGTGATGAAAGAAGCCTTCCAGCCCTGAATTTTTAAGTTTGCGTTCCTGATCCAGAAGATCGCCTTTTGTGGCGACTACGAGTCTGTATTTTCCTTTTAGGCTTTCAAGCGTCTGTGTAACTCCGTCCAGAAGTTCTATGGGTTTTTGAAGCAATTCCTGCCCCAGTTCAATAGCTTTGCTTACTAACTGCAATGAGGCTGTGCCATTGGAGACCCTGTTGATGGTTTCCACCATGCAAAGCATAAAGCCTTTTACTCCGTAGCCATACAAATGCAGGTTTTGCATTTCCGTTGTAAAAAGTTCCTGTGATACAGAATGTTGTGGCAGATAATCTTCAAGTAATATACAGAATTCTCTTTCCGCTTCCTGAAAATAAGGTTCATTGATCCAAAGCGTATCATCGGCATCAAAAGCAATCGTCGTGATATGATTATTCATTTTTGTTTTGTAATTTTCCGTTTTCAAAATTCAACATAAAAAATAAATCAGACAAGGACATTTGTCCCGGATCACTATGTTACGCACCAATCACAGTTTTTTAAAGTATTTCGAACAGCTTTATCATCAGCAGGATCAGAAAAAAGATATTGTTCTGCAGTCTTTTTCTAAAGGCGAAAAAATATTAATACAGGACCAAAAGCCTTCCGGAGTTATGTTAATTAAAGAAGGAATTGTCAAATGCTTTTTTGCCGAAGAAAACGGGAAGGAATATATCGTAGAATTTCTGAGTACCGGTGAAATTATCGGAGAAGTGGAGATGATCAAAAATATCAACTGCCTGTGCAGTATTCAGGCAATGACGGAGATTGTTGTCTATTCAGTAGATATTCCTTACTGTAAATCTTTGATTCAAAAGGATATTACACTAAACAATCTACTACTGGATAGTTTTGCGGAAAGGATCATCAATACCTCAAGCAAAGCATCTTACCAGCAGCTTTATACAACAGAATATACTTTGGTGCAATTACTTGCGATGCAGGAAAAACAGCAGATTCAGCTTTCAAAAGAAGATATGGCTGCCTATCTGGGGATCACGGTGAGAAGCTTAAATAGGATCTTAAAGAATTTAAAATAAAATTTATATTTTCTACAAGTTGAGTTGATTTTTAAGAGGGGTTTGGTTTTAATTACTAATTCTCAATTGATTTTGTGTTATTTTTTAAGGGGTGTTTTAAAATTTATTACTTTTGTCCGGAAAATTAAACTATAAAATGGTGACTCTAAAGTTTAGAAACGCAGGTGCAGACGATTTACCGAAAATCGTAGAAATATACAATTCAACAGTGGCTTCAAGAATGGTCACTGCGGATATGGAAGAAGTTTCAGTTGAAAGTAAGCAAAAATGGTTTGCAGAACATAATCCTGAAACAAGGCCGTTGTGGGTAGTAGAAGACGCTGATAATGAAACGGTAGGATGGGTGAGTTTCAGTTCATTCCACGAAAGGGCTGCATATAGCGGAACGGTAGAAGTAAGTATTTATCTGGATGAAAAGTGCAGAGGAAAAGGATATGGGAAAACAATCCTTCAGTATTGTATTGATAACGCATCGAAATTCGGGATTCATCATCTGGTTGCTCTTATTTTTCTACATAATGAACCTAGCTTAAAGTTGTTCAGGTATTTTGGTTTTGAAGATTGGGGAACACTTCCTGATGTGGCTGTTTTGGATGGAGTGGAAAGGAGTCTGAAGATTTTGGGAAAAAGAATATATTAAAATACGAAAGCAGTCTGATAGAGACTGCTTTTGCGTATAAATTCCCTTAGTTGAAGACAGGTTCTTTATCCTTTTCAATATAAATATACCTTCCTTTGATGCCATTCTGAAGCATTTCTTTTTTCTTATTAAGTTCCTCTGCAGATTCTATACTTTCGTTTTTAAAGGATACATTTCCGCCGTTTTTTACCTTTTCAGAAAACATTCTTGTGGGATTCTGGTAAATATCCTCCACATATTTATTAAACTTTTCATTCGAGATAGGAATGGCAGGTTTACCGTAATGGGTTTCCAGAAATTCTTTGGTATCATAATCTGCAGCAAGTTTTTCGTTATGAATTACTTTGTATATAAAATTCTGATCCGAATCTTCCAGAATAAAGATCAAGCCGGGTAGTCCCCTGAATTTGTAAGGACCTTCCTTGATGTTAATGTCATTCGAAAACCAGGCATTCCAGCTTCTTCCTCCAAAATCCGTAGTTGCTTTCTGAAGCTTATAACCATTGTATTCTTTCATTTCCTGATGCAGCTGCCAGGTCATTTCATCATTTGTTTTTACTACAAAATAATCAAAGAAATCCCTGTACCAATTGTTTTTGAATGAATCAGGCTTCCTTTCGACAATTTGATCTGTTCTTGTACTGTAATGGGAAACCGATTGGTTGGCTTCTTTGTTTTTAGCGTCATAATCAGCAAATTTTTTATCATAAAATTTTACCGATTTCGGACTGATATCTAGGTTCATCAGATTGGTCATGTATTCTGCTGACGCATCTTTGCGGTATTGAAGTTCGTAGGTGAAACGGTTGGTTTGAGATTGATATAAAGAACCTGCATATAAAGCGAGCAGGAAAAATGTCTTTTTCATATGTATTAGTTAGCGGAGCCAAAAATAATAAAAAAACGCAGAGTTTATAGCTCTGCGTTGATATATTAATTGGTTTTTATCTGTGGGTTCTGTTTAATCCTTTTAGCGGACATATTCAGGAACCGCTTTACGAGGAATACGGCAGATATCGTCAGTCCTAATCCAAGGGCTATCCACATTCCGAAAGCTCCCATTTTCAATGTTACGCAGAAGAAATACCCTAAAGGAATGGTGATCACCCAGTAGGCGATAAAGGTATAAATTGACGGTATCTTAACGTCCTGCAATCCTCTCAGCATTCCCAATGCTGTAACCTGAATTCCGTCCGAAAGCTGGAATAAAGCAGCAATAATCATCAGTTTTGAGGCCAGGGTAATTACTTCCACCTCTTCCTTTTTGGTAAAGAAAGTTGGCAGTATATTTCTGCCCAGGATGAATACCAATCCACAGATACACATGAAAATAAATGCAATCTTCAGGTTGTTGATTCCCACTTTTCTCAATTCGACGAAATTCTGTTCACCCAATTTTCTTCCGATCATTACCGTAGATGCAACACTGAATCCAACACAAAGGTTGAATGTGAATGAAGCCATGCTTAAGGCGATCTGGTGAGAGGCAATGTCGTGAGCAGAAATCAGTCCGCAGATAAATGCAGCTCCTGCAAATGCCGTTACCTCAAAGAACATTTGTAAAGCAGTAGGTAATCCCAGTTTTACCATCTTATCAAACATTTTTTTAGAGAAATCCTGTATTTTTAAAGAAAAATCTTTGATATATCTTCTGGTTCTTTCTTCTTTAACCATTACAAAATAAAGGAAGACAACCATGAAAATTCTGGAAATCAGTGTAGCCAACGCAGATCCTTTGACTCCCATCGGCGGAATTCCCCAAAGCCCCTTGATAAATACGTAGTTCAGGGCGATGTTGATAATATTGGCAATAATGGTAGCCTTTGTAACGCCAATCGTATAAGACAAACCTTCAGATACCTCACGAAGCGTCTGGAAAGCCATGAACGGAATCATGCTTACCACCATAATACTTAAGAAGCTTACCGTATCCGGAATAATCTTGGCAGGCTGCCCTGAATGGTAGAGCAGAGGCATTCCCAGCAGCAGGATGGCCATCAGGATAACCCCCACCGACATATTGATTACAAAACCATGACTGAACACGGAGTTTATGGTAGCGTGGTCCTGTCTTGAATGGGCTTCCGAAACCAATGGTGGTATCGCAAATGAAAAGCCAAGGGCTAATACAAATATTGAGAAAAATACAGCATTCCCCAATGACACAGAGGCCAGGGCATCGGCACCCAAAAGTTGTCCGACAATAATATTATCAAATAAATTCACTGAAACCTGCCCCACCTGGGTAAGCATCACAGGCAGAGCCAAAGTCAGGCATTCTTTAGTGTAGTTTTTGTTTAAAAAAGCTCATAATATTTTAAGATTCATATAGTTTATAATTCAGATAGGGTCAAAAAAAAATTTGCAGCGAGTACTGCAAATTTTTATAAATATTGTAAATAATAGTGTATTATTTCCTTACAAAACTTGCAACGTCACTTTCAGAAACAGTGTTTCCACCAAGAATGATCAATCTCTCAACAACATTCCTTAATTCTCTGATATTTCCCGTCCACGAAAGAGCTTTTAAAGCATCAATAGCTTTATCATCAAACTTTTTCACTGCAGTACCATGCTCATCAGCAATCATACCGGAGAAATGTTCAACCAACAATTTAATGTCTTCTTTTCTTTCATCCAATGGCGGAACGTAAATTTCAATTACAGAAAGTCTGTGGTAAAGGTCTTCTCTGAACTTTCCTTCTTCAATTTCTTTCTGCATATTTTTATTGGTTGCTGCAATTACCCTTACATCAACTTTTATTTCTTTATCACTTCCTACAGGGGAAACTTTACTTTCCTGAAGTGCTCTTAATACTTTAGCCTGAGCAATAAGGCTCATATCACCGATCTCATCAAGGAAGATGGTACCTCCGTTGGCCTGCTCAAATTTCCCTTGCTTATCTTTGATGGCACCCGTAAAAGATCCTTTTACGTGACCAAAAAGTTCAGATTCAATAAGTTCAGACGGAATCGCAGCACAGTTTACCTCTACCATCGGGCCTCTTGCGCGCTCACTTTGATTGTGAATAGCATGAGCTACCAATTCTTTTCCCGCACCGTTAGGCCCGGTAATCAAAACTCTGGCATCAGAAACAGCTACCTTTTCGATCATATCCTGAATTTTTTGTAATGCAGGAGAATTACCGATCATCTGGTATTTTTTATTTACTTTTTTCTTCAGCGTTTTGTTTTCAGTCTGAAGGTTTTTGTTTTCTTTCTTCAACGTTTCTTTAACCAGGGCATTTTTTACGCTGGTGATCAGTCTGTTGATGTCAATCGGCTTAGAGATAAAGTCATATGCACCCTCTTTCAAGCACGAAACAGCGGAATCGATGTCTGCGTGACCCGAGATCATGATAAAAGTTGTTTCAGGCTTCAATACAAGACTTTGCTTTAAAAGCTCAGTTCCTGAAAGTTTAGGCATTTTGATGTCGGAAATCACCAGAGCGAAATCTTCTTTTTCTACCTGTTTGTAGCCTTCTAGGCCGTCTTCGGCGATAACAAATTCATAATCTGTAAGTTCATCAGAAAGAATACTGTGAAGTACTCCCGATATTGCTTTTTCGTCTTCTACGATAAGGATTTTTTGCATAGTCGCAAATTTAAATTTTTTGTTTCAATTATTAGCAAAAATCATACCTAAAAATTCTATTTTGAGTAATCTCTTCTGCCAAAAATTGCAGATCCAACCCTTACAGAGTTGGCTCCACATTCGATCGCGATAGGGAAATCATCACTCATTCCCATTGATAATGTTTTTAAAGGTTTTAGTTGATTTAATTCATCAAAAATATGCTTTAAGGTTGAAAATTCTTTTGTCACCTGTTGTTTGTCTTCTGTAAAACTTGCCATTCCCATCAGGCCTGTGATGTCAACATTAGGAAATTTTCCTTCGGTATAGGCCTGAAAAAGATTTTTTGCTTCAGTAATTTCAAGCCCGAACTTCGTGTCTTCAGCCGCTATTTTTACCTGAAGAAGAACTTTGATTATCCGGTTGTTTTTACCGGCTTCCTTGTTGATTTCTCCTAATAATTTCTCAGAATCTACACTTTGTATCGTATCGATAAACGGGGCAATATATTTGACTTTGTTGGTCTGCAAATGACCAATCAGATGCCATTGAATATCATCAGGAAGAAGAGGAGACTTTTCCATCAGCTCCTGTACTTTATTTTCTCCAAATACCCTCTGTCCAAAACCATATACCTCTTCAATAGCTGAAGCGGGATGCGTTTTTGAAACAGCAACCAATTGAACATGGCCGGGAAGCTGGTTTTTTATACTCTGATAGTTTTCTTTAATACTCATAGATGCAAATTTCCGAAAATTAGTTGACAGTACCAGCTATGAATACATTTCTTTGGCATTAAATCAATTCAGGACCTCATTGATTTTAGGATATTGTGAAATCTTTCTGAAGACAAACTTGTTGCTTTTCTGGAGCTTTTCTATAAACATATCAAGCTCGTTGATAGAATCTGTATCTCTCAGGTATTGATCGTGAGTCAGGAAAACCAAATGTCTGGACGTTTTTTCCAGGTCATTAAGGAAGATACTGTCAATTTTCTTCAACATCGCTTCATGGCTGCCTTTTAAAGTCATTTTCTTTGACGGCCTCCATTCAAGGTCCCAGCCGATTACCTTATAACCGGCATTTTTCAGTCGATTAGCGGCTGCGGTGGAACTTTTAATATCGGTTACATTAATATTATTAAGTCTCCAGATATTTCTTCCCGGCGTTCTGGCAATTTTATCAGAAAGTTTCAGGCTGTCTTTAGCAATATCAAAATCATGAACAACTGCCTCGGGATTTTTATAGAAATCCGAATACTTGTTGTGCGCATGCGTAAAGCTGTGATTGGCAAGTTCAACCAGGGGATTTTGTTTTAAAAGCTCAAAATCATTCTTCTGCTTTGTACTTCCATAGGTATGTTTGCCTACCAGAAAGGCGGTAGCGCATACATTTCTTTTGTTTAATATTTTTAAAAGGTTTTCTGTACCCTGATTTGGGCCGTCATCAAAAGTAAGATATATTACTCTTTTATCCGAATCTGTGTTTTCATCATCTATCTTGGGGACTGCTTCTGCGGTAGGATGTTCTTGTGAATATAAGTTTTCTTTCACATCATTCTTGAAGTTACAGCTGTTCAATAAAAATGAAGTTGCACTCACCAATGCAAACATCCCGAGAAAAGTCTGATTTTTTGACTTTTCCGCAAAATTTTTTTCATAAAGATAATGGCGTTTTGTTTTGTTAAAAATCGTTAAAAATAACAATTGAATGTTAACAAATTATATGCCATGTCTCCTTATTATTTTCCTTTTTAAGCTTATTTTAAGAACTCTGTAGTAAGGAAATCTTTTATTAATCTGTAGATTGTGATTTTATATTTTTGAATCTTTAATTCTTAACATTTATAAATGTCAAAACCATAGTTATTCTCTATATATGTTGCTGTTTTGTTATTTTCTTTGTTTTAGAGAATTATTTTATTTTAACATATTGGTAATATAAATACCTTATTCCAGAATGCTCTTTAAAAACATGGCATTGTGTATCGCGGACGTTCCCCAGGTATTATTAAAGAAAATAAACGCTTTTTGAGGGTGGTTTTTGATTTGCTCTGCCAAATGGCTGAGGAAGTCATCGCTGTAGGAGGATTTATATAGTACAGGCTTACCGTGAAGCCTGTAGTAAAGCACTTCAGGGTGGTTGATAATCACTTCTTCGGACAGTTTCCCAGGGAAACTTACTCCTGAGAAAATGATTTTCATTCTTTTTAAAAGACTGAAAATCTCTTTTTGCCACCAGGATTCATCCCGGAATTCTATGACATTAAGAAAATTACTATCGATATTTCTTATGATCCGGTCTGTATTTTCCTGAGTATTTTTAAATGACGGAGGAAGCTGATAAAGAAATCCCGACAACTTGTCTTTAAGATGGTCGTGAATATGTGTACAGAATGCTGTAATTTCTTCTTTTGATTCTGAAAGGCGATTTTGATGGGTGACCGATTTTGGGATTTTAATAAAAAACCTGAAATGATCCGGTGTCTCATCATGCCATTTTAAAAGTGTTTTCGCAGTGGGTTTTCTATAAAATGTAGAATTGATTTCTACGCAATTAAAGTGCTCGGCATATAAAGAAAGAAAATCTTTACTTGGGGTATTCTCAGGATATAAAGACCCTTTCCAGTCGTTATTATAAAACCCCGAGCATCCTATGTAAAGATTTTCTTTTTTCATACTGTTATTTTATATCCAGATCCACCGAATTTAATCTCAATGAATTAAGGATCACTGAAAGAGAACTGAAACTCATAGCAGCTGCAGCAATCATTGGTGAGAGAAGTATTCCAAAAAATGGATACAATAATCCTGCCGCAATCGGAACTCCCAATACATTATAAATGAAAGCAAAGAATAAGTTTTCCTTAATGTTTTTAAGAAGTTTTTCACTTAGTAGCTTTGCTTTTGCAACTCCCAGGATATCGCCTTTCAATAAAGTGATTTCTGCACTTTCAATGGCAACATCAGTTCCTGTTCCCATAGCAATTCCTACGTTGGATTGTGCAAGAGCAGGAGAGTCATTGATTCCGTCTCCGGTCATTGCCACAATTTTCCCTTGTTGCTGAAGTCTTTTTACTTCATTCAGCTTGTCTTCGGGAAGGCAATTGGCTTTAAAATGCTTAATTCCCAGCTCGTCTGCAACTGCTTTTGCGGTGTGTTCATTATCTCCTGTCATCATGATGACGTCAATTCCTTCACTGATCAGCTGTTTCACCGCTTTTTTTGAGCTTTCCTTGATTTTATCGGTAAAGCTGATAAATCCTAATACATTCTGATCCTGTGCGATATAAGAGATGGTGTGGGCTTTGGATTGTACTTCTACCGCTTTTTGTTGTAACCTTTCCGGGATCATAATCTGATGTGAAGTGAGCAGGCTCTCATTTCCCAGATATGTCATTTTACCGTTGATATTTCCTTTGACTCCTTTTCCTGATATATTTTCAAATTGTTCTACCTTTTCAGAAGAGATATTTTCGTCCTTAGCTCTTTTAATGACAGCATTTGAAAGCGGATGTTCAGAATTTTGGTTCAGAGAGTAGGCTAGCTTTATGATCTGATTTTGTGCTCCCGAATCCGTCACTTCAATATATTCTACAGACGGTTTTCCCTCGGTTAAAGTTCCTGTTTTATCGGTGATCAGAACGTTTACTTTATTCATTTGTTCCAGGGCTTCGGCATTTTTAATGAGAATACCGTTTTTGGCTCCTTTTCCGATTCCGACCATTAAAGACATGGGCGTTGCCAGTCCGAGTGCACATGGGCATGCGACAATTAAAACGGCAACCGCATTTACAAAAGCAAATAAAGTTCTTTTTCCTTCCGGTCCGAAAAATTGCCATAAAACGAAGGTAAGTGCAGCGATGAGGATCACAGTAGGCACAAATACTTTTGAAACCTTATCCGTGAGTTTCTGGATTGGGGCTTTGCTTCGGCTGGCTTCATTCACCATTTTAATAATTTGTGAAAGAAGAGTTTCTTCACCTACTTTTTCAGCCTTCATGATGAATACCTGATTACCATTGATGGTACCTGAAGAAACTTTGTCATCCACATTTTTTTCAACGGGAACGGGTTCTCCGGTAATCATACTTTCGTCTACAATAGAATTACCCTCCGTAATCTTTCCGTCCACAGGAATTTTTTCTCCGGGTTTTACTTTTAAAAGATCCCCGATTTTTACCTGAGAAAGCAAAACTCTTTTTCTTCGCCATTCACAATAAGATTGGCTTCGTCCGGAGAAAGATTCATCAATTCTTTGATCGCATTTCCTGTTTTTTTATGGGCTGCAGCTTCCATCAACTGCCCTAAAATAACTAAGGTAAGAATCACACATACCGCCTCAAAATACAAAGGGATTTCATGATTGTGTCCGCGGATTTCATGAGGAATAATATCCGGGAAAAACAGTGCTGCTATGCTGAAAATAAATGCAGCAGCCACCCCAAGGGCAATAAGACTGAACATGTTGAGATTCCAGGTTTTAAAAGAAACCCAGCCCCTTTTCAACAGGAACCATCCGGAATAAAACATGACCGGAAGTGTTAAGGCTAGCTCGATAAAGCCCTGAATCTGATGAGAAAACGGAAAGTCAATAAACATTCTACCCATCGAAAGAAAAAAGACCGGAATCGTGAATGCTAATGAAATAGTGAATTTTCTTTTTAATATATTGTAGGTTTCATCTTCTTCGTCGTCACCGCTGTCGGGCATTCTTACAAGATCCATCCCGCAGATAGGGCAGCTTCCCGGCTCGTCGCGGATAATCTCCGGATGCATCGGGCAACTGTACTTAGCGGTTTTCTTTTCCGGGTATTTTACAAGGTCCATCCCGCAAACAGGACAGCCTACGTTTGAATCATATGTTTTATCACCTTCACAATACATCGGGCAGTAATATCTTCCGGCCATTTCGTCGGTAACTTTAGGCGCTTCATGGTGGTGGCTGTGAGTATGTGAGTGTGAGTGTGAGTGACTTGTGTCTGCATTTTTGATAAGATCTTCAGTGATCTCTTCCAAATGCATGTGACATACAGGACAATCTCCTTTTTCGTCATATACTTTATCTCCTTCACAGAACATAGGACAATAGTAATTTCCTATATGGTCTTTAAAGTTTGCGGGAAGATGGGTTGCGGAGTACGTAGGTTTATGATTCGGGTCTTTTTCAAGTTTTTCTTCAATCGGAACGAGATACATTTTACATACCGGGCATCTTTCTCCCTGTTTGAAGTATACTTTTTCACCTTCACATTCCATTGGGCAATAATAGACGGAGGAAGGGGATACCCGATCCTGAGGTTTTATGAAAGCTTTTTCCGGTGCACCGGGATCTTCGAGTCTGTATTTTCCTGCTTCTGACAGAGCATTATTGAGTGCAGATAGTTCTATTTCATGATCAGAAGTGATGGTTGCGGTATTGTTTTCAAGATTCACGTCGGCTTTAATGCCCGGCACGCTATTCAGCTGATTGGAGATTTTTTTCTGACAACCTGAGCAGGTCATCCCGAGAATTTTATACTGTCGTTCCATGATTCTAAATTTATACTACAAAGGTCCAAAATGGAAATCTAAGGTTGTTATAAATTTAAGGATAATAGTTATAAAATTTAGATCGCTGAATGTTGGGGTGGGAGAATGTTAGAGTGGGAGAGTTAAGTATTAGATACAACTCTCCGAATCTCGTACTCTTCAACTCAGCTACAGGCTGTCCAGCGGTTTTCTGTGATGATCTTTAAGTTTTTTGAATTCTGTAGGTGTAAACCCTGTTACATTACGGAATTGAGTGGATAAATGCTGAACGCTTTTATAACCCAGTTTTCCGGCAATTTCAGTAAGGTTGAACTCATTATACAGAAGGAGTTCCTTTACTTTTTCAATCTTTTGTAATATAAAGAATTGTTCTAAGGTAACATTTTCATTTTGCGAAAAGGTTTTGGAAAGGGAACTGTAGTCCTTATGAAGCTTCGAACTTAAAAATTCTGAAAGCAGGAAATCCTCATCAATGTCCAGTTCACCAACTTTTACGATAATGAGGTTCTTAATTTTTTCAATAAGCTGGTGGGAAGAATCCATAATTCGCTCGAAACCACTTTCAAGAAGGCGCTTTTCAATATCCCGCATTTTTTCAGCGGGAATATCAGAGGCCATTTCAGCCTCACCCAATATCACAGAATGAGTACTGATACCGGCAGTATTAAAAATGTTTTCAACGGCAGCAATACATCTGTTACAGACCATATTCTTTATGAAGATCTTCATGCTCCGGTATTTAATCTGTCTTTTACAAATTCTATTTGTGTCTTACCGTGAGGAGCCGGATTGCCATCTGCATCGAGATTGACCATGACAATTTTCTCAACGGTAATAATTGTTTGGTGGGTCATCTTGTTTCGGACGTCGCATCTTAACGTCACTGATGAGGAACCAAAATGAGTGGCTTCAATTCCTATTTCTATAATATCTCCCTGTTTTGCTGAACTTACGAAGTTAATTTCAGAGATGAATTTGGTGACTACTTTGGTATTTTCCAACTGGATGATGGCATATAACGCTGCTTCTTCGTCAATCCATTGTAAAAGTCTTCCTCCGAAAAGTGAATGGTTTGGATTTAAATCTTCTGGTTTTACCCATTTTCTGGTATGGTAGTTCATATATATTACTAATTTGTTGTGCAAATTTAAGCTTAAAAGCTGATGTTTTCAATAGAATACTATGTATTGATCTGAAGAGAATTATTTATTTTCTCAATCATTTTCTTTTGGAGCGCATTGCTTTTGTTTTTACCACAGAAGAATCTGTTAACAGTTTCCGGTATTCTGTACTTTCTATTGGGATTAAAGCTACTTTTCCTTCTGAATTATGATGAAATCCAAATCCATATCGTTTGGCCAAAGGAGAGGACCGGAGGCAAGCCTGACCTTTGGAAAAGAACTTTTGTCTCTCTTCGTCTTTTTCATTTTCAGAAATATCATTTTTTATAGCATAGCATTCAAAAATAATATCATCGGAAGAATATCGGTAGGGATTTTTGATGATTTTTTCATATTGTAGGCCTGCTACTGTTTTTTCTTTCTTTTCAGGAGGTATTTGTGCATGATTAACAGGGCAGTCTTCTGATACCTCAATGAATGTGTTGATGTAATTGGTGGTATGTTTTTTCATGGTAATAGATCAGATAATAAAAAATCCGAATCACAAAGATCCAGATTTTTATATATAATTTTTATTCTTTATACTCTAAAATTTCACCCGGCTGGCAGTCCAGTGCTTTGCAAATGGCTTCAAGGGTACTGAAACGCACGGCTTTTGCTTTTCCGGTTTTTAAAATAGACAGGTTAGAGAGTGTAAGGTCTACTTTTTCAGACAGCTCATTTAATGACATTTTTCTTTTGCCATAATCACATCTAGATTTACTATTATCGGCATGATCTATATTGTTAGGTCGTTTTCAGTTTGTATTTCTATTCCTCTTTTAAATACCTGTGCAATAATAAAAATGATTCCGCCAAAAAACAAATATTCAGCTCCGGATCCTATAAAATCATAGATATTGGATAACGGAATATCCTTTTTAAAAATATTTTCACTATAAGAAATAGCTAGTAAAGAAAGAATTCCGATGGCAAATGCAGAGTAGCTTATTTGGGTAATAAGCTGTATGATCGCTTCGCTGAAAGGGGCTTTAAGATTGAGCTTCCGGAAAATCCGGATCACCAGAAATGCAAGGTAAGCTTTATATCCTGCCAAGAAAATAATAAAAGACATCATCAATTTGTATGCATTGACATTGGTCTGGTAAAGTTCAAATAGATTTAATCCTTCGTACAGGTTTTTAGCGCCATCAGGATTATAAAGTGTCATAATAAATGTAAAAGTCAATGCACCTGCTTTGATGCATGATCCAATAAATAATATCCAAACTACAACACTTAAAACAGATAAATTTTTTTTTGTTTTCATGTTAATTATATTTTAATGTGAATCAAATATCAGTAAAAATTTATTGAAAAACAATAAATTTTTACTTTTTTCCAATTAATTTGATTTTTTGATTCAACATAATGTGAGAAATACTCAAAAAAAGCTTTGATTTGAAATATTTAATTGTATCTTGCATACGTTTATATTTGGAATCAATATTTGTTCATTAATTTATGTTGCTTTTCTTTTATATACCAAATTTTTATTAATTTTTTAATTTATTTAAAATGAACATTTTTGTTTCAAACATCAATTACGCAACTAAAGAGTATGAGTTGCACGATCTATTCGCAGAATTTGGAGATGTATCATCTGCCAAAATCGTTACAGACAGAGAAACTGGTCGTTCCAGAGGTTTCGGTTTCATAGAAATGGGTGATGAAGAAGGAAAGCAGGCTATTGAAGCTCTTAACCAAAAAGAATTCAACGGAAAAACACTGAATGTATCTGAAGCTAAACCAAGAGAAGAGAAGCCAAGAAGAAGCTTCGATAACAACAGAGGTGGAGGTTATGGTAACAACAACAATAGAGGCGGAGGCTATGGTAACAACAACCGTGGCGGAGGCGGAAATCGTTGGTAAAAATATAGAGCGGCTTTTTAGCCGCTTTTTTTTTATATAGTTTTCTGATATGGATACTTTATTTCCCGGAAATATATATTGAAAAAACTCAGTTTTTTCATTTGTAAAGTTCAGAATTCTAATCATAAAAAAGGCTGTTTCTACATGAAACAGCCTTTTTTATTTTGGTTTGATCAAGATATATACATCACCGCAATAGATGTTATCCCTCTTGTTGTAAAAGTCTTTTTCTTTCGTGACTTGCTTTAGAATAAGCTTGATATGGTATTTTCCCAGATCATCTTCCACCTTAATATCCGGTACATAGACCGTTCCGGTTTTGCCTTTGTTTTCCTGAAAAAGCTTCATGATCTCAGGGCCTGCTTCTATTTCTTCTTTGTTGTTGAGTATAAGTTTAAAGGAGGACCTTTCAGTGAGTTTATCAATGATTTTAAATTGATCCTCATTCAGTTTTTGCGGATCCTGATTATAACCGGTTACGTTCAGCAGATACTGATAATCATCAATTTTAATGGCTTGTTGTTCAGAAACCATGACAAGTCGTTCCGTGTCATACGAGTCTTTTCTTGTGGTCGTATTTACATGGGTAAATTTTCCCTCAACAGTAAATCGTATCGAATAAAAGTTTCCAGCTTCAATGCTTTTAGTCAAATCTGCATGGTCTTTTTTGTCCAGCAATCCCAGTATAAATTCACTTTGCTTTCTTTCGGCTAAAAATTGAAATTTATCAGCAATTTCATTTCTGATGGTATCGGTAATTTTTTGCTCAAAATTTATTTTGCCGTTATCCAGTAATTTTTGTTGGTTCAAAACCTTTAGCAGTTCCGTTCTCTGACTTCTCCGTGCAACACTGAAGGCATTGATATAGGGGAAAATCATGGCAAAAGCTCCAAAAAGAAATAAACTGACCGGGATAAACTTGATCGTCGCTTTTTTGTTTGAAATAAAATAGATGACCACGCTTAATAACCACAAGGCCAGAAATAAAACGAAATACCTTGGTTCTGTATAACCGTATTCCAGAATTCTGGTGAAAATAGCAATAAACAGAAGAGCAACCAACGGGATAATTGTATAATAGAATGCCTTGGAAAAAATCTTAACCCAGGACTTTGCATTGGCTTCCTTCAATGGATGAACGAGAAGCAATGCCAGTATTCCTACCATACTATATGCTA
This sequence comes from Chryseobacterium indologenes, assembly GCA_016025055.1. Taxonomy (NCBI): domain Bacteria; kingdom Pseudomonadati; phylum Bacteroidota; class Flavobacteriia; order Flavobacteriales; family Weeksellaceae; genus Chryseobacterium; species Chryseobacterium indologenes. The sequence goes on from CP065590.1 coordinate 3,845,363, forward strand.
AAATAAGATAGGAAACCCAACCTCTCGGCAGCTGCCAGTGAATCAGAATTTTGAAAGAGTAGAAGTAAAGGATAACTGCATAAATAAGCAGTAACGGAATTAAAATAAACTGCGTGAAAAACTTTAGAACAACAGGATAACTTGCATCTTTTTCAAGGGTAGGTAATCCTTTTTCATTGAATAAAAGAAAGATGAAACAACTTCCGGTGATAGCCATTACAAAAAATGTATTGGCATACAGTTTATCATTGAAATGGAAATCAAAAAGTTTGTCAATCGCCAGTATTGCCAGTTCAACACCACCTGTTAAAACACCTGTAAATACAGCTGTAAGGAATATATTGACGAATAAATTTTTATTGTATTGCCAGAATCCCAATTCTTTGTTTTTTTCCAGAAACGGAATAAAAGAAACCAGTAAGTGCATTAAAATACCTGTGACAACAATAAGGTAGGAATAATCGTCGGTGAAATAACTTTTCTTGTTGGGTAATATATTGTAAAAACCAATAAGAAAAGCAATTCCGGCTAATTGCAGCAAAAGTTCTTTTCCAATTCTTTGCGAAAGCATTGTCATCGCAAACATCAAAGAAATTCCCAGGCATGCACAGATGGTAAATTTTAAACAGGAAGCATATAGTTCGAATTGATTTGATGTATCAATCATACAAATAGCCCCGGTTGAGGCCAGTATAGCCATCACCAGGACGACAGGATAACGGAAAATGATTTCAGTTGTCCGGTTTAAAGTTTCCCGAAATTTTGTTTTCATGATTTGGTGTTTCAGTGATTTATTCTTTCTTTTTTTTCTTCTTTTTGTCTTTTTCCTTCTCTTTTTCTTTAGACTTGGCTTTCTTTTCTTTTTTCGGATTTAAAATTTCTTCTGCAAATTCGTACTTTGGCTCCTCTATCTTTACAGGCTTGGCGGGTTTAATCTCAATTTTAAGATCAAAATATCCCTTTAAGTCATCCTGGGTCAATAGTTTTTCATTAAAAAGGAACTCAAGGATTTCTTTTCCCGAATCATTAAAGAAATTGTGTGAAAGTTCTTTCAATAAAAACTTTTTATAGTTTTCAAAAGGAACAATGACTGTATATTTAAAAATTCTCCCTTCTTTAACGGTTGACAAATAACCTTTTTCAACTAATATTTTTAAATAGGTGGAAACCGTATTCTGGTGGGGTTTCGGTTCCGGATGCTGCTCCATAACGTCCTTCAGATAGAAAGATTCCATTTTCCAAAACAGCTTCATAAAGTTTTCTTCTGCGGCAGTAAGATGATTGATTTTCATAGAATTTCTTAATGTTGAAATTGAATATTGCAATAAAGATAAATAAAAGATACCATAAAAGCTATTCCAGCGCCCATAAATACTTCTCTCACGGTGTGTCTTTTTAAAATAATTCTGGTAATTCCCACCAGGATAGCTACTCCCAGCCACGCCAGACCCATTTTCCAGTCTAATGAAAAAAATAGGGCAGCTACAAATACATTGAACGCAGTATGCATAGAGCTTTTAATAAAAAGATTACTGATCTGAAGTGAAAAAAGTAGGATTAAAATAAACAGCATGACCAGGTCAATATATCCATTCCTTATATAATGAAAGATAAGGTAGGAAATAACACAGACGGCAATAAATATATAAAGCGTTTTTCTCTGAATCCGGTTGGAGACGTCCATATTGGTATATCTCCCGGTTTTTACATTCCATACAAGCCAGATAACGGTTGGAACAATGATCATTAACAATACAGGAACGAAATAAAGAAGAGAATCATTAAGAGTGTACTGTTTGATACTCATATATATAAAGAATATCACCAAAGACACCAGAGGGTTGAAGAAATCGGATATAACTTTCGAAATTTTGTGTAACAATGAAGATTTTTTTTCTTCCATATTCAAGTTTAAGCTCAAATATAAGACTATAACCCCAAAAAACAAATGAAGACAGCGCACTGAAGCGCCTGAGGAATTCTCAGAAGTGATCTCTTTTATAGGCTGAAAAAGCAAAACTGCATGGGGATTTTGTTAATAATATTGTAGACAGAACTCTTGGGTTCACAGAATTTTCTCCCAATACCAGCTATTAAAATAACCAAAACAATATGTTAACGATAATTAAAGAGGAAAGACGATGAGAATAAAACTGGATGTTTTTTTAATGTTCCGGTCTCATCTGATATTTCAGAAAACCCGCACAAGCAGGGTGATTCTTTAATAATACAAATCAAAAAGTAAGAGGTATATCTTCACTTTGCGAGCTTTTCTATGGCTCGAAAATTAAGAATAATCAGTTCGGCCTGCAAATAGATTTCAGAGAAAAATCGAAAAGTTACTTATGCATACAATAAAAACAAAGTTTTTTTCATAATTTTGCTCAACTATTTCATAATAAAAAAGCAAGAGCTAACACATGAAAGAATTTTCTAAAGAGGTATACCTGAAGTGGTATGAAGATATGACAATGTGGAGAAGGTTTGAAGACAAATGCCGTTCTCTTTATCTAAAACAAAAGATCAGAGGATTTTTACATTTGTATAACGGTCAGGAAGCGATCCCTGCCGGATTCACACATGCAATGGATTTAACCAAAGACAGTATGATTACTGCATACAGATGTCACATCCATCCAATGGCGATGGGCGTAGATCCTAAAAGAATCATGGCTGAGCTTTGTGGTAAAGCTACCGGAACATCCGGAGGTATGGGTGGATCTATGCACATTTTCAGTAAAGAACACCGTTTCTATGGAGGACATGGTATTGTGGGAGGACAGATTCCTTTAGGAGCAGGTATTGCTTTTGCAGATAAATATTTTGACAGAAAAGCGGTGAATATTTGCTTCTTCGGAGACGGAGCTGCAAGACAAGGTTCTTTACATGAAACGTTCAACATGGCTATGAACTGGAAACTGCCTGTAGTATTTGTTGTAGAAAACAACCAGTATGCAATGGGAACTTCTGTAAAAAGAACAGCCAACCACGAAGATATCTACAAATTAGGATTAGGATACGAAATGCCTTGCCTTGCTGTAGATGCAATGGACCCTGAAAAAGTAGCCGAAGCTGCTTACGAAGCAATTGAAAGAGCAAGAAGAGGAGATGGGCCAACATTTATCGAAGCAAGAACTTACCGTTACAGAGGACACTCTATGTCTGATGCTGAGCCATACAGATCTAAAGAAGAAGTAGCTGTTCATAAGAATGATGATCCGATTGAATTGGTAAAACACAGAATTCTTGAAAACGGATGGGCTACAGAAGCTGAACTGGAAGCTATGGATAACAAATCAAGAGATTTTGTTGACGAATGTGTAGAATTTATGGAAAACTCTCCTTATCCTGAGGCTGAGAAAATCTATGAATATGTGTACGCTCAGGAGGATTATCCATTCCTAGACAAATTAGAAAACTAAAAAATAAAAATTAATTTGAAATTTGAAGTTTGACATTTCTGAAATCTCAAATCTCAAATCTCGAATCTCAAATCAATATAGATTATGGCAGAAGTAATTACGATGCCCCGCCTTTCGGATACGATGACGGAAGGGAAAGTGGCGAAATGGCATAAAAAAGTAGGAGATAAAGTAAAAGAAGGAGATATTTTAGCTGAAATTGAAACGGACAAAGCAGTTCAGGATTTCGAATCTGAAGTAGAAGGTACTCTTTTATACGTAGGTGTAGAAGAAGGCGCTGCTGCCGTTGTAGATTCTGTTTTGGCAATTATCGGTAAAGAAGGAGAAGATATTTCAGGATTAACAGGTGGGGCTGCAGCTTCCACAACGGATTCTGAAGAAAAAAATCAGAAGAACAACCAAAAGCTGAAGCTCAGGTTGCTGCTGAACCGGCTGCTGCTGAAGTTCCGGCAGGAGTAGAAGTAATTACAATGCCGAGACTTTCTGATACAATGACAGAAGGTAAAGTGGCGAAATGGCATAAAAATGTAGGAGATACAGTAAAAGAAGGTGATCTTCTTGCTGAAATCGAAACAGATAAAGCAGTACAGGATTTCGAATCTGAATTTAACGGAGTATTACTGAAGCAAGGTGTTGCAGAAGGTGATGCTGCTCCTGTTGATTCAGTATTGGCAATCATTGGGCCTGAAGGAACCGATGTATCGGCTGTAGGAGCTCCAAAAGCTGCTGCTCAGACTTCTGAAAAACCTGCTGAACAAAAAACTGAAGCTAAAACAGAAGAAAAAGCTGCTCCGGCTGCAAACTCTTCATCTTCAGACAGAGTGGCCATTTCTCCATTAGCTAAGAAAATGGCTCAGGATAAAGGCGTTGATATCAACACTGTTCAAGGTTCAGGAGAGAACGGAAGAATCGTTAAAAAAGATATCGAAAATTATCAGCCTGCTGCTCAATCGGCTGCTTCAGCTCCGGCTGCAAGTGCTGCTGCTCAGGTTGCTGTGAACTTCGTTCAGGGAGAAGATACAGAGACTCCAAACTCACAGGTAAGAAATATCATTGCAAAACGTCTTTCTGAAAGTAAATTCTCTGCCCCTCACTATTATCTGATGGTGGAAATCAACATGGATAAAGCAATTGAGGCAAGAAAAGAGATCAATTCTATTCCGGATACGAAGATTTCATTCAATGATATGATCATTAAAGCTACCGCTATTGCTTTGAGAAAACACCCTCAGGTAAATTCAAGCTGGGCAGGTGACAAGATCATCCACAGAGGAAATATCAACGTAGGGGTAGCAGTAGCTATTCCGGACGGATTGGTTGTTCCAGTATTGAAAAATACAGACCAGATGTCTTACACGCAGATTTCTGCAGCGGTAAAAGATATGGCTTCCAGAGCTAAGAGCAAAGGTCTTAAAGCTAACGAAATGGAAGGATCTACATTCTCAATTTCTAACCTTGGAATGTTCGGAATCGAAACATTTACCAGTATTATCAACCAGCCAAACTCTGCAATCCTTTCAGTAGGAGCGATCATCGAGAAACCAATCGTAAAGAACGGTCAGATCGTAGTAGGAAACACCATGAAACTTTCGTTAGCGTGTGACCACAGGGTAGTAGACGGTGCTACAGGTGCTCAATTCTTACAAACATTAAGAACATATTTAGAGAATCCATTAACATTGTTACTGTAATTTCTAAGATATAAAATAGTAAAACCTCCCCAATCGGGAGGTTTTTTGTTTTTGTACTAATAATGTTATCCCAATATGTTGTAAAATCAACAATATGTTACTATTTTTGAATCATGATTAAAGCAAAAAATATCCATAAATCTTATGGGAATTTAGAAGTACTGAAAGGGGTAGATATTCATATCAAAATGGGCGAAGTGGTTTCAATTGTAGGAGAATCCGGAGCAGGTAAATCTACATTGTTGCAAATTTTAGGAACCCTGGATCATCCTACGCAATCGGGTAAGTATGATACTGAAATAGCGATAGCAGGAGAATCATTTATTAATATGAATGATAAACAGTTGTCTAAATTCAGAAATCAGAATATCGGCTTTGTATTTCAGTTCCACCAGCTTCTTCCGGAATTTACCGCTTTGGAGAATGTATTGCTTCCTACAAGAATAGCCGGAGCCAACGAAAGAGAGGCGATTGAAAAGGCATACGCTTTATTTGAAGATCTGAAGATAGAGCAGAGATTAAATCATAAACCCAATCAGCTTTCCGGGGAGAAGCGCAAAGGGTAGCCGTGGCAAGAGCTTTAATCAATTCACCCAAAATTATCTTTGCTGATGAGCCGACAGGTAATCTCGATTCTAAAAATGCTGATGATCTTCACAGGTTGTTTTTTGACCTTAGGGACAAGTACAATCAGACCTTTGTCATTGTAACGCATAACCCGAATCTTGCAGAAATTACAGACCGTAAACTCATCATGAAAGATGGAATGATTATAGAATAGCAGCCAACACATTCAACGATGAAAAAATTTATTTTTCTTTTTATAATTATGATTTCCTGTTCAAAAGCTGAATCTCAGCAGTTGGATACCACCGCGATACCCGGATCGAAAATTGAGGAGATTAAAAATTATTTAAAAGGAAAAGACTATAATCAGCAGTTGGCCGTTTTTATAAATTTTAAAATAGCTTCCGGAAAGTATCGCTATTTTATCTATGATCTCAGGACAAACAAAATACTACAGAAAGCAGTCGTATCTCATGGTTCAGGTTCTGTAATTCCCAGGTCAGAAGCATTGCAATTCAGTAATGCTGAAGGATCTTATCAGTCTTCATTAGGAAAATATGCCATTGGAGAAAGCTATGAGGGAAAGTTTGGAAAAGCATATCGGTTGAAAGGATTAGATCCTACAAACAGCAATGCGATGCAGCGGGCTATAGTTCTTCACTCGTACGGATGCGTTCCGGATAAAGAATCCCAGAAACCGGCTTGCCTGAGCCTAGGCTGTCCGATGCTCTCTGAGAATGCTTTTAAAGCATCTGCCCAATACATTGATCAGTCAAAACAATCCATTATCTTGTATGCATTTTATTAAAACATAATCTACTATTTATAATTCCGTGCTATGCCTATAAAATTTCTTGCAGAAGATGACAGACCAAGGGAAAAATTTTTGCAAAAAGGCAAGAATTCGCTTTCCGATTCTGAGTTGTTGGCGATCATAATGGGAAGCGGCAATAAAGAAGAAAGTTCCGTAGAGCTGGCCAGAAGGATTTTGACTTCGGTAAATAATAACTGGCACCAACTGAGCCTGCTTTCTGTCAAAGATTTGATGAAATTTAAAGGAATTGGAGAAGCAAAGGCTATTTCGATTGCCTCTGCCCTGGAAATCGGAAGAAGAAGAGCCGGACAGGAAATTCCTGAAAAATCAATTATAGGAAATAGCCATGACGCCTATGCCATCCTAAAGAACCAACTCTCAGATTTAAGAACTGAAGAATTTTGGGCTATTTTTTTGAACAACAGCAATAAAGTCATTCATATTGCACAACTGACTCACGGAGGCATAAGCCAGGCTATCGTTGATGTAAGAATACTTTTTAAAATCGCTCTGGAGCACTTTTCTACAGGCGTTATTATTGCTCATAACCATCCTTCAGGCAGTGTAAAACCAAGCAGGGATGACCTCAATATTACACAAAAGATTAAAGAAGCTGGACAAACATTAACCATCCAGCTTTTAGATCACATTATCATTACACAAGATTCCTATTTTAGTTTCTCCGATTCAGGATTATTATGATTAAAAGATTAAAATACCATGAAATCGATTTTGTAAAATATTCTCAATGTTTAGAAAATTCTGAGCAGAGAAAATATACGGCAACAAAAGATTTTCTGGATATCACTTCAAAAAAACAATGGGAAGTTTTAGTGTACAACGATTACGAAGCAGTAATGCCCGTTCCCTTTATCCGGAAATATGGAGTGAAAATTGTGCATAATCCTAAACTCTGTCAGCAACTAGGAGTGTTTTCTAAGAAAGATGATGTACATCTGAACGAAGTCTTTCTTGAATATCTGGAAAAGAATTATCTGATAAGTACCTATCAATTTAATGATGTCAATCAATTTCTAAGAGAAATAAGAAGAAAGAAAAATTTTTTATTATATCCGGATTCTTATGAAAAAATATACGAGAGATATTCTCCCAAAAGAAAGAGAAAACTGAGAGGTGGGGAAGAGATAACAGATAAAATTGCCACTAAGGATGTTCATTATAAGGATGTGAAAAATTTTATTGAAATTCATGCAATAGGAGCCAGTAAGGAAGCTGATTTACATGAATTTATAAGAATTTTTAAAGATTTGTATGAATTAAATCGCCTGAAGTTTTCAGCTTTCTATTACAATAATAAAATCATTAATGTTATTGCTACTTATACCGATTGTCATATGGTAGCACTTTTAGGTACATTTAATGATAAAAATTATGTGAAGTTATCAGGTGCATCCATATTGATTGATAAGGCTATAAAGGAAACGATTGAAACAAATACCTTTGATTTTGAAGGTGGAGAACTTCCTAATATTGAAGAGTTTTTCAGAGGATTTCGGCCGGAACTGAGGCCATATGGGATAATTGAAAATTCAAAGAAAAACCTCGTCAAAAAGTTCATATATTTTCTTTTAACCGGTAAAAAATTATAAATTACAAAATGTTGTCGGGATTGATGCAATCTATAAGTACAATACGATCTATAGAAACTGGGTGATGGGAAACTATATTAAAGTAATATTTATGAAAAAAAAGAAAAATCTTCTTGTTTTTATATTCTCGATCTACGTAGGTCTCATGTCATACTATCTGTATACCCACCAGTATTATAATACGGATATGGAGGCTTATATGGGCTTGATTTACAAAGTGGAATATCCTGACATGAAGATTGAAGAAATCCATCATAAAGTATATTCGGAGATAAAAGAAAAGAATCCTGATTTCGCGGGATTGGGTCCGGTTGATCCAATGGTGAAAGAGGTGGCAAAGGGAGAAAGCACCTACTATAAATTCTTATCGGAAAATCCTAAAGCCTATGAAGAAGAATTACAGCTTTTCGCAGTAAAACCATTCTATAACTTTATCAATGTATTGTTTTTTAAACTTGGTTTTAAAGCCTCGACCTCTACTTTTTTAATTTCCATTATTGCTTACGCTCTTATTCTCGTTCTCATTTTTTGTTTTTTAATCCAAATTTTAAAAAATTATACCCTAGCCACGATAATAACGGTTTTATTATCATTGTTTAAACCAATTCTCGAAGCAAGCAGGCACGCTTCTCCGGATTCATTGTCCTGTTTATTGCTGTTGTTAAGCTTTTACACTTTTCTGATCAAAAAGAATGTTTTTTACACAACGATTTTTGCGATGTTATGTGTCTTTACCAGACCTGAGTATTTCATTTTGTATTCATTTCTTTACCTTCTTGTTTTCTTTTACAGCGATAGATTAGTACTTAATAAAAAGATTTTATCCCTATCATACGGTTATTTGCTGGCATCTTTCCTCCTGATTCAGTATTTCAATCAGGTGTCCTGGTCTGTTTTATTTATGAATCAGTTTACCCGGGTTCAGCTGTATCCGCTATCAAATCCTGATCATTTTCAGTTTGCTGATTATCTTCAGTTTATCAAAGGAAATATCATGTTGGAATTTAATGCATCCTATTTTCCCCTTTTATTGATCGTGCTGGTGATTATTTTAGCCAACAACTTTTCTCTCAGGAATAGAAAGAATCAGGTTCAATGCCTGTTTTTTGTGATTATTTACGGATCTGTTTTCCTAAGGTTTTTGATTTTTCCTTCTTTGGTAAACAGAATGATGATAGGCTTTTATCTCCTGATCATCCTGTCTATGATCTATATACAGAACTCTAAGGTGGATATCTTTAAAAACACTTTAGAACACGGAAAATAATTAGTAATTTTGCAATCTAAAATTATGGCGAGTTTATCAGGATATCTACCGTATGCATTTGCATTGATTATTGCAATTCCTTTTCTGGTTTTGCTCAGACAATTTGTACATTCCTATATTACTCTTAAAAATCAGGAAATCAAACTGCTTACCGTGAAGTCCAATTCAGAAAACAAAGCCCATTCCTATGAGAGAATGACATTGTTTCTGGACAGGTTAAAACCCTCCAATCTTATCCAGAAATTTGACAGGGAATTAGCCGTTCATGAGTTTATTTTTCTTACTGAAAAGACAATCAATGAAGAATTTGAATATAACTCGTCTCAACAGCTTTATATCACAAAACATTCCTGGAAAAATATCGTAGATTCTAAAAATGCAGTTATAGAGCTGCTTCACAGAACTTATGACGGATTGAAAGGAGAGGTTCAGCTGGATGAATTCAAGACGATTTTCATCATGAATTATATGGAAGGCAACGATTACATTGTGGAAACCATAGAAGATTTAAGAAAAGAAATTTTAATAATAACTTAAAAAATAACAGATAAATAATGATTCCAAATTTTAAAGCACATCCATGGCACGGAATTTCTGCAGGAGAAGATGCGCCAAATGTTGTAAACGTATTTGTGGAAATTGTTCCTTCAGATACTATTAAATATGAAGTAGATAAAGAAACAGGATACCTAAAAGTAGACAGACCTCAAAAATTCTCTAATATCATCCCGGCTTTATATGGTTTTGTTCCAAGAACATACTGTGATCAGGAAGTAATGAAACTTGCTGTAGAATCAGGCGCTACGGATGTTACAATGGGAGATCATGATCCTCTTGATATTTGTGTTTTAAGTTCTCATAACATCCATGCCGGAGGTTTATTGATGGAAGCTATTCCGATCGGAGGTTTCAAAATGATCGACGGAGGAGAAGCTGATGATAAAATTGTAGCAGTAATGATCAATGACCATGCTTTTGGGCACTTCAGAGATATTGCTGAATTACCGGAAGCTGAAGTAAAAAGATTAATGCATTATTTCCTTACGTATAAAAACCTGCCGGATGAGCCTGCAAAATGCAGAATTCAGAAGGTTTACGGAGCTGAGCATGCAAAAAAAGTAATCAAAGCTTCTCAGGCTGATTATGCAGATAAATTCGGAGGATAATATTTCCTTTCCAAAGCATACAAAAAAGCAGATGAATCTTCATCTGCTTTTTCTTTGTGAGTATTTTATTCTGCCTCAACCGATTTAGTTGCTTTTGTATACGGAATTTCCTTCTTTGATGGTTTCAAGAACTTTAATGTTTCTGAGATTTTCAGGAGTTATCGTTAAAGGATTCTGATCCAGAATGACAAAGTCTGCCAGTTTACCTGCTTTAACAGATCCTTTTCTGTTTTCTTCCTGCAGTTGATAAGCTCCGTTGATGGTAATAGCTTTCAGGGCTTCAAGAGGAGTGATTCTTTCATTGGGACCTAAAATCATTCCTGACCTTGTCTTTCTGTTTACCGCAGCATATACAGCGGTAATTAAATCGGGTGGAGTAACCGGAGAATCATGATGGATGGTAAATGTAATTCCTGCTTTTAACGCTGAGTTGGCAGGACTTATAAAAGAAGCTCTTTCAGGACCAAAAACACTCGAATAGTGCCAATCGCCCCATAAATAAGTATGAGTAGAAAAGTAAGAAGGAATTACTCCTAATTCTTTTATTTTCTGAATATGATCAGGGCGGCTGTTTTGTACATGAATTAAGGTTGCCCGCAATTCCGGTTTATAAATGTTTTCATCTTTTAACCTTTTAATAACCCGGATTGCCTGATCTATTGCAGCATCTCCGTTCACATGAAGCTGTGCGGTTATATGGTTTTGGAAAAGTGTTTTCAGATCGTTATATAACGTTTCATCCGTAAAGATGGGAAATCCTTTGTAGTCTTTAGACCGGCCTTCCGGCGGAACCAAATAAGGCTGAGTAAGCCAGGCTGTTTTACCTTGTGGAGAACCGTCATCCGAAAATTTGAACCCGGCCAGTTTCAGATGATTTTCATATTTCATATACTTAGGTTTGAAACGATCGAATTCCTTTTTGAAATATTCATAATCAGGAAAGTAAACGACATCGGCTTTAAAAAGATGTTGAGCCGCTGCTTTTTCTAACAGACCAACGCTTTCTCCCATAGTTCTTCCATCACAAACAGTAGTCTGTCCATAGCTGAGCCATTCATCCTGGGCTTTCATCAGATTTTCCATGGCATGGGTCTCAGTGTCTTTGCCTTTATTCATTTTTTCAGTTAAGGTTAATAAAGCAGTGAAACTCGCGTTCTCTTCTAATTTCCCATTCAGTTTTCCTGTTTCTTTATCCCTGCCGATGTGTCCTCCTTCAGGATCTTTCGATGCTTCTGTTATTCCCAGAAGTTGTAGCATTGCGTTGTTTGCTACGCTGGCGTGCCCTGAGGCATGAATAACAATAATAGGATTGGTTTTACTAATGATATCCAGTTCTGCTTTTGTAGGATGACGGTGCTCTCTCATAATGGCATCATCATAACCATTTCCGATAATCGGCTGCTTATCTGTAATTTTATTTTCTTTAATGTAGTTCTTAACCGTAATCTGTAAATCTTTAATTGAATTCACTGTTCCATAAGGTTCCGGAGATAGGTCTACGGCATCCATCGTCCCGGCTCTTGAAGTAAGATGTCCATGAACATCTATAAACCCGGGAAGAAGAGTTTTCCCATGGAGATTAATCATTTTGGTGGCTGGCTCTGAAAAACGCTCTGCGTCCGATTTTGTTCCGGCAAAAAGTATTTTACCGTCTTTTACTGCTACAGCTTCAACCTGGGGAGAAGAATCTTCCATTGTTATGATAGGACCTCCAAAATAAAGTATCTCAGCTTTTTCTTGTGGAATCTTATGGTGACAGCTGCTTATTCCTGCAGACAAAAAAAGAGTATATAATATCCTTTTCATAAACAATTAATTCAAATAATAGTGAGAAACAAATTTACAAAATAATAGATTATTATTAGTGAATTTTATTATGTGTTTATAATTTCATTATATTTATAAGCCTAATCTCAATTTTTTAATATAAAATAATAAACTATGGATCTATTTGTGTTAGTGCCAATTTTTGGTGTCATAGCTTTGCTTTATACATTTCTTCAGAGCAACTGGGTCAATAAACAGAATGCCGGAAATGAAAAAATGAAAATAATCAGCGGCCATATTGCAGATGGTGCAATGGCTTTTCTAAAGGCTGAATATAAAATCTTAATGTACTTCGTGGTGGTGGTCGCCATTTTACTTGCTGTAATGGGATCAAGCAATGCCAACTCACATTGGAGTATCGGAATCGCTTTTGCAGTAGGAGCGGTATTTTCCGCATTAGCTGGTTTTATCGGGATGAAAATTGCTACCAAAGCCAATGTCAGGACGGCAGAAGCCGCAAGAACTTCACTGTCGAAAGCGCTTAAAGTATCTTTTACAGGAGGTTCCGTTATGGGAATGGGGGTTGCAGGACTCGCTGTTTTAGGATTGGGAGCATTGTTCCTGATCATTAAACAGATTTTTGCACCTGATGCCACAGTAGATTCTCACGAGATGGAAAGAACAATTGAAATCCTTACCGGATTTTCTCTTGGAGCAGAATCCATAGCACTTTTTGCAAGAGTAGGAGGTGGTATTTATACAAAAGCCGCAGATGTGGGAGCAGACCTGGTAGGAAAAGTAGAAGCCGGTATCCCGGAAGATGATCCAAGAAACCCCGCTACCATTGCAGATAATGTGGGTGATAATGTAGGAGATGTGGCAGGAATGGGGGCGGACCTTTTTGGATCTTATGTAGCCACCGTTCTGGCGACAATGGTCTTAGGAAGAGAAACCGTTTCTGATGATTCCTTCGGAGGATTTGCCCCGATTCTTTTACCCATGCTTATTGCGGGAACTGGAATTATCTTTTCAATGATAGGAACCTTATTTGTAAGGATTAATGATAATGAAGGCTCATCTACTTCCAGCGTACAAAATGCCCTGAACTTGGGGAATTGGGGAAGTATTATTATTACTGCAATAGCATCTTATTTCCTGGTAACCTATATCCTGCCCGAAAAAATGGTGCTCAGAGGCCACGAATTTACAAAAATGGGAGTCTTCGGAGCGATAATGGTGGGTTTGGTTGTAGGAACTTTAATGAGTATCATAACAGAATATTATACAGCCATGGGTAAAAGACCGGTTTCCAGTATTGTGAGACAGTCTTCTACCGGACATGCTACCAATATTATCGGAGGGCTTTCCGTTGGTATGGAATCTACTTTACTTCCGATTATTGTGCTGGCAGGCGGAATTTATGGCTCTTATCTGTGTGCCGGACTTTATGGGGTTGCTATCGCAGCAGCAGGAATGATGGCTACTACAGCTATGCAATTGGCAATAGATGCCTTTGGACCTATTGCGGATAATGCAGGAGGTATTGCTGAAATGAGTGAACTTCCCAAAGAAGTACGGGAGAAAACAGATATTCTGGACGCCGTAGGAAATACAACTGCCGCTACCGGGAAAGGGTTTGCAATTGCTTCAGCAGCTTTAACGGCATTAGCGTTATTTGCAGCATTTGTTGGAATTGCAGGTATTGACGGTATTGATATATACAGAGCCGATGTTTTAGCCGGTTTATTCGTAGGCGGAATGATTCCGTTTATCTTTTCCTCTTTAGCGATCACAGCAGTGGGACAGGCTGCGATGGCGATGGTTGAAGAAGTGAGAAGACAGTTCCGCGAAATTCCTGGAATCTTAGAAGGAAAAGCACAACCTGAATATGAAAAATGCGTGGCGATTTCTACGGATGCATCTATCAGGAAGATGATGCTACCAGGTGCTATAGCAATCATATCACCCTTATTAATTGGATTTATATTCGGACCTGAAGTATTGGGAGGATTTCTTGCCGGTGCTACTGTTTGTGGTGTTTTGATGGGAATGTTTCAGAATAATGCAGGAGGCGCCTGGGATAATGCCAAAAAATCATTTGAAAAAGGGGTAGACATTAATGGACAGACTTATTATAAAGGTTCAGAACCTCACAAAGCTTCCGTGACGGGAGATACAGTGGGAGACCCGTTTAAAGATACTTCCGGTCCGTCAATGAATATTCTCATTAAGTTGATGTCAATTGTTTCACTGGTGATCGCCCCAACGTTAGCTGTTTTACATAAAGATAAAATTGAAGCGAACAGAAAAGCAAAAATCGAAGCTTTAACCGGGGTTTCTGCTGACCATTCTGCTACAGGAAATGTTGATCAGTCAGTATTACCTTTGAATCCTGCAGAAATTAAGGGGCACTTGAATGAAAATGGTGACTTTGTGTATGAAACAGGAAGTATTCAGAAATTAAAATTAAAAGGCGGTAAAACAATAGCCATTGGAGATGGTAGCCAGATCTATCAGTTATACAAATCCATTGATCAGAAAGATAAGACTATTGTAGATCCCAATAAATGGTATACCATCGAAAATCTTTATTTTGAAACCGGTTCAAGTGATTTAAAACCAGGTTATGAAATGCAGCTCAACAATCTGGCTGAGATTTTAAATGCTTATCCTGATCTGAAAATAAAATTAGGAGGTTACACGGATAACAGTGGCAACGAAGAAAGCAATCAGCAACTTTCTAATCTGAGAGCACAAACGGCAAAACTGAAATTACTTGAGCTCGGAGTTTCTGCAGACAGGGTAGAAGCAGAAGGGTATGGCTCACAACATCCCATTTGTGAAGCTAATGATACAGACGAATGTAAAGCCAAAAACAGAAGGATTGATGTAAGGGTTCTGGCTCTTTAATATCTTCCAATAAAATAAAAAGCATCGCAATAGCGGTGCTTTTTTATGTTTTGAAATGTACGACTAATGCCTATGGCTCTACTTGGTAAAAAATTACCCTGTTTTTTAACCTGAAAAAGAATTTGTTGTCCCTATAGATTTTTTCTCAGATGTTCCAGCGCCTGGATGATCAGCTCATCTTTTTTAGCAAAACTGAATCTGATATAGTCTGAATTTTGTCGTGAATTATAAAATGCAGAAAGCGGAAGGCAGGCTACTTTTTTCTCAATGGTCAGCCATTTCGAAAACTCTACATCACTCATTGTCTTAGAAATATTTCTGAAATTAACGATCTGGAAAACACTTCCTTCCGCCTTTTGTTCTATTTTCAGGGGAGTATCGTGCATCATTTCATTAAAGATATCCCTTTTCGCCTGCATCAGCTTTCTGTGACCGGAAGGATCAAATACTTCCAGATATTTTGCCAAGGCATATTGTGCAGGTGCATTGGCACTATAGGAAATATACTGCTGGTGACACTGAAATAATGAGGTCAGCTCCGGTGATGCTATCATATAACTGACCTTCCAGCCGGAAGTATGAAACATTTTTCCAAATGAAAAAATACAGAATGTCCTTTTTTTAAGCTCCGGGTGCAAAAAAGAACTGTAATGCTCTTCTCCGTCATAACAATACGTATCATAAATTTCTTCTGAAACCAAATAAATCTCCCGGTCTTTGATCAGTTCATACAATGTACTCCAGTCAGTCTGTTTCCAGATTTTTCCGGTTGGATTTTGTGGTGAATTGACAATGATCGCTTTCGTTTTTTCTGAAATACAGCTTTTAAGATTTTCCCAGTTTATGACAAAATTATCATCAAGATCACAATATACGGGAACCCCGCCATTTATCACTACGGATGGACCATAAGTATAATAGGAAGGTTGTATAATGATCACTTCATCTCCCTGATTTAAAACAGATGTGAGGGCTGTATGTAAAGCAAAGGTTGCACACGGAACAATAGTGATTTGCTGAGAAGAAACCATCATACTGTGTTTACGTTTTGCATTGAACCTTATGATACTTTCGATTAATAAAGGGTTGCCGGAAAGAGGTTCATAATTATGAGTATCCAGGTCTGCAGCTTCTTGTAGAAAGGCTTTCAAACGTTCGTCAATGTCAAAATCCGGAAGCCCCAGAGACAAATCAAAACTTCCATGTCGCAACGCCAGCTCAGACATCTCTGTAAAAAAGGAATAATGAGTAAAACCGTCAATTCTTTTCATCTATTGCATTTAAATCAAATATAATGAAAATAACATTTCAAGGAATATTAAATAAAAATTGTTACTTTTAAGAAATTTATTCTTTATGAAAAAACTACTTATTCCGTTGTTTTCCCTGGCTGTAATGACCAGCTGCGGAACAGCCAATGTTTCGGACGGAACAACTTCGCAACCGACATTTTCCAAACAGGACAAAGCCTTTTCTAATGCTTATAAAGAGATCAAAGTTGAAGATTTAAAAAGAATCTCTACGTTATCGCTGCAGATGATATGGAAGGAAGAGATACCGGAAGCAAAGGGCAGAAAAAAGCGGGAGAGTATATCGTGAATTATTATAAGAGTCTGGGAATTTCTCATCCTAAAACATTAGATTCTTATTACCAGAAGGTTCCTTCTGCATTTATGAAGAAAAGAGGCGGAGGTAACCTTCCGGATTCCGAAAATATTCTTGCTTTTATAGAAGGAAGTGAAAAGCCTGAAGAAATTGTAGTGGTATCTGCCCATTACGATCACGTAGGAATTAAAAATGGAATCGTTTATAACGGAGCAGACGATGACGGAAGCGGAACTGTCGCAGTAATGGAAATAGCCAAAGCCTTCCAGCAAGCCAAAAAAGCAGGAAAAGGGCCTAAAAGGTCAATGCTCTTCCTTCATGTTACAGGAGAGGAACATGGTTTGTTCGGATCTGAATATTATTCTGAAAACCCTGTATTCCCATTGGCTAATACGGTGGTGGACCTTAATATTGATATGATCGGAAGGGACGATCCTGCAAACAGGGGAAAACAATATGTGTATGTAATCGGCTCGGAAATGCTGAGCTCTCAGCTTAAAGTCATCAATGAAGCTGCCAATAAGAAAACAAACAATTTGGAGTTGAATTATAAATATGATGACCTTAATGATCCGGAACAGCTGTACTACCGTTCAGACCATTATAATTTCGCCAAACACAATATTCCGGTAGCATTTTTCTTTGACGGAATCCATGAAGATTACCATAAATCAACCGATGATCCGGAAAAAATTGATTATCCGCTTTTACAGAAAAGGGCACAGCTTATCTTCACGACGGCCTGGGATATTGCCAACCGCCCTGAAAGAATAGTTGTAGATAAAAAATAACCTGCAATGACTTTAAAAATAAAATGCCACAAAATATAAGATCAATCAGACCGTTCATCGGAGCCGAAAACTTTGAAATCAGTAGAAGATTTTACAAGGATCTTGGATTTCAGGAAGTTGTTCTTGAACCTAAATTGTCTTTGTTTAAAAGGGAAGAAGTCGGTTTCTATCTTCAGGATTATTATGCTAAAGAATGGGTGGATAATACAATGATCTTTATGGAAGTAATCAACACTGATGAATTCTGGAAAGAATTATTGTCGCTGAATCTTACTGATACCTATGAAAATGTAAAACTAACCCCTGTAAGGATCATGGAATGGGGAAAAGAATGTTTTGTACACGATCCGTCAGGAATTTTGTGGCATTTTGGAGAGTTCTTCTAACAAAAATTAAGCATGATTTACGCATTTGATACCTACTATTATGAAGACTATGCCAATACGGTATGTATTGCATTTGCAGACTGGAGCTCTGAAAAGGAGGTGGAAATTTTTACTGAACAAACCTCCGTACCCTCCGGTTACGAGAGTGGGGCTTTTTATAAAAGGGAGTTGCCTTGTATCGTAAGCCTGCTGGATAAAATCGTATTAAGACCCGGAGATATCATTATTGTTGACGGCTACGTGACCCTCGATAATGAAGGCAAAATTGGTCTTGGAGGCTATCTCTACGAGGTATTGAAAGAACAGTTTCCTGTAGTGGGTATTGCAAAAAACGAATTTACAACTCCGGATTCCCAAAGGAGAAGCGTTGTCAGAGGTGAGAGCAAAACTCCGCTTTTCCTTACAGCAAAAGGAATTGATGTAGATGAAGTTAAATTAAAGGTAGAACAGATGCATGGAACGTTCAGAATACCGGCTTTATTGAAAAAGCTTGATCAGTTAACCAGAGAATAACATCAATACAATATATTCCGGCACCGACCGGGATATATTTTTATTTTTAAATATACTGATCGGTATATTTTATTTATATTTGTAGTACCCTTACAAACGGAAAAATTTTTTAACGCAAAATATACCAATCGGTATTTTATAATTTAATATCTATGAAAGAAGTATTTATCATCGCAGCAAAACGTACCCCCATTGGTGGTTTTATGGGGAGTTTATCAGGTTTATCAGCCACCCGGCTGGGAGCAATCGCCATACAAGGCACCTATGAAAGCATATCACTTCGACCGGATGCCATAGACAGTGTGTATATGGGCAATGTATTGGGAGCAGGTATAGGCCAGTCACCGGCAAGGCAGGCTGCCATTTTTTCTGACATTCCTGTTGATAAAGACGCCACTACAATCAATAAAGTCTGCGCTTCAGGAATGAAAGCCACAATGATAGGCGCCCAGCAAATTCAGCTTGGATTGGAGAATACAGTGATGACGGGTGGAATGGAAAGTATGAGTAATGTACCTCACTATACGTATCTCCGTCAGGGAAAGAAACTGGGAGACTCCCAGCTTACTGATGGCCTGATTAAAGATGGTTTATGGGACGTTTATAATGATTTTCACATGGGAAGTGCCGCAGAGTTGGGAGTGAAGAAATACGGACATACAAGAAAGGAGCTCGATGATTATGCCTTATTATCTTATCATAAAGCACAGGAGGCGACTTCTCAAAATAAATTCAGTAATGAATTGGTTCCCGTGTCTGTTGAAGGAAAAAAAGGCAGTATGATCATCAGTAAGGATGAAGACATTGATAAGCTCATTCCCGAAAAGATTTCTGTACTAAAACCTGCTTTTGAGCCCAATGGTTTTTTAACTGCTGCTAATTCCAGTAATTTGAATGACGGTGCTGCAGCACTGCTACTGGGTTCTCAGGAAACTATTGACAAATATCAGATTACACCACTGGCCAAAATTATAGCTTACGCTGATGCCGCACAGGCTCCAGAATGGTTTACCACTTCACCTTCTGTTGGCATCAACAAAATATTGAAACAAACAGGCCTAAGCTTGTCAGATATTGATTATTTTGAAATCAACGAAGCCTATGCCTCTGTAATATTATCCAATCAGAAAATCCTGGGCTACGACCTTGATAAAGTAAATATATATGGTGGAGCCGTAGCTTTAGGACATCCCATAGGAGCTTCCGGAGCAAGGATTATAACCACTTTGGTCAATGTATTACGTCAGGAAGGTGGAAAATATGGAATTGCTGCCATCTGTAACGGTGGTGGAGGTGCTTCCGCTGTTCTCATCGAAAATTTAGGTAGCTCTTAATATCCTTATTTTAAATTTTATTCAGAATGTGAGCTTTTTCTAAGTATGAAAGGAGTTCACATTTTTATTTTGTTTCTTTTGACCCAGTTTTGTACGTTGTTATGATACTTTTCCGTATAAAATGTTAATTAACTGACAAAAATCATTACATTCTTATTTTTATTCATTCTAAATAAATATAAATTTGTTTCATCAAATAATAAGAAGATAATGATAAAAACAACTACTCTTTCATGTATTGTACTTTGCTCGTTGGTGAATGCACAATATTGTATGCCGACGTTTCAATATGGGGCAGACAGTAATATGATCAGCAATGTTACTTTTGCAGGCATTAGCAATTCGTCACCGGTTCAATCAGGAAATATACAGGTTTATGAGGATTTTACCTCAATTTCTGCAGACTTGCTATCAGGAAATTCTTATCCGATATCGGTGACAGGTCCTTCGAGTACATTTCCCAGTGATGTAGTTGTTTTTATAGATTTTAATCAGAATGGTAATTTTGACGACGCCGGTGAAAGTTTTTACATCGGAAGACTGCAAGCAGCCAATCCTGCCAATGCATTTACGATTAATAATAATATAACAATACCCGCCGGTGCAGCAAGTGGGCCTACCAGAATGAGAGTGGTCAAAAATACCAATGTGCAGGCCTATTCAGATTCTAATGCCGCCAATTCTATCAGCTCAGCCTGTGACCCAACTTTGAGAGCAGGGCAGACGGAGGATTATACCGTTAATATTAAAGGAAACGATCCCGGTTTTCCAGCTCCTTACTGTGGTGCAGAAAATGTAAGCAGTCTTACGGTCAGTGAGATCAGTAAAGTAGAATTTGCGGACATAGTAAATGATAGTGCTATGAATGGCAATTCAGGTGTTCTGGAAAATTTCACGACCACTGTTTTTAATGTCAACAGAGGAAATACATATCCGATAACCGTTACAGGAGGCACACATGGTCAAGCTACGGTTTCTGCTTACGCTTATATCGATTTTAATCATAATAATGTATTTGATGCTGATGAAGTATTTAATATCGGATATCTGGACAATTCTGACCCGGTTTCAGGACAACAGTCCGGTACTGTATCCGGCACTATTGTAATTCCTGTCAACGCATTACTGGGCAATAGCCGTTTCAGGTTGGTAAAGGCCTATGAATCCAGCTCATGGATGGGAACTTTGGAAAACCTTCCGTGTCCTTCAGGATGGTTTATCGGGCAGGCAGAAGATTATACGATCAATATCCGGCCGGACAATCTTGCAACAGCTGAAGTGTCAAAAAATACCAGTACAGAGGTGTATCCTAATCCTACAACAGGAATGATAATGCTTAACAGAATCAAAGGGCTGGAAAAATATGAAGTTTACCATATATCTGGTCAGAAACTGCTGGAAGGTAATTCTGACGTAATCGGTATAGAAAATTTTGTTCCGGGAACGTATTTATTGAAAATTCAGACAAAAGATAAAAAGATAATCACTGAAAAGATTATCAAAAAATAAAGACACATCTAAATCATATCCATATCAATTTTTGTTTTTTTTAATCGACAGACTTCGCGTCTGTCGATTTTGTTTGTAAGTCTATTACCGAAAAAGCCATAAAAATTAATTTGCCACGAATGCACGAATAAAAAAGCATTCGTGGCAAAAAGAAACTTAAACTTAGGTGTCCCAAAAACTTTTGTAGTTCTACTGTGGTTTATTAAAAAGTTTAAACAGCCGTTTGAATTTCAAAGTTTTACAAGTAAATATGGTGTCTTTTGCATTCCTAATCCGATTCCAGGAGATCCAAAAGATCTTGCTTGGAAAGTCCTTGAAACCTTGTTTTATCCGTTGTAAGCAGATTTTGTGCCAGTTGTTTTTTCTTATTCTGAAGTGTCATGATTTTTTCTTCTACCGTATTGGAACATATCATCCGGACGGCAATGACATTTTTGGTTTGCCCGATACGGTAGCTACGGTCGATGGCCTGATTTTCGGTAGCCGGATTCCACCATGGATCGATCAGGTAAATATAATCTGCTTTTGTAAGATTGAGCCCCACACCGCCGGCTTTTAAGCTGATCAGAAATACACGGATGTCTTCGTTTTCCTGGAAATTACTTACTTTTAGTCCTCTGTCTTTTGTTTGTCCCGTTAAATACTCAAATAAAATTCCATGACGCTCCAGTTCTGCTTTTACCAGGTCGAGCATGCCGACAAACTGTGAGAATACTAGAATTTTATGATCTTTTGATTTTCCAAGAATCTGTTCCATCAGGATTTCAATTTTCACCGCATTATCTCCTGAATATCCTTCCTTCATAAGTGCCGGAGAATTACAGATCTGTCTGAGTCTCGTAAGCCCTGTAAGCACGTGCATGCTGTTTTTATTAAGGTCATCGTCATCATTTGCCGCAATAAATTCACGAAGTTCTTTTTCGTAAGCATCATAGATTCGGCGTTGTTCAGCATTCATTTCACAGTAAATAACTGTTTCTGTTTTCTCGGGAAGTTCTTTAGCTACCTGCTTTTTTGTTCTTCGGAGAATGAAAGGTTTAATTTTTTGCTGTAGCTCAAGAGCGCGTTTGCTGTATTCAAATTTGTCAATGGGAATGGCATAAATATCTTTAAAGTACTGTTTGCTTCCCAATAATCCCGGGCAGGCAAAAGAAAGCTGGCTGTATAAGTCAAAAGTACTGTTTTCAATAGGTGTACCTGTTAAGACAATTCTGTTTCTCGATTGAAGCAGGCGCGCCGCTTTATATCTTTCGGAGTTCGGATTTTTGATGGTCTGGGATTCATCAAGAAAGACATAACTGAAACGGAAGTTTTTAAGAAAACGTATATCGGAAAGTAACATTCCGTAGCTGATAAGGACCACATCATATTCAGGGAAGTGGGCAATACTTTTATTCCGGTCTGCTCCATAATGGCATAGCACTTTGATTGAAGGGGCAAATTTCCGTATTTCTTCCTGCCAGTTGAAAAGGAGAGATGTAGGCACTACAACAAGGTGAGTGTTGTGGCCGCGTTTTTCCTTTTGAGATAAAATGAAGGCGATGATCTGGAGTGTTTTTCCCAACCCCATATCATCTGCAAGGCAACCGCCGAAGTTAAAGCTGTCCAGAAAATTAAGCCAGTTTAGCCCGTCATGCTGATAGTCTCTGAGTTCAGCATTAAGTTGACTGGGAACCGGTGTTACAGGAATATTTTTTGCTGTTGAAAACTGAGTTGAATAAGAGTTAACCTCATCGTATACCTCCCGGCTCAGTATTTCTTTATCGAAAAGAGCCGTTATTTCAGTAAAGTTAATTTTCGGGATTTTTAATAATTCTTCGTCGATTTCTCCGGCCCGGAAATAGGCTGAGATCTTATCGATCCATTCTTCCGGAAGGATGCCCAGAGTACCGTCATCCAGCTGCACAAATTTACTCTTATTGCGAATGGTCCTGTGAAGCTGCTTTAGTGTGGCTTCTTTTGGCCCGAAACCTACTTTGAGTTGAGCATTAAACCAATCCAGTCCGCTGGTTATTTGGATATTGATTTTTGCCTTGTGGGAATTTAATTTATTGTTTTTTAATTCGTTAAAGCCAAGTATGATGATCCCTTCATTTCTCCACGTTTCAAATGCCTGCAGAAACCAATTGTCATCCAGGAACTTATCCCTGTGAAGATAGAAGTATTGATAGCCATCCATTTGTTCTTCAAAATCCGGATGTTGCTGCATAATGAGAGAAGTAAAGCATGCTTCTGCGGCATCATTTCTATCAATTTTAAACAAATTGCCATTCTGGTCGGTATCAAAAAGTTGTTTCCTGGAATAGACGGGAACTTCAACATCGCCATATTTCATGACCGGTGTTATTCCTATATAATTTTCCTGTTGACGAAGATAAACTATCTTTTCTATACTAAATTTTTTTGTTCAAGCTGTACTTTTGTTGCCGCTTGTATATAGCTGTAATTTATATGAATACGCTCTTCTAATACTGTCAGGATATTCCTCATGAATTCCTCGTATTTTGAGGAATGAACCAGTAAAATTTCATTGTTCGCCTTAAAGAACTTAATAATCCTAAGCATGTCAGGATCGTCTATCAGGCTGAAAGTGTTGCGGTTATAGACAAAATATTCATTTCTTAGAACAATATTTTTAAAAGGAACAGAGAGGTCATTGAATTGCAGTTCACCGGTTATTTCAAAGAACGGATCTTTCTTAAATACAGATAATTGTATACTCGCATCTAAAGTGTTAAGTTCAGTGCGGATAAGAGACTTTGCTAAGATGGTTTCTGCAATTTCCCGGTCGTGATAATATACCTCAAAGTTCATGGGATTCTGAGCAATGAGTTTCAATGCTTCAAATTCTCCCGGGTTATAATCTTCGTTATAATTGTTCTGGAAAGAAGTGATGGCGGTGTAAAACTTAATTTCTTCGGGTTTCTCAGCTCTCCAGATGAGCTGCATGGCATCTACAGATACTACAGGATTTTTAATTTTCCCTGTTTGTGTGGTTTCTGCTTCCATCAGAGAAAAAATAAGGTGGTTATAATACCGGTGCTTACTGATGACCAGTATTTGCTTTTTTCCCGTTTCCGTCAATGCCAGTTCATCCAGTCTGGAAGTAGGTTGAGGTAAAAGTTCTTTTTGAAGTACCAAGGTATTTACCGGAAACATTTCTTTTATTCTTGGGATAATCGTGGTTTTCCGGTCAGAATATTCCAGTTGGAAGTAGACATCAAGGTCCTGCTCATTTTCCAGGCCATATTCTTTTGCCTTTGAAATCAGTATTTTTTTACGAAGTTGATCATCAAAAAAGATCCGGAAATTTTTCTCTTCCAGAATACAATGAATGATTTCTGCCTGATGAGAGCAAAGTTGGCTTTTAGTCTCATTGCAGGTACATGAACAAAGTAAAGAATTATTTATTTTGCTGATACTCACTATAGGGAATTCCTGTAAAGAGGTCTTTGTAAATGTTCCCGTATTGTTTTCCAGGCTGACAGGATAGACCTCGTGAAAATCCCTGATTCCGATAAATGTACTTTCTGGGGTATGTTTCAGAAGATCATACACGGAAAGAGTAGTGATATTGATGTTATCAAGAATATATTCGGCCATACAAATTAACTGGGACAAACTTACAAAAAACAAGTGAAAAGTGAGAATGGGTGCCACCCTCATTTTGGCTACAGCTTTCCCCGTTTTGGCAACTCTGCGATTCTTTCTAATGATGAACTTTGTCCTGTAATTTAAAACAAAAAAAAATGAAAACAATTTTTATAACAGGCACTTCTACAGGATTGGGAAAAGCAACTGCCCAATTATTTCAGAGCAAAGGATGGAAAGTTATAGCCACAATGAGAAACCCCGAAGCCGGTGAAGATCTTGCTGCGTTGGAAAATGTAACGGTACTTCCTTTGGATGTTACCAATCCTGAACAAATACAGTCAACCGTTAAAAAATCTCTTGAATTGGGAGACGTGGATGTTGTGTTTAATAATGCAGGTTACGGTCTTATGGGACCACTTGAAGCTGTGACAGACGATCAGATTGTAAGACAGATCAATACCAATTTATTGGGTGTGCTCCGTGTCACCCAGGCATTTATTCCTTATTTCAGAGAGAAAGGAAATGGTACATTTATTTCCACCACATCGATCGGCGGATTGATTACTTTTCCTTTAAATTCTATTTATCATGCTACAAAATGGGCATTGGAAGGCTGGAGCGAGAGTATGGCTTTTGAACTTAACAAATTAGGAGTTGATATTAAAACGGTTTCTCCGGGAGGTATAAAAACTGATTTTGTAAGCCGTTCCCTGGATTCTGCGTCAAATCCTGCCTATGAAGAAATGATCGGCTCTTTATTTTCTAAGATGGAAGGGATGATGGAAGCAGCCTCTGCACCGGAGCAAATTGCAGAAATAGTGTATGAAGCGGCGACGGATGGTAAAAAACAATTGAGATATGTTGCAGGAGAAGATGCGAAAACTTTGTATGCACAACGTCTTGAATTGGGCGATGAAGCTTTCAGAGCCCAGCTAGGACAGCAGTTTATGTAATTTTTAAAATAACAGACAGCGCAAATATGATGATGCGCTGTCTTTTAGTCAAATAGTAATACTTTTATACTATGGAAAAGAAAGAAAATACCCCGCTTAAAATTTCGTCCATCTCCGAGATGCATGATTTATTACATCTTCCTAAACCTCTTCATCCACTCGTAAGCCTGGTAGACAATAGAAAGATGAGTATTGAAAAAGAGTTTTTGACTAAAAGCTTTTTGCTCAATTTCTACAAGATTTCTTACAAATATTCTACCGTGGGTAAAATGGGGTACGGACAGGGATATTATGATTTTAATGAAGGAGGTATGATGTTCACAGCACCCGGACAGATTCTCTCCGCGGATGTGGATGCAGAATATTGCGGTAATACTTTACTGATACATCCTGATTTTCTCAGAAGCTACCCGCTGGCAAAGAATATTAAAAACTTTGGATTCTTTTCTTATGATACCAATGAAGCCCTGCACTTGTCTGATCAGGAGAAAATCATAATAACAGGCCTTTTGGACAGTATTAAAAATGAATTGAATACAGCAATTGATGAAGTAAGCCAGGACGTTATTGTTTCATATATTGAAGTATTGCTCAATTACAGTAACCGTTTTTATAAAAGGCAGTTCATCACCCGAAAAGCTATAAACAGTGATCTGTTAACGAAAATGGACACAATACTTGAAGACTATTTTAATCAGCAGGAGACCTTGCAAAAAGGACTTCCTACCGTTGAGTTTCTGGCCTCTTCCCTGAGTGTATCTCCAAATTATCTGAGTGACATGCTCAGAAATCTTACCGGCCAAAATACACAACAGCATATTCATGAAAAGCTGATTGAAAAAGCTAAGGAATATCTTACTTCCACCAATTTTTCGGTTTCGGAAGTCGCATATGCGCTGGGATTCGAGCATCCACAGTCATTTAATAAGCTTTTTAAAAAGAAAACTGACAAAACACCTTTGAATTACAGACAATCTTTTAATTAAGATATCGCCCGGATTTTACCGGTTTTTTTTATTGGGGTAACTCTTATACAGTATAGCGATTTATCACAAACAAAAAAAATACCTGATTTTAGGTATAAAAAAATACTTTCTTTTGAGGATTGATAGCTTTTTAAACTAAAAATAAATTTGTGGTAGGAATAAATACCTTACTCAAATTTAAAAATATACACTATGAAAAAGCTAAACTTTTCTTTATTTCTTGTTGCCGGAATACTGACCAGTGCCCAGTCTTCAATAACAAGAACAGCTATTGATAAAATCAACGTTCCTTTAACCTTCAGAGCCGGAGATGTTGCGTCTACGGTAACAGCCGGAGCCTCAGGAGCCAATGTTACGTGGGACTTTTCAGCGTATACCGTTCCCAATACCTCTACAAGCACAACCAATGTTTGTCCCGGAGAATCTAATTGTTTTAGATTCCCAAATGCTAACAGGATTACAAAACCTACGCTTGCAGATTCTTATAGTTTTACTTCTATGAGTGATACTGAGGCTTCAACAGTAGGCATGTATGCGGGACCATCATTTGGTGATGTTACGTCGACTTATACGGATCCGTTGATTGATTTTAAATTTCCCATCACTTATCTGCAACAATTTACCGATACCTATCAGTTTAATACTGTTTCCGGAGGTATAGGAAATTCAACGGAGGCCGGGCAGGTAGATTATACGGTGGATGGCTATGGGACCATTATCACTCCGGTAGGAACTTTTTCTAATGTGTTGAGAATAAAAAGAATGAGGACCGCTACCCAAACCCCGGGGCCATTTACCTATACCAATGAATCTTATATGTGGGTCAGCCCAAGCAACGGAATTGTATTTAATTTTGCCATCAACACCTTTACGTTAAACGGAACCACCAATGTTACGAAAAGTGTTTCCTATCCGGAAGCGGGTTCATTGTCTACAACGGATGTGGAGGCTAAAAAAGAAAATATTTCTGTGTATCCTAACCCAAGTGCCGACATGATCACTCTGACATCAAAAGAAGACTTTAAAAAGATCACAGTGACTTCCATGGATGGTAAAGCTGTCATAAGAACCGGAAATGTTAAGAATATTGATATTTCAAAGCTTCCCAAGGGAGTATACATCCTTCAGGGAGAATTGAAGAACGGAAATTCAATGTCTAAGAAAATTATTAAAAAATAATAACGTATTGTTTATAGTGACTTAATACAAAAAGATTTAGAATCCACCCCGAAAACGGGAAGTGCTATAATGAATGAAGCAGGGAATGGGCGGTTTTGGTGAATAAGCCTGTTCTCTGCTTTTTGAGTATATCGAAAACATCTTGTAGGAAACCAGGATCAGACTCCAAATTGTCTTAAATGATGATCCATGTGTTTATAGGCTGCAATTCCCCACTCATAGGTTGAAATATTGCCAAATGCAGGATGGGGAATCGTTAAAGGACGGGTGGTGACGGAAAATAATTCAATTAAAAGAATAAAGTCAGTTTTTTGTTTTTCAAAATCATCACTGTCAACCTTTCCTTTGGTATCATGTCTGGATTCACCTTTACTATTCTTTTTAAAACCGGGAGCAATGTAAAGGGCCAGTATTCGTAAAACAAATTGTTGCAGCGTAGTTTTATTTTTTGCTCCGCTTTCCTGTAAAATTTGCCTGTTACAGGAGTTACAGTGAAGAAGCATCTCCGTAGCCGTCATTTCTCCCCAAAGAGGAATATGTGAAGCTGAAAGATTTTTTACTCTTGCAATGATAGCAGCAGCAGCTTCATGTTTTAACAGATTTTTTCTCATGGTGATGGTGGTTGTCAACAGTGTAATCGGTTATCCCTCTTTCGTAAGTCCTCTTTTCGCATTCATCTGCTTTTCAATTTTTACCTTTGCTTCTTCCCACTCATCATCCAATATGCTGTAATATGCTGCATTTCTGGTAGTACCGTCATTCTGGATACGATCTTTTCTTAAAATTCCTTCAAAGATACCACCTATTTTTTCAATGGCTTTTCTCGATCTAAAATTGGTATCTTTAGTTTTAAGTTGAACCCTGTTTGTTTTTAATATTTCAAAACAATAGGTGAGGAGCAGTAATTTACATTCAAGATTGAGTGTTGTCCCCCAATATTCTTTAGTAATCCAGGTCCATCCGATTTCCAGCTTTTTATCGGAAGGATAGATTTCAAAAAAACGTGTCGAACCGATTAATTTGCGGGTTTCTTTATGACGTATTACAAAAGGATATTGATTTCCGTTTTCTCTTTCAGACAATGCCCGTTCGTAATTTTGATAAAAGATTGTTTTATCAGAGCAGTCTGTGGGAATCAGTTCCCAAAGTTCCTTGTCTGAAGCAGCCTCGTATAATTCTTCAAAATGCTCTTTCTCCAAAGGAATCAATTCAACGGTTGTTCCTTCTAAAACAGTGGGGTGAGTGATCCATTTTTCTTTCATGGAAATAGTTTTTATGGTAAAACAAATGTACAAAAATAACCAGATTTATTTCTTAATACGATAGTTTTCGCGATACGTATTGGCCGTTATTCCTGTGCATCGTCTGAAATATCTGCAAAAAAGGGAAGAGTCTACAAATTGCAGCCGGTTGCTGACTTCTTTAATAGAGAGCGAAGTTGTTTTCAGAAGTTCTTTAGCATATTTGATCACCTGGTAGCTGATCCACTGTTTAATCGGTTTACCTGTTTCTTTTTGATAAAACTGCTTAAATATTGAGGTGAAAGGTGAAGCTGATCAGAATAAAAAATAACACTCCTCTGCAAATGCCCATGCTCATTAAGCAATTTGAAAAAATGCTCTACAATATCCTGACTTCTGGTTTGCAGCAGGCTGTTATTCTTTATGACAGGAAGATAAAGTTTCGAAACCAATTCCAGTAATGCATACAAAAGGTACTGTACAGATTCCGGTGTGCTTTCGTCTTCAGTTTTAGAATGATAATCCTCAATTAATTTGATCGTTGACCCAATGAGTCTTCCCGAAGTATTCCCTGTCTGAATAACCGGATGAAATCTGATTTCGTCACTGGCCAGAAGTACGGTTAGAAAACTGTAAGTACTGATGAAGTCTAATGAAATAAAAAATACGGTAAAATCAAGATCGTTCGTATAAGAAATATCTGTCACATCCGTGTCCGGAAGCAACATCATGACTGAACTCTTTTTAACCTCAAAATCGCAGCCATTGCTTCTGATGCTTATTTCACCTTTTGATACAAAGCACAGTACAAGCTTATTCAGTTTATGGGCACTTTGCTGAAACCCGGACACCGTATTTGTTGTATACTTTTCAATATATAGTCCTTCAAAATTTGGTTTAATATCTAACATGGCCAAGACTGGTAATTTTCTGAGATCAGCTGAACTTTGAGTATCGCTTTAATTAATTGAAGGCAAATGTAGGCACTTACTTTTTCTTTTGGAATACATTGTTTAAAATGGAATATAAAATGACAAAAATGGAATATATTTTATTAGGTCACTCTAACTACCTTTGCCGTAGAAATTTTATTAAATGTTGTTATAATGCAAGATAGAGAATCGTACAATGCGAAAATGCCTGCAGCCTGTTTTTTACTTTTTTTGCCCACGGGCTCGTTTTTTCTTCATGGGCCAGCCGGATCCCTATCATTAAAGAAGCGCTTTCCATCAATGAGGCACAGCTGGGAACACTTTTGCTTTTAATGCCCATAGGTCAGCTTTCAACAATGGCGTTGGCCGGAAAGCTGATCAGCATAAAAGGAAGCAGTTGGGTGATTAGGAGATGCTTTTTGCTCTATCCTCTTTGCCTTTTACTGATTGGTTTATCACCATCATACTGGGTGCTGGCCGTTGTTTTGTTTTTCTTCGGGGTATCAGGAAACCTATGCAATATAGCGATCAATACTCAGGCTATTGAAATAGAATCTCTTACCCAAAGAACACTGTTGTCATCGTACCACGGAGCCTGGTGTTTTGCAGGGCTGACGGGAGCCCTTATCGGTTTACTGATGATTACGTTGAATATAGATACGCTGTATCATTTTATATTCAGTTTTATTCTTGTGTCGGGATTATGGTGGTACAGTAAAAATCATCTTACCCATATTATTCATAAGGTTGAACCGCAAAAGCAATCAATTTTTAAAGCTGTCAATCCTACATTGGTTGGGTTGGGTATCATAGGGTTTTTAAGTATGGCAATAGAAGGTGCGATGTTTGACTGGAGCGGAGTGTATTTTCAGACTATTGTAAAAGCGCCGGAAAAGTTTGTAATCCTTGGATATACGAGTTTTATTTTAATGATGACTTTAGGTCGTTTTGTAGGGAACCGTATTATTGAAAAATATGGGAAAAGATTCGTTTTACAATGCTGTGGTATCCTTATGAGTTGTGGTCTTTTCCTCAGTGTTTTCTTTCCCGAACTATGGGTTTGTATCATTGCATTTATGATTATCGGTCTGGGAGGCTCTTTAAGTGTGCCTTCCATCTACAGTACTATTGGCAAGGTGAATACAGTGGCTCCCAGTATTGCCCTTTCTTTCGTTTCCAGTATTTCATTTTTAGGATTTTTGATAGGCCCTCCGTTGATCGGATATATTGCTGAGGCTTTCGATCTCAGGTATTCTTACGGACTTTTTGCCTGTTTTGGAATATTGCTGTCGATTATGGCAAGACAGATGG
The DNA here is from genome assembly GCA_016025055.1 of Chryseobacterium indologenes. Lineage (NCBI taxonomy): Bacteria > Pseudomonadati > Bacteroidota > Flavobacteriia > Flavobacteriales > Weeksellaceae > Chryseobacterium > Chryseobacterium indologenes. The sequence goes on from CP065590.1 coordinate 3,876,911, forward strand.
ATATTTTTAAAATTAAAGATTAATAGACACAATAATAAAGCTACCTTCAGAGGTAGCTTTATTATTGTAGTGGTTTGAGTAAAAAGTAATTATATCCAGTTTTCTACCAGGTGCAACCACAAGGCTCTTTCCGGATTCAAAAGAAAAACAGCGGAAGACTGTCTTTTGTTGGATGTATTTCCCGTCATCTGAATTTCTGTATAAGTGGCCAGTCCATGGTGATCGGAATGCTCAACTTCTATATTTTCGACATACACTTTACGTTCAGGAAATTTCCCGTATACCGTGGGAAGCCAGTCGGAAAACGCAGCCAATGTAACCGTATCACCATTTCCGTTGATCATTTTAAATTCCGGCAAAAACCCTGAAAGGAGTTTTTGATAAAGAGCCTCACGGTCTTCAGATCTTCCCTGAAACCACTTTTCGATATCCTGATGGAATTCTGTTATTTCCCGGGTCATTTTTTCTTTGCTGTTCATAGATTTAAATTTATAAATATTTTACTTGTTGGAAGAAAGCTGAAGGATATATTTTTTTAACCTGAAATTGGCCCATATCCCGATGGCCTGTACCATTCCTATTAATGAAATGGCTAATGCAAATGCTTCGTAGAATTCTACAATTTCAATCATATTGAAAAATAATGTGCCAATTATCGCTCCGCCTGTCACGCTTCCTATCTGTATTCCAATGCTGATCAATCCGGAGGCTTGCCCTGCTTTATCTTTAGAAATGAAGGAAATAGCAGTACGCATCATAACCGGCATCATCGTTCCATGCCCTAATCCTGCGATAAATAAAGTGATATGAGTAATAAAGGAAGGTTTTTGCTGAAAAAGAAAGCTAATGCACTGAATACAAAACCACTAATTAACAATCCCAGTCCGATATTAATCAGTTTGTGGGAATCCAGTTTCATCCTCGATATGGTTAATGGTCCAAGGAAAAAGGCCAGTCCATACGGAACTATAGCCAGCCCTGTCTGCATGGAGTTCTGATGCAAAAACTGCTGCAAATAGTACGGATAGCAGATAAATAAGCCGGCTGTAAAATTATAAAGAAAAATCATCAGCAGACTTAGTGCAAAAGGTTTGTACTGTAATAAAGTCGGGTCAATCAGGAAAGTTTTTCCTTTGGTAAGCAGAGTCATTTCATACCTTAAGAAAATCAGTAATACCACAAAACCAACGAGCATTATTCCAAAAATCCACCACGCCCATTGATATTTTTGTCCGAAAATAAGCGGGCAGATCAACATCAGCAAGGCAACAACCAACAAGAATGAGCCGATAAAATCGATTCCCGCTTTTTCCTCTTTTGGACTATTTTCCATGGTAAAATGGATTCCTAAAATGCAGATGACAGTTACCGGAACATTCACAAGAAACACAAGTTCCCACGAAAAATGCCCCCAATGCATACTGAGAAGAACACCCCCGAGCAGTTGGCCGATTACTGAAGCCAATCCGAATACAGAACTGAAAAAAACTTACGGCTTTAGGCTGTTCTTTACTGCTAAATAAAACCTTTATCGAAGCCAGCACCTGAGGAGCCAGAAGAGAAGCTCCCAAACCCTGAAACAGCCGGGAGATAATCAACCATGTGATATTTGTCGAAAATGCACAGGCAAGAGAAGAGAACAAAAAAGTATACAATCCCCATGTAAAGACTTTCTTACGCCCATAAATATCACCGAGACGACCTCCACATACCACAAGGGCAGCATAGGTGAGTCCGTAGATAGCAACCACCATTTGCAATTGGTGATCACTGGCCTTAAAGGCATTTTTGATAGAAGGCAAAGCCATATTGACAATAAAATAATCTAACGGAGAAAGAAATGCCCCGGCGATCAGGAAGTAGAGAGCCTGCCATCGTTTCGGATATGTACTCATTTTTTTAAAACAAAATTAACCTCTTTATATTCTGTTAAAATTGTACTTTTGGAGGAAAATTCAGTGTACAATGATAGGTCTACATTCAGAAGGTATTGAGGTAAATGAAGTAACGTTACAAAATGAAGAAGTTGGTTTTAAGACAAAATCATTCCTCTCCTTCGTCTATATCCTAAGAGGAGAGGGAAGTCTTGTACATGATGAAAGACGCATCAGTTTTTCGGAGGGAAAGCTGTTTATCATTCCGCAGCACGAAAACTATTGTTTCAAAAGTGAAAATGCAAAATTGATTGCCATACATTGCCCGATCGGGTTTATTGATAAAATACGGCTTGAAGCAGATCGTATAGAAAGCTGTGAAAACCTTTATAAATTGCAGTATATCAGTAATAATTACCATGCAAAAGCAGGATGTGTCTTTCGCGATAAGCATGACGAAACTTTTGCGGCCACCCTGATTGTACAGATCGCAAGAGAGGTTGGAAATAAAGTTGATGACTATCTGATTATTCGTAATTGTATCTCTATTTTGCTGAACCTTGTTGCCCGAAACATCATTAAAAGTGAAACATCAGACCTGCAGAAAAACAGGAAAGCATTTTCTATTATGAAGATTATCACTTACATTCAGCAGCATATAAAAGATAGGGAAAAAACCGGCATTCAGGCTGTATCTGAGCATTTCGGAATTTCCGGGAATTATTTCGGAGAGTATTTCAAGCAGCAAACGGGTGTTTCTTACCAAGAATATTTGTTAGATTACAGACTTAAGCTGGTAGAAACTTACTTAAAATACAGCAGCACCAGATTGAGCGAGATTGCTTATGAACTTCAGTTCAGCGATGAAAGCCATCTTTCCAAGCTTTTTAAAAAACACAGGGGATTAACGCCGGGAGAATACAGAAGGAAACAAAAGTAGCAGCTTAAAAAAAAATACCAATACCTAATTAATTTCTCTTACTACCATTTTACTTACTTATTGTTAGTGTTTAAGTGATTCATGATCAGTGAATTATATTTATTTAAAAAATTAATATAGTCAACTATATAGTTAACTGTGTTTTTTATATATTTACAACGAAAAACATGAATATGGATTTTGATTTTATCAGAGATTTAGGATATAAGGCGTTGGACAGCAGGCTGAAAAGAATCAGCGACCGGATGTCACATGATGTGAGAAAGTTTTATAAAGAATTTGGAATTGACGTAGAACCCAATTGGTATCTGGTCTTCATGTTGTTGCAGAAAAGGGGAGAGATTTCCATTACAGATATTGCAGAGCCTTTGGGGTATTCTCATCCGTCCGTGGTGATCATTGTCAAAAAAATGACAGACAAAGGATACCTGATTACTAAGAAAGATAGAACAGATAAACGGAAACAGATCATCTCCTTATCTCCTAAAGCCATCGATATGCTGCCTCAGCTGGAACAGGTTTGGGATAGTTGTGAAAAAGCTATCCTGAAGCTTATTTCAGAGGATCTGACGCTATTTTCGTATCTCGATGCTATTGATCTGAAATTGAAAAATGAATCCTTTCATAACCGGTTTAAACAAGAATATTTAAAATCAATTAACCTATGAAAACACTCCTCTTTATTACTGCACTGCTATTCTCCAACCTGATGATCTCGGCAACAGAAACGAAGGTCATGATCAGGGCAAAAGCCAGAGATGCTAAATTTATCGGAACCTCTTTGGGAGGAGCACATGTTATTGTCAGAAATAAGCTGAACCGGCAGATTCTGGCGGAGGGCAATACAACAGGAAGTACTGGAAATACAGATCTGATCATGAAAACGGCTAAGGTAAGGGGAAATGCAATTACTGATGACCAGACTGGTGGTTTTATGGCCACAATCAATATCGATGAACCTACTTTTGTCAATATCGAAGTCGTTTCTCCGTTAAACAGTAAGCAGTCACAAGCAGTAATCAGTACAGAATTATGGCTGATTCCCGGCAAGAATATTTTAGGAGAGGGAATTATATTGGAAGTCCCGGGATATATTATTGATATTCTGAAACCCAGAACGCATCAGTATATTTCATTGAAAACCATCAGGGATAAGCCATTCCGGTTTCAGGCTAATATCGTGATGATGTGTGGGTGTGTGATCGAGAAAGGAGGAGTCTGGAATTCAGATGAAATTGAGGTAAAAGGCATCCTGAAAAAGACGGGAAATTTGTTCATAATGTCGATATGTCATTAGTTTCTACCAATTTATTTGAAGGAAGTTATCCTATTGACGCTCCCGGTAATTACGAACTGGTCATGTACGCTTATCACGAAAAAACAGGGAATACAGGAGTAGATAAAGTAAACTACGTTATTTTTGAATAGTCTGAAATGAAAATCATTTTTTCCCATATTGAAGGTAGAATTATTTATCCTTAACGACCCTGGAATACTTCAATAATGGATTGTAACAGTTCTTTATCCACAGGAGAATTTGAAGAATTTTCCTGTACAAGAGCTCTCAAATTACCTTCATCATCGCGTTCAAATGCAACTTCATTGCCATCTATATCAACATAAAGTTTGTAGCCATAAGTGAATGTGGCCAGTCGCCCTTTGAAAACAAGCTCTTTTCCTTTATACTTTACAGGTATTTCAAATTCTTCCATTATATTTTGTTTTTAAGACAAACAGACTTTAAAAAAATATTCGCTTCCTTCTGTGATTAGGAATTTCAGAGGGTAAAGATACAATCTTATTATCTTTATTAACAAGGGTTATCATTAAATACTATGAATGTAAAAGTATCCACCCCGTAGATTTACAGCCATAAAAATTATCTTCCACAAAAATGATTTTCCCAAGATTATTGGCATTGCAGGTATTGGTTTCCAATGTCGGACTTTCCGCATTGATCTTAATAGAACCTTTGACCTGTACTTTTGAATCACTGGCTGTTGTTTCAAAATTATTGATACCGACCCCGACTTTTCCGTTTTTTAATATGGTAAATGCATCATTGTTTGCGCCACTAAGGCCGTTTCCTACAATCAACAACCGGTTGGTGTTCTGATAAGCTTCTGTAAACTGATTATTATAGGTTTCAGGAACAGGAGTATAAAAAGTAGTGTATGCTCCCAAGGCCGTTTCGTAGCCGCTATATGCTCTTGTCTTATTTCCGAAAGCTGTTGAAAGTATACCGCTTGCTACTGTCTGTAGACCCCAGGCTGTAGAATTACTGCCGGAAGCTGTATTCCCGATCTGGCTGACGAGGTTGCCTCCCCATGACATGGAATTACTTCCTGATGCTGTATTGAAACCTCCGAAAACAGCTGATCTTTCCCCGGAAGAAGTATTCATAATTCCGCTAGCAAAACTGCTAATTCCTGTTGCTCCCCTGTTAGTAGACGTATAAGCATAGGACAGATCTACCGCATTCGACCCCAGGGGACCAAAATTGGAGCTGTTGATGTTTTTAAATAAACGGAAAGCTGAAGAATACTCGTCATTCTGAACCGATCCTTTTGTCTGTACCAGTGCTGATCCTAATGGCATCCAAAAACCCTGATTCCAATAATAATATCCGGGATAATATACATACTTCATCTTCTCTGATGAGGTATTTTTATTTCCATCCTTAATATAAACCAACATAGTGTTCTGCTCATCAGTCAGGGCCATATTAAAAGCTTCAGCTGAAGTAATACTGGGAATAATAATACCTTTAACACCGGAATTTGCAGAAGAACCCACATGAAGGCTGGCTTTCGGATGATCTGTATGGATTCCCACCTGTGAAAATGTGAGTATGGAAGTATTGATGGCTATCAGGAGAAAAAATTTCATAAAAAGAATGCATAGATTCGTTCATGCAAAGGTAAAGGTGCCGGCTATTTTATACAAGAGAAAGCTTGTTGTTCTTTTGTATTACCTTAAATATAAATAATCCTTCATTTCTAAAATGGAAATGAAGGATTAGCTGAATTAATATGATGCTAAAAATTTACACTGACACGCTAATCTGCATATTGATATTGCCACGGGTCGCCTTGGAGTAGGGGCAGGTCTGGTGTGCCATTTCCACTATTTTTCTGGCGTCATCTGTTGCAAGTCCGGGCAGATTGATCTGCAGCTTCGCCTGCAGGAAAAAACCATCTTCGTTGGTAGCCAGATCTATAGAAGTATCTGCTGAAACATTCTGAGGAAGAGAAATTCCCAGCTTGGCTGCATTGAATTGCATTGCTCCTATAAAACAGGCAGACCAGCCTGCCGCTAATAATTGTTCCGGATTTGTCCCGTTTCCTTTAGCACCCGGAGGCGTCAGTGAAATATCAAGTTTACCGTCATTGCTTTGAGCAGCTCCGTTGCGCCCGCCTGTTACGTGAACAATACCCGTGTACAAAACATTGCTGATTTTTACGACTTCTGTATGTTCTACCTGTTGAATTGTGCTGAATTCCATATTTTTAAGTATTGAGATGAAACTATATTTTTTTTGAATATTTTATCTTAGTGATTTGAAGGCGGCTCTCAGTTCTTCGGTAAAGATCTGTGGTTGTTCCCATGCAGCAAAATGACCTCCTTTAGAAGCTTTATGATAATAATAGAGGGTAGGATATGCCTGTTTCGACCATGATTCGGGAGCCTGATAGATTTCGTGAGGAAATACAGAAATGGCAACCGGTACTTTAATGTCTTTGGTCTTCTGAGCTTCGGCGCTGAAATTATTTTTATTATTTTCCCAATAGAAACGGGAAGAGGAAGCTCCTGTGTTCGTAAGCCAGTACAGGGTAATGTCATCCAGAATTGCATCGCGGCCTATTACATGTTCAGGATGGAGATCACTTTCACTCCATTCTGCTATTTTCTCGTACAGGAATGCTGCTAACGCTGTCGGAGAATCAGAAAGCAAATAACCTGTTGTCTGCGGACGTGTCACCATCATCCCTCCATAGGCAGCATTTCTTCCGAAAAATGTACTCATCGCATGGTAAGCCTCAGCCTCCGAAGCAGAAAGACCTGAGGGCGCAGGATCTCCCGCATTAATAGGCTTTACCAGTTCAGACGGAATAGTTGCCGGCATGGTAAGATGAATCCCGAGAAGTCCTGAAGGAGCTTGTTTAGCTAAAGCATCAGATATTACAGAACCATGATCACCACCCTCAGACACATATTTCTTATATCCAAGTCTCTTCATCAGTACATCCCAGGCACGAGCCACACGGTCAGGATTCCAGCCCACCTCAGTAGGAATTTCTGAAAAACCATATCCGGGAATAGCCGGTATCACCACATCAAAAGCATCACTTGCTTTACCTCCGTACTTTACAGGATCTGTCAGTGACTCTATGGTATTGATAAATTCCAGAGGAGAACCCGGCCAGCCGTGCGTAAGAATTACCGGTAATGCGTTGGATTCTTTTGAGCGGACATGAATAAACTGAATATCAATCCCGTCAATTTTTGTAACAAACTGAGGAAGAGCATTCAGTTTATTCTCTACTTTCCGCCAGTCATAGCCATTTCCCCAATAATTGACCAGTTCCTTTAACTGAGCTAGCTGGATTCCCTGGGAAGCATCTTTCACCGTTTCCTGATCCGGAAAACGGGCTTCTGCGATACGTTTTTTAAGATCTTCCAGCTGGGATTGCGGAATATTGATATGAAAAGGGCGGATACCGGTATCAGATTCTGCTGTAGCAATTTTAGTTTTCAGGCTTTGTGCCTGCGTTATGACAGGAATATTTACTGTAAATGCTGCTGCTAACATCAGCGTGGAAATTGTTGTTTTCATTGTTTTTTTGTTGTATTAGATTTTAATAACTGTTTTCTTTTTGACAGGACAAAATTATATCGTCAAAGAGCCTATGGAAACGGAGAACCAGCTCAGATAGTCATATTTCATCGTGAATCAGACATTACGGATGGTCAACCGGAAAGATCAGAAGACGAACAGAATCAGAAGAATAGGAAAAAGGCAGGATTTTAAATAATCTCAATAGGGTGATATAGGATTAAATATTTATAAAAAACACTTATAATATCAATTTTCTAAGTATATTTAACCTAATAATTAATTATTGTTGATAATATGAATAATCATCCGGTTCCTGAGAATGAAAAAGAAAGAATTAAAAGACTGGAACTGTTTGATCTTTTGAGTCTTCCCAGGGAGCCCCAATTAGATGTTTTTGCAGAAACTGCCTGTTTGGTTTCAGGATGTGCCAACGCACTTATTGCCATTATGGAAAGCCAGACTCAGGTGATACAAAGCTGTGTAGGTATTTCTTTAGAGACGGTAGATCGTCAGAATACACTTTGTCAGTATTCTATTGCCAGCGGACAGGTAGTGGTCATCAACGATACGATGCTGGATGAAAGATCATGTAATAATCCTTTGATTATAGCCGGGGAATTCGTTTTTACGCAGGTATTCCATTACTTGATGATGAGGGATTTGCATTGGGAACCATATGTATGTTCGATTATGTTCCAAAATCTTTATCGGAAGAACAAATCACTACTCTTGAAAAGTTAGCGGTAGCCGTAACCAAGATGTTGATGGGGGAGGAGAAAAAATATCCAGGCAGAATATTTTCAACAGATTTTTGATATTTCCAATAACCTGATCTGCGTTTTAGATAACGACTTCACCTTCAAAGATGTAAATTCGGCTTTTGAAAAAGCTTTCAGAATAGACCGTAGCCATGCTGCTGATCTGAATTTTTTAACCCTTTTGGGGGAACAAAACCCTGAATTGAAAGTCAATATAGAAAATGCTCTTCAAACCGATGAAGAACTGTTTTTCACTACCTCAAACAGGATCAGCGGGATGAATACTACCATCATTGAATGGTATATCAAAAGAAATCAGGGACAATCTGAAATTATCTGTTTCGGGATCAATATTACCCAGCATATTGAGGAAAAACTGCAGTTGGAAAGCTCTGAACGCCGCTTTAGAAGTTTCTTCGAGAATGCAATCGGCTTAATGAGCATGCATGATATGGAAGGTAATATTCTAGAGGTTAATGAAAAAGGAAGAGAAACCTTACATTATTCTGCCGAAGAGGTAAGAAGGCTGAATTTAAAAGATCTGGTTCCCGAGAAGAACTGGCCTTTGCTGGAAAATTACCTCAAGCGGATCAATGAAAATGAAGAAGATTTCGGAACCATGATTCTGAAAACTAAGGAAGGAGAGGAGCTGATCTGGATGTACCACAATCTTGTGGAAATCAATAAAGACGGTAAGCCTTACGTGGTAAGTACCGCCCTGAATGTTACAGAAAGAATGACACTGGAAAGAGATCTTCTGTATGCCAAGAAAATGCTTGAGCAGACCAGTGATGTGGCTCAGGTAGGAGGATGGGAGGTTAATCTTAAGAATAATTCCGTATTCTGGTCACGAACAACGAAAGAAATACATCAAATAGATCCCGAATTTCAGCCGGATTTCAATAATGCGCTGGGTTTTTATAAAGATGAAGACCGCGTAAAAGTAGAGTATTTATTCAACAGAGCTGTTTCAGAAGGGATTCCGTATGATGAGGAGTTTCAGCTGGTACGTCATGACGGTGTTACCATCTGGGTAAGGGTAAAAGGAATTCCGGAATTTGAAGAAGGGGTATGCAACAGGGTATTCGGGATTATTCAGGATATTGATGCCTTTAAGAACATCTATCTTGAACTTGAAAGAAAAGAAGCGATGATGCAGTCTTTCGTGACATATGTTCCTGTGGCAGTCGCAATGTTTGACAGAGACCTGAACTATTTATCCGCAAGCACCAGCTGGAAGGATGAATTTGCAATGAATCATCTGGAACTGATAGGAAAACATATTTTTGAAATTTCACCCAATGTTCCGAAAGAACGAAAAGAAATATATTTTAATGCCCTTAGAGGTAACGCCTATAAAAATGAAGATTTTACTCTGGAAACGGAAAAAGGATTCGAGCACTATAATATTGAAGTAAGCCCATGGTATCTTTCCGATGGAATTATCGGAGGAATTATTGTATCGGTTCAGAACATCACCCAGACGGTAAAAACCAATGACGAGCTTAAGCAGGCCAAGAAAATGGCTGATATGGCCAGTAAGGCAAAATCTGATTTCCTGGCTAATATGAGCCACGAAATCCGTACCCCACTGAATGGTGTGATAGGATTTTCGGATCTTTTACTGAAGACACCATTGAATGAAGTGCAGACGCAGTATCTTAATTATATCAATGAGTCCGGGGAGAATCTGCTCACCATTATCAATGATATCCTTGATTTTTCAAAAATAGAATCCGGCAAAATGGAACTCCTTATTGAAAAATCTAACGTATATGAAGTCGTCAGTCAGGTCATTAACGTGGTTCTTTATCAATCCCAGAAAAAAAACATTGAGCTGCTTCTGAATATTGAACAGGGGCTGCCAAAAACAATGTGGATGGATGAGTCCAGGTTAAAACAGATTCTGATTAACCTTCTTGGAAATGCCGTGAAATTTACAGAGCAGGGAGAAATAGAGCTGAAGGTAGAAAAGCTTCACATGAATGATAAAACGATCTCTCTACGTTTCTCAGTCCGTGACACGGGGATCGGAATTCCGGAAGAAAAGCAACAGCATATTTTTGATGCATTCACTCAGGAAAACAGCTCCATTAGCAAACGATACGGAGGAACAGGACTTGGACTTACCATCTCAAACAATATTTTAGGATACATGGGAACCCATCTTCAGCTGAACAGCGCTCCACAGAAAGGATCGATGTTTTTCTTTGATGTAGAGCTCCCATATGAAATGTCTGAGAGCAATGATGATGTAGAACTGAAAATACAAAAAGTTCTGATCGTTGATGATAATGAAGCCAACAGAACTATTCTTAAACACATGCTGGCCTATAAAAATATCGAATCAACACTAGCGGCCAACGGAATGGAAGCTCTGCGGATTCTGCTTGCAGGCGAGCGTTTTGATGTGATTTTAATGGATTACCATATGCCGGTGATCTCCGGTCTGGAAACGATAGAAAAAATCAAGGATTTATTCAATCAGCAGAATGAGACTTCGCCGCTGGTCATCCTTCATACGTCTTCGGAAGAGCATGATGTTCTCAATTCTTTCCGTCAGGAGAAAAATTCGCATTTCCTGTTAAAGCCTATTAAATCTGAAGAATTATACAGAACCCTTCAAAAGGCAGTGGAAGATAATGATAAAGCAATACCGGTTATTATTCCACAAGAAGAAAAACCTGCTTTATCTGTAGCTGACCTTCAGGTCTTACTGGTTGATGACAACCCCGTCAATATGGTGCTTAATCATAAATTGATGAAATCCCTTATTGCTGAGGTACATCTCACAGAAGCCGTCAACGGTCTGGAAGCTTTAGAACATTGCAAAATAAGGGAATTTTCCCTGATTCTGATGGATGTACAGATGCCGGTAATGGATGGTATAGAAGCTACCCGGCAGATCCGCCTGTTACCGGGATATGAAAATATTCCTATTATAGGGGTATCGGCAGGAACGATATTGGGTGAAAAAGAAAAATGCCTGGAATCCGGGATGAGTGATTTCCTTCCCAAACCATTACGCCAGGCTGACCTTATGGAAATGTTGAAGAAGCATCTTTCCAATCATCCTAAAGAAAGCGAAAATAATATAAAAACCGAAAATTACCTTGACCTCACGCTTCTGAATGAACAAACAGGGGATGATGAGGATTTTAAAAGAGTATTTTTAAATCTGGTTATCAACGAACTGAATGAGGCGGAGAAAAATATACAATCAGCTGCTTCGGAAAAGAACGCTGATGAGCTGAAAAAAATACTCCATAAACTGAAAGGAACCGCAGGAACCGCCGGATTGATCAAACTGGCCTCAATGGTGGCCGATTGGGAAGGCAAGACCCATCAGAATATGGATTTTTCCACTATGAAACAGGAGATCTTCCATGAAATATCCGTAGGACTGGAACTGATACAAACATTAATACAATAAAAAACGAAAACTATGTTGATTCTGATCGCTGAAGACGATGAACTGATTCTAAAAACGATTGAACACAAATTATTGAAAGAAGGACATGAGGTCATTCTTACCCGCAACGGAAAAGAAGCCATTGAAACATTAAAAGAAAAGGATGTAGATCTGGCGATCACCGATATCATGATGCCTTTTGCCTCAGGAATTGAAATACTTTCCGCCATACAGGCTATGGGAAAACAGGTGCCCGTGATCATGCTCTCAGGCATGGGGCAGGAAGATGTAGTGCTGAATGCCTTTGATTTGGGAGCTTCTGATTTTATCGTGAAACCATTCAGTCCCAACGAACTGATGTTAAGAATCAAGCGTTTTATTCCCAAATAAGATTGATATGTTTTTAACGACCTCCATACATTTTCTTTTTCTGATATTTCTCGCCCTTTTATCATTGGTAGTAGTGCTGATCATATTGGTGCTTTTATATGGTTTTTTTCAATATAAACAGTCGGTGAGAGCATCCGGATGGCTGAAAATTATCAATCAAAAAATATCGGAGGTCATTGTCTACGATGAGGATGAACTACCTTCTGACCAGAGCTTCCGTAAGTTTTCGGAGAATCCTTCATTCAGAAATCTTTTTCTGCATCAGCTGGTAGATTCCGAAAAGAAATTTTCAGGAACAGCAAAAAACAGAATAAGAGATATGTTCAGGCAGTATGACCTTCATCATGAAGCGGTCAAAAAACTGGATCAGAAAAAGCCACACCTGATTGCAGGAGGTATACAGGAGCTTACGGTAATGGATTCAAAAGAATCGCTTTCCAAAATTGCTTCCCTGGTAGCACATCCTTCCGAACAGGTTTATCAGGAAGCTCAATACGCAATGGTAAGTTTGAAAGGCTTTGAAGGACTTGGTTTTTTGAATACAACCCGGGGAATCATTTCAGAATGGCAGCAGCTACGGCTCCTCCTTTCCATCACCAGCGTACCTGACAATTCTGGGGAAGCTATTGAAGCATGGTTGACAAGTACGAATGATTCTGTGATTATTTTTACTCTTAAGCTATTGAGGAAATTTCAGCTGCTTTCTTTTTATCCTTCAGTTATAAGTCTGATGGAACATCCTTCGGTTGAGATAAGGGTACAGGCCGTACAAACGCTTCTGTCGCTGGAAAATTCGTCAACTATTGCCTCTTTGATAGAAATGTATCCCCATCAGCCGGTTGAAGTTCAGCTTGAGATCCTTCGTACCATGAAAATCTCAAAAGATAGAGATAGTACGGGTTTATTAAAAAAGAGCTTTCGGAAAGTACTGTTTCCGGAATTAAGGTGTATGCCGCGGAAACCCTTTTTGTGTTGGGTAACCGGGATTATCTGGAACAGTTGATGCACGATGAAACATCCTCTGAAGAATTAATTCATATTATAAAATACGCACTTCGGGAAAAAATATGTTAGAATTTTCACATATCGTTTATGAAATCGTCATATGGCTGTTTTTGCTGTATGGAACTTCTGTAGCCATCATCTATGGCTGGATAGGAATATATGCGCTGGGTGCAGTGCTTCGTTATAAAAAAGAAAATACATTTACCGATTATAATATTATCGCGGCCAATCCCAATGCGCCTGTCTTCAGTCTTATCGCTCCTGCATATAACGAGGGAATGACTATTGTGGAAAATGTAAGGTCGCTGTTGTCCCTGTATTATCATAATCTTGAAATTATTATCGTCAATGACGGAAGTAAGGATGATTCGTTACAAAAATTAGTTGATGCCTACGAATTGGAATGTGTTTCTTTTTTCGTTCAGGGAAAAATTGAAACCAATGCCATCAGAGGTATTTATAAAAGTAAAAATCCTGCTTTTAAAAAACTTATTATCGTTGATAAAGAAAATGGAGGGAAGGCTGATGCTCTGAATGTGGGTATCAATGTTTCCTCAGGAGATTATCTGGTCTGCATTGATGTTGATTGTATCCTGGAACAGGACGCTGTCCTGAAGCTGGCTAAACCTTTTTTACAGCAAACCGATAAGAAGATCATAGCTTGTGGCGGAGTCATTCGTCTTGCCAACAATTGTGTCATTGAAGACGGTAAGGTGGTCAGTGTCAATATGCCCAGAACTTTACTTGGGAAAACACAGGCTTTGGAATATATAAGAGCTTTTGTTCTGGGAAGAATGGCCTGGTCTAGAGCTTCAGGATTGATTTTGATTTCCGGTGCCTTTGGTGTTTTTGACCGGAAAATTGTACTTGAATGCGGCGGATATGACCGGACTACAGTAGGAGAGGATATGGAGCTTGTCGTACGCATGCGAAAGTACATGGAAGAAAAGAAAGAGCCCTATGAGGTCTGCACAATTCCTGATCCTTTATGCTGGACGGAAGTTCCGGAATCCAAAGATATCCTCCGGAAGCAAAGAAACAGATGGATGCGCGGAACCATGGAAACGTTATGGAAACATCGTAAACTTATGTTCAATCCAAAGTATGGAAAACTGGGAATGGTAAGTCTTCCTTATTGGTTCTTCTTTGAATTCCTAGGCCCGTTGGTAGAATTTTTAGGGTATATCATATTTATTGTCTTTCTTTTATTAGGAATCATCAACTGGCCATTTTTTGTGATTCTTTTTGCACTGGTGGTTTCGATGGGGTTTCTGTATTCAATGTATGGGATATTGGTAGATCTCGTGAGCTATCAGGTATATACCAAAAGGAAAGACTTTCTTACTTTGATCGGAACTGCTTTTTCAGAACCTTTCTATTTCCATCCTATTGTCGTAAAAGCGGGCGTAAATGGTTTTATCGATTACTTTAAAAAATCACATGGATGGGGAGACATGAAGCGACAGGGCTTCAATCAGACCACCCAGAATTTACCTTTTAAACAAAGGATTTCCGCAATCCTCCAAAACGGACTTAAAAAATGGGGTATGTTTTCCATGGTGTTCCTTTTATTATTTTTTGCAGGGGTTGGTGTCGAATGGCTTTGGTATCGCTATACTTTTCCCGGTCTGAACACCAATATAATTGTTGGAGACCTTTTTCTGAGAAATATATTATTTGCCTTCAAACTGATATTTGGACTGGGGATTGTTTACCTTATTATTAATTGTATCAGGGAAAGCTGGGCAAAGACGGTAGCGCTCATCCTGTTGTCTTTTGTGGTAATCATGCAATATATCCTGTTTTTATATTTTTGGGAAACTCAGAATACGCTGGGGGCAGATTTTTTATATTACAGTAAAGATGAAATACAGCAGATTTTGAAGGCCAGCGGAATGTTGAGTTTCAAAAACTTTGCATTATTGGGAATCCTTCTTGCAGCTACGATCATACCCCCTATGGATCGCAGGGAAGTCGGCTTTTAAATCCATCTATGCAGGAGCTGTATTCTTTGGTCTTGGCTTTACTGCATTTTTTATTCCCGATAACCTTTTAGAGTCTAAAGAACTAAACAAAGCCAATACTTTTAGCCAGACTGCAGCAAAAAGTAAGTGGGAATACTTCTTGATATCCAATGAAGAAAATTTTGTCAATGATCATCCTGAAATTGCCGATTTACTGGAAGATTCAGAAAGTTTTACCGCTAATTCCGGGACTTTGAACAAGGCATTTCCTTTCTGGAGAAAAGAAACAACTCCGGATTTCCTGGGACCTTATTTTAACCGTTCATCAGAAACGCCCAATCTGGTTTTTGTGGTACTGGAAGGATTCGGACATGCATATACTTCACCGAAAGGATATGTTGGGAATTTTACTCCCTTCCTGGATTCTTTATCTCAAAAAAGCTTATACTGGGAAAATAGTCTCAGTTCGGCAGGAAGAACATTCGGTGCCTTACCCTCGTTAACGGGTTCGTTGCCTTTCGGGAGAAACGGATTCCTTGAAATAGGACAGACCCCAGAAAATTTTAACCTGTTTAATATTCTGAAAGCAAACGGATTCGGGACAGGCTTTTATTATGGAGGAAATGTGTCATTTGACCGATACAGAGAATTCCTGGAGTACAGTAAGGCAGATCATATTGTGGATCAGTCGTCATTTGCGGGTCCGTATCAAAAGCTTCCTGCTAACAATGGAGGCGAAAGCTGGGGATATGAAGACCAGGCGGTTTTCAGCAAAATGCTTGAAACTCAGAAACCACAGAAGAATCCTTATTTTAATATGATTCTTACCCTTTCAACGCATAATCCTTTTCTGATCAATAACAGGGATTATTATGAAAAGATCTACAACCAGAAGATGCAGTCAGGTCTGTTGTCTCAGGATCAGAAAAAGTGGGCGGGAGAATTTAAAGATCAGTTGATTTCTGTTGTTAATGCCGATGATGCTTTAAAGAAATTCTTTGACAAATACCGCAAGCGTCCTGATTTTGCTCATACGATTTTTATGATTACCGGTGACCACAGTATGCCGGAAATCACTTTGCAGTCAAATATTGACAGGTTCCATGTCCCATTGATTATTTATTCACCCTTGCTGAAAGAACCGAAACGTTTCCAGAAAACGGCAAGCCATTTTGATGTGGCCCCTTCGATATTGGCTTATTACAGAAATAACTATAAGCTCCATACTCCTGCCACGGTCACATGGGTGGGAAAAGGTTTTTCTCCGGACTCAGAACCGATAAAAACCGGTGTTCCGATCATGCAGAGTAAAGACATGATGGTGGATTTTGTTTTTGGAAAACACTACATTCATGATGGTCAGCTGCTGATGATCAATGAGAAAGGATCTGAACCTTATCAGGATGCCGCAGCCTTGAAAACAATCAATCAAAGTTTTAATCAGTTTAAAAGTATGAACTCAAGTTTTTATGCTTCTAAAAAATTAATGCCGGATTCAGTAATGGTTAACTTCAAGAAAAAAAGTATATCAAAATAAAATCTTAAAATCTTCTCGTATAGCCTAAAGTAATATCAAACTGGCTTCCCTTTGTATTCGGCAGGTATTCCTGATTGTAATACATCGTTCCTACGGAAAAAAGATTGGATTTTAGGGCAAAATTATATTCAGCCCCGATTTTAAATGTTTTAAGCTTGTAGGTATCATTCTCCAAAAGATTATTACGGTTTTCTTCCGGGCTGATTCCCGTTCCGATCTGGAATGCGAAATAATCCTGGGCACTTTTAGTATAATATCTTACCGTTGCGGTATAGGAATGGGAGATATTGTGATGATCCGGAGTGATATAGGTACGAAGATTGAACCAGAAATTTTTGTAATATTTTCCTACTGAAGCTGTGTACATCCAGATGTTATCGCTGAAATAAAGTTGCCTGTATCCTAATTCCGCCTCAAAACTATGAGGGAGATTAGCGTTTAATGAAACTCCCGTACGGTATTTCGGAAACAATCCCACATCATTGGAATACCCTCCGCCTACATACAAATAGAACATTTTGGACAGTCTCGGATAGGCTTCCAGCTCAATCTGGGTACCACTTTGGGCAAATTTATTAGCATAATTTCCTCTTAAAATGACCGAGCCGATAGGAGTTACCCTTTTATAGCTTACCCCTACAATATGCCAGTCATTATCAAATTGTTTGTCAAAGTGGGAATAATTATAGGTGATGCTTACTGCATTTTTAGAGGCTACTTCGCTGATTCTTACAGCAAGGCTCGTGGCTTCGGTATTTTTAGGATTAATAGCTAAAACGGCTTTAATCGCTTTTTCAGATTCGGCATATTGCTTGTCTGCATTATATACTTTTGCTTTTAGAAGCCATAGTGCTTCAGATTGAGGGTGATAAGAGATTCCTTTATCCAGGATCTCCAGAGATTTGGCATATTGATCATTCCAATATTCCAGAGAGGCGTAGGAGATAAAATAATCTTCATCTTTAACCTCTCTTTTTCCCAGTTCATCAAAGATAGCTCGGGCAGAATCAAGATCCTTGTTCCACGTATAAATTCTTCCTAAGAAAATGGAAATATCAGTATAGTTGGGAGCTTTTTCAAGTGCCTGTTTGGCCAGTGAAATAGAGGCAGGATAGTCTTTATTGTCAAAAGCTTCGGTTCGGGCTTTCGTAAATAATTCATCAGCTGACAGGTTTTGCTGACTATATACCTGTAAAGGGAACAGGGCCAATAAAGCGAAATATCCAAATTTTATCTTCATGAAGTGGTTGATTAATTTTTTAAAGGTATTCTAACTTCTTAACAAATATATTGAACTTTTACCGATACTAAAAGAGATAATACCCTGATATGTATTTTTTTCCTCAATAATAATGCAGTATGACTACTGAATGGATAAAATTAAGCTTTCAACCAGGATTCTCTTATTAAAGAAAAAGGTGAATCGGAATGATTCACCTTTTTTAGGATGTAAGAAGCTTTTTAGGATTGGATAAACTCCAGTAGATCCTTATTGATGGTCTGATGTTCAGTCGTAGGCATTCCGTGAGGAAAACCTGGATAGGTAATCAACTTTCCGTTTTTCAATAATTTGGCAGATTTTATGGCAGAATTTTCGATCGGAACAATCTGATCATCTTCACCATGAAGTACCAGAACCGGAATATCCACAGCCTTCAGATCTTCTGTAAAATTAGTTTCTGAAAAAGCTTTGATTCCATCATAGTGAGCAACAATTCCTCCCATCAATCCCTGTCTCCACCAATTTCTCTGGATTCCTTCTTTTACATCAGCACCTTCTCTGTTATATCCGTAGAAAGGGAAAGTTAAGTCAAAATAAAACTGATTTCTGTTATTCAGGGTCTGTTCTCTGATGTTGTCGAAAACTTCCATAGGAACACCGTCAGGATTAGTCTCACTTTTTACCATTACCGGAGGAACTGCACTGATTAATACAGCTTTTTTTGCTCTTCCGTTGGCATATTTATTCACATATCGGATCACTTCACCACCTCCCGTAGAATGGCCGATGTGAACAACGTCTTTCAAATCAAGGTATTCTACCAGTTCTGCAGCATCAGAAGCATATTGCTCAATTGTATGATTATAGATGTTCTGGCTTGAACGACCATGACCTCTTCTGTCGTGAGAAATTACTCTATATCCTCTTTGAAGAAAGAAAATGACCTGTGCATCCCAATCGTCTGATGATAGAGGCCATCCGTGGTGAAACATCAATACGGGTCCTTCTCCTTGGTCTTTGTAAAAAATCTCAGTTCCGTCTTTTAATTTTAATGTGCTCATTGTTTAATTTTTTTAATGTTTATGATTAATTTATTTGATAATTTTTTGTTGTCTTAATTCTTTAGCAAATATATGGTGACTCCGTTTCACAGAAATTAATCTAGTTTAATTTCGTTCATTTTGACGAAAAAAAATGGGGCAATATGTTTTTTAATCTTCTCTTGTTTATAATTTGATCACTGATGTCCGGTTCAGCCTCTGAAAATCAGTTTTTACCCTTCAATATGACCTGTTCAAAGTATTTAGACCTCTGTAAAGACCCGTTTCGGTATAATTTTACCCTAATAAAAGATCAATAATTATGAATACACCATTGAATTTCAGTAAAAAAATACGATTTGTCTTATCCTTCGTTATTGTTATGGGACTGGGACTGATGTCTCTCAAAGCGCAGACTTATACTTCTGAAGATGTCGCATCAGCATTCACGAATACGAAGAAAATCAGAGCCGGATTGCTGGATGTAGGATATGCGGAAGTAGGTCCTAAAAACGGAAAACCAGTTATCCTTCTCCACGGATGGCCTTATGATATCCACAGTTTTGAACAGTCTTCTGCGATACTTGCTGAAAAAGGATACCGGGTTTTGGTTCCGTACTTAAGAGGATATGGTACCACCACCTTTGTTTCTCAAAATACAAAAGAAATGGCCAGCAAAGCGTTGTTGCACTGGATATCATAGCTTTCATGGATGCTCTGAAAATACATAAAGCAATCATCGGCGGCTTTGACTGGGGAGCGAGAACAGCTGATATTATTGCAGCATTGTGGCCTGAACGCTGCTCCGGTCTGGTGGCTGTAAGCGGATATTTAATAGGAAGTCCACAGGCAAACGAAAAGCCTCTGTCTCCTAATGCCGAGTTTTTATGGTGGTATCAGTATTATTTTTCAACTGACAGGGGATATAAAGGCTATAAAGCCAATACTGAAGCTTTTAATAAACTGATCTGGAAAACCGCTTCACCCAAATGGACTTTCGATGATGCAACGTACGAAAGGTCTTCAAAAGCATTTAATAATCCTGATCATATTGATATTGTAATCCACAATTACCGCTGGCGTTTGGGATTGGCGAAAGGGGAGAAGCAATACGATATATTTGAAGCTAAGCTTGCAAAATCTCCCTCCATTTCAGTTCCGGCAGTTACTTTGGAAGGTGATGCAAACGGGGCAGCATATCCTTCACCTGAAAGTTACGCTTCAAAATTTACCGGTAAATATACCCATCATACACTTACCGGCGGAATTGGGCATAATCTACCTCAGGAAGCACCAAAAGCATTTGCTGATGCGATTGTAGAGGTTGATGGGATGTCGCGGTCCATAGGGAAGTAATTGAGTTTTTTATAATTTTTTTGGATGCAATTGGGGCTATATCTCTGTAACGTTTTTATGTAAAAGGAAGTTTGTAGACCCAGAAGTTCAAAGTTCGAACTCTTTACTTCAAGATTTAAGAAAACTTTCTTCAATAACAAATAATTCTATTAGAATTATTTAAGGGAATAAATTAATCCTTTTGTATATGACCAATCGAAACAGCATAATGTACAATCTTATTTACGCCATCAGCATTTATTAATGTATTGAGTTCATTGTCTATGTAACCACCTATGCAAATAGATCCTAAATTTTCCGCACCTGTACCAATAAGAATATTTTGAGCAATATGTCCAACTTCAAGCAAAGCAAATCGATAAGCTCTCTCTTTATACTTAAAATTAATTCTTGGCATGTTGGCGCAGAGGAGAAAAGTTACGGGACTATTTTTTAATGTTTGTTTCATGGGAGACATTGCCTTACATAATCTTTCGAATAGTACATCTTTATTATTCTTTTCGATTTGAATAAGGTTATTAATAATTGGTGAATATAGATATATTCCAGGTTCGAGATTATCTATATTTTTAATTATACAATATATCTCAATAGGATAAAGTCCTCCAGGTGAGGGTGTTGACCTCAATTTCCACGTAGAACCATCGGATTCATTGGTTTGTAATGTAACACCGTTGGCAAAATTCAAAATTTTTGATAGGCTGTACAAATCTATTGATTTATCAATAAACTTTCTGTTGCTTCTTCTATTTTTTATTATATCACATAATATATCCCCTTCATCCCTAAAAGAGAAATAATCATTTAAATTTATAGAATCATAACCATTGTAATTATAGTTAGGATTTGAGATCATTTTTCTGATTTGAGGGGAAGTATTTACGTGGTTAACCCAAGCATAAAATTCCCTGTCTATATTACGCATTTTTGAATTTTCATGATATAGCTCACTCAATGAAAACATATTATCATCTTCTTCGTATGTCATATTTTTACTATTATGGGTATGGATGTGGATAAGTATTAAGTTTAATCTTTTCATTCTCATTAATATAACCTGTATCAAAAGGAATATTTTTCCATCTATCTCCTCCCAGATATTGATACTTATGTTCTCCGTCCATTGCTTCTAGAGCAGGTATAAGAACTTTTACTATGTGTACATCGCAGTATTCGGCTTCTAATGAATTCATATCAACGGCAAGGATTTCATAATTCTTTTTATCAAAATCTTTGATTAGTAGTCCAAGTGTTTCACGGAGGTTACAAGCATCATAGTTATATGCTATTGGAATTTCACTAAGTTTAATTTTTTCCTTTACAGGTAGAAATGTAAAGGCTTCTGTCATATCATTATATGCATAAAGCTCCATACGTGACTCAAATGAGTCTATATTTTGAAATTTATCCATAATTGGAAAATCAACATTTCCTTTGTAATCCTTCCATACCAAACCTTGTACAAGCTCAAGAAGTGTTTTTAGTGCTGCGACTTCTGGATTTGGATGTGCCGCTCCACCTACAACACGAGATTTAAATCCTTTTCGATGATCTACCAAAACACCAAAAAAGGAGGGCATCTCAAAATCAAATTGAGTTAGATAAAGATTAAATTCTAGTCCAGGACGAATAAACTTCTTATTAAAAATCTCAAATATTGAAGAAAATTCATCTATTTCAACCTTTTTACATGGTATTTTTCCTCTCCACATAATCATAAAAGAATCTCTCTCAATAAGTTCTGCAATTCCTTTTAGTAAGGCTTCTTCTTTCGTAGTTGCACAAGCTGCTCCAGTCGAGACCGATGGACTTATCATTTGTTCTCCTAAATCCTTAAAATGATAATAATATGGAAGATAAACTAATGATGCTGGAACGTATTTGGTTACTTTTTCCGTTAGGCTATCCGCAAGTGTCCAAACAATTTTAGCATTATCATCAAATATTGTGAATGGTTCAATATCTTGCTCTTTGCTGAATAATGACCATTTTTCAGGTTTCACGTGTAATATTGACTTCTTTCTTAACTCCCTGCTTGAATTCAAAATTAAATTCTCAGACTTAATGATACTGAGACAATAACGTTCTAAAGTTTCGCCTATTGCAGATATCCTTGCAGAGTCCAGAGTCAAGCCTGCACCAGAACCGTTAATTTTATAAGACACTGGAAGTCCATATTTTTTGAGATCACATGATGTGGCTGCTGCTACAAAAATTTCAGGATGGTTTAATTCATTCTCTATTTCACTTACATAATTTATCAAACCGCTGTTGGCGTCGTGTAGATCGAAGAGTTTATTTTTCTTAATCATAGTATTCCCAGAGTTTTGTTTTAGGTTTTATATGATTTGTTCCACATAGGGGACAACGTGGTAATTTAAAAGCAATCTCAGTATGTGTTTTACATTCATGAAGGTTATAATTCCATACTCTATTTTTAGAAATAACATCAAGAAAACCTGAATAAAATTTGATTATTTCCAGACTAATGAAATCAAATCCTGGAAATAACATGAAATTTTTAAAATCAGATTGATTTTGATTGATTTCGGATTGTGCAAATGGATTTCTTGAACCTGCTTTCCTTAACAAATAACAGTTATAGCAAGATGTTTCATTATGAATGTAGAAAGGTCCTATTCTAACATCAGGAAAATTCAATTCGTAAGGAAGAAAATTAATTCCATTGGTTATACATATTTCATTAATTCTTAAAGCATCTTCCTTGGAAAAAAACTTTGGTATATAAATAATAATGTCTGGTTCTAGATTTTTTGCTAGATCATTTAAATTTTCCCATTCTTTATCATTTTCGAAATTTGTTATATATCGATATATCGACTCAATTCCAATCATTTTGAGTCTTGAAGTCAATTCCTCTATCCATTCTTCACATCCTAAAAGAAGTGTATTACTTTTTTTTATACGATTCTGATGTTTTACTGCGGAGTTGGAAAAAGGTGTATAAAAAGTTTTTTTGTCATAACTGTAAGTACTTAGTGCTTTCAATTGTGGCATAATTGTTTCAAGTTCTTGACTCTGAAATGAATTTAATTCACTTTCATTAGATTCCTTTATACTACCTGTTTCGTGCAATCTATTAATTAAACGTGTTATATTAGATATATGATGTCCTTTGGTGAGTAATAATACGATTATATCATCTAATAGATTTTTTCCGTTTGCGTAAAATCTAAAATCTTGGATCAATAAATTTGATTCATCAGTCAAATCCTCGCTAATTTTATTATTAATAACTGGCTTAAAATAATATATTCCCATTTCATTAATTTTATTTTATTCCAAATTATAATATTAGTTTCAAAGAAGGTTTAGATTCTAGCTATTAAAAACTTCGCAAAGATTGCATTTTTATTTACAGATTTTTACATTTTATTCTACAATCTAATTAGTTCATTTTTTAGTGATTTATACTTTCTTTAATGTTTAAATATTCAATTATCTAAATTTGAATGCTTTATATTTATATTTTAATTTAAAACTTAATATTATGGCAAATTACAAAACTATCAGTAATGCTGAAGCTAGAAGAATTACTGAAACACAGAGTGAAAAAAATCCTATTTTTAATAAGCTGAAGGAATATCTGGCTGAAAAAAAATTGGGTTTTAATTATGATAGAAATATCGGTTTTGTTGGGGTTAATCCTAACCATCCTGATGCTTCTTATACTATGATTGTAACTCCTACGTTTACGGAATTTGATTTTAATACTTCTCCATCACACGTAGCAGCAAGTATTATTAGCTATTATATTGGTAATAGTGTAAATCATACTGCTGCAATAGCAACAATTAATCATGACCCTCTTGATATTGCTGATATAGCATTGCTTGAAGTGGGTAAAGAAGGTAGAGTAGTTGAGACAAATGTTGATAGAAAAGCATTAGAGAGTGAAGATGCTGATCAAATCGCAAAACAAATGAGTATCAGTCATTTTGAAGGAGCAAATATTAAACCGATGGCTGCAAGTGTTCCATCTGATGATCAACGTGCTATGGTCGCTTATATATTGGACAATCTCTTAAATGATAAGTTTGCATCCCCACTTTATCCAGAAGGAGGTGTTCAAACTCTATTAAAAGAAACTTCATTAACTCAGAAGTTTAATAGAGCAGTTGAATTACGGGCTAGTCTTTTTGAAGTTGGATTGGAAATCACCGTGTGTACCTCAACAAGTTCAAACGCTTGTACTAGTACTTCCTCATCTTTTACCATTGATATCTAAAAGTTTTTAAAGCATAAAAAAAGTAAAAGAGAAAAAGAGGCAGTCCACCTTTGGACAGCCTCTTTTATTTTATGAATCAATTTTTAAATATTCATGTCATTTTCTTGAAACAAGCCTATAGAGGCTGCGAACAAAGCAAGACCAGTTCTACTATTATGACCAGTCTTATAGAAAAGATCTTTAACAATTTTGTCTATAGTTCTAGGACTTACGTACATTCTTTCTGCTATTTCTTTATGTGTAAGTTCATGTGTACTATAAGATAAAAACTCAAGATCACGCTCAGTTAAAAATATATTTTTCTTAATTGCATTGCGATAATGTAGGAGTACCGCATTCTTTATATTGTTAGGTAAAAATGTGCCTGTTTCTAGTAACTCGTCCAAAGCTATTATTAAGTCTTCTTTTGAAGAATCTTCTGTAATATAACCATCGGCTCCGTACTCTAACATTTTTGTTATGCCCAGCGTATTTGTGCATGATGACATAATAAGAATTCGTATTTCTGCATAAGATTTTTTTAGAGTTTTTATAATTTTATAGATGCACATGCCCAGCTTGTAAATATCAATAATGACAACGTCGGGTTTGTAATCAGTTTTTCTTATGTAATTCTCAAAGTTAGTAAAATTCATAAAGTCTAAAGTTTCTTTATACACTTCAGTTTCTTTTAAACTTAAAACTATACCTAAACGATGAAATGTTGAATTTGCAATAACTGCAGTCTGTATATGTAGATTTTTAACATGGACATTGCTTTCCGAGATAGAATTTATCATGGTTGAAGTTATTGTTTTTGCCTAATTTAGGTTTTTTTCATCTAAAAGAAAAGAAATATTGTAACTTTTATTATTATACCATTTATTTGTAACACTTAAATTATCAATTTTCAAAACAGCTGCTTTGTGTAAATTATCAAACCACACATAACTCTCAATTCGAACTTTTGTCGCATTGTCACCAACCCCATCATTGAACTCTTGAATAAATTTTAAGCGGATAACATTCTCATATTTTTTATCTTTCAACACAAGGTGTCCAGTTCCATCGACTAATGTAGAATAATTGTTTGTACCAGTGATTTTGGTGTTGCGGACTTCATATTCACGTTTTGCAATGCCTGTAAAAGATTCTCCAAATTTGATAGGTTTTTTTAGAAATTTATATGGAGTTACATATTTCATTTCTAGTCCTTGTGCTGTAATAACTCCCCATACTAAACTTTCATTTTCTGTTCTTTCAATGAATACCCAAGACCCATCACTATTCTTTTCTGCTATTGTTGCTTTTGGGTAATCTAATTTATGAGAGGTTTCATCAATTTTTATGATTTGTTGAGCAGCTGTATCTTTTACTTTAAATACAAGATTTCTAAAATCCCAAGTAATATTTTCGCCCGAACTTCCGGGATTAATTTCTGTTGAACTTTCTGCATTTAGATAAATAGAACGGTGACCAGGTACGAAGTTTTCAATATTTGAAAAATCGCTGTTCTGAGCAGCACAATTAGCTGAAATACATAATAAAATTTTTAATAGTATATTTTTCATATTTATAGATTTAGATAATTTTTAATATTTTGAGTATATTCTTTTAGTGCTTCCATACCTTCCTCAGTTATTTGGCAAGTAGTGAGCGGGTAGTTGTTTTTGAAACCTTTTTTTATTTCGATATATCCATTTTTTCTGAGTTTATCAAGTTGTAAACTTAAATTTCCTGAAGTGGCTCCTGTTTTTTCTCTTAAATAAACAAACTCAGCTTCTTCTACGCTTGCAAGAATTGAAATTATCGCAAGCCTTAATTGAGAATGCAAAATTGGGTTTAAATCCTTAAACATATTTCTTTTTCTTTATTTTATAAAACATTGCAAAACCAGGAATAATACAGGATAACATTATGCCGATACATGTTGCTAGAAACTGATTAGAAAAATTTAATAAGGGAATTACTGCTGAAATAATCATAGTAAGAACACCACATATCACAGATAAACGAAATTTTGTAACACCTCCGGTGATAAATGAGGCTAAACCGAATAATAACATAAGTAAACCCAAATACAGACTTTGGTCAAATATTTTATAATTTATCATCCATAAGCCTATACACAATCCTATTCCTCCCCATGTATACATAAATAGACTATCATTGACGGGTTTAACAATTTCTTTTTATTCATTCTTTTACTATGCCATATGGAGATCATAGCACCTATAAGAAATAAGAGTGTTGAAAATCCTAATAGCATTTTAAAGAATTCAAATTTTCCACCTAAATAATGCAGAAAAAAGTATATAAACAGTATTATTCCCCAATTAATTAAATAAAAATAGGCGTCTGTTTTTTCAAATCTCGTTTGCGATATAGCATTCTGAATAATATCTAAGCTTTTCTTAGGATCTAATTGTTCATTTTCCATAAGTTTTATAATTTAATTAAATGCAAATGTAAAGTAGTTAATTAAATTAACCAAATAAATTTAATTTTTATTTAAAAGATTTTATGAACAGTAATTGTATGTTTAGATTGTGGTAATAAATATCTATGAAGGATTTGTTGTTTATAAAAACTGAAAAACGTTAAATCAAATTTAAAGTCAAGCTTGTTAGTATATCCCGATAATGTTGTGACGACATCTTCAGGACTATAGGAATAGAGATTAAATTTAGTCCCCAAACTTTTATACTCTGCTCTACGGTTTTAACAATAAAAGGGCGCCTGGAGTTATGAGCTACCTCAAAATAAGCCTCTCCCTTCATATTAATCTCTCGTGTTGAACAGCTGAAGCTTACGGGAAAAGAAATGGACGATTCAGAATTAAGAATCACTTTTGCACCGTCAGGTAAATAAAGACTATACTGTCCTCCCCTGGGAACAGTAACCTGCACAGTTTCGTTATTCTTAGTATCGGCAATTTTTTCACCTCCCGAATAATGTATCGCTTTTTCATCGGTTATAATTCCATTTTTACGATCTGATAAGTTGTAGGATTTACCAGAAGACAGTGAAAGGACAGCTGTATGTCTTGCCGGTATTATGTCATCTTTTGCAATGCTGGAAGTAGTTTTTTGTAACTCTTTCGGATTTCTGATAAAAAGACATAGGAAAATATACCTACCATAAGAAGTACTGCGGCTGATATATATGGAAATATCCTTTTGACCAACGTTTTGCGGGTATTATTTCTTCGAGTAATTTTATAAATATGGATGTCGGTACGGCTAAGTGTTTTCTCAAGGCCTACAGGATTACTGGCCTCATCCTGCTGTTCCTGTTCTATGGCTCTGAGAATAAGAGAGTGGATATCTTTCGGGTTACCAACAAGGGAAAAATGATCAAGGAGCCTTTTATATTCTTCTTTGGTAATCATCCCGATAAATATTTTTCAAAAAGTTCCTGCATATCCGGATGTGTTTTTAATATTTGTTTTAGGATAATATGGAATTAGGCTATAAATCAATAGCTCTGGAAAGCATAAAAAATAGAAATCATATATAATCTCCTGTATTTCAGTGAGATTATTTTTGAGCATTATAAATTATTATTGAAAAAAAAACAGGGAGTGACTTATTATAATTTTTGAGAAAGAATTTATTGGCTTTTGTGATGTGATCATTAACAGCTGCTTCAGAAATAGAAAACATACTGCTTACCTCTTTATAACTTTTGCCTTCCAGTTTACACAGGCTAAAAACAGCTTTTCTCTGTGGGGGAAGCTGATCAATGGTACGCATAAGCTCCTGATCCGCCATAATCTGAGTGCCAAGTTCCTGCGGATCATGTTCTGTAATGACATTGAGCCAAAAACGCTCTACCAATTCTCTGTCATGGGCCAGTTTTCTGAAATATTCAGCTGATAGATGGGTTGCTATAGTATGAAGATAGGCAGCAAAAGAAAGATCGGTTTTATTCTTTTTCGGTGCTCCTAAACACTGACGAAAACTTCCTGTAAAATTTCCTGGGTATTGTCCCAGGATTTTAAAATTCTAAAAAGTTTTCTTGCCAATGTCTCTTTATACTTGTCGTAGAGGAGTTCAAATGCAATTCCATCGCCCTCCCGAAGCCTAAGCAGCAGTTCCTTTTCATCGATAGCATCATGGGATTTCATAACGGTATAAAGCTATTGGTAGAGTAAAAGTAAAAAATCATTCTGTGATTATTGAATTATTTTTCAATAACAATCACCTAATGTATGAGTTTCATATTATAGAGAATTCAGGTCTTTATTGGGTAATAGATCAATATTGTGCCGCTGACCTAAGCTGATCATATGCGCGATCAGACTTTAGAGAATCTGGAAACTTTAGTAAGATCAATACCGTACCTTTTAAAAGTTTTATACAGCGTTGAATATTTACCAAACTTCTGATGTAACGCAATTTCTTTTAATGTCTTGGAGGTAAAAAGAATCTCCCCTATAGCTTCTATTACTTTCGTTTTCATATAATAACTATAGAAAGTATCACCCCAATACGATTTGGAATCTCTTTGAAGCTTATTAAAGCTTATTTCTTTTTCTTTGATCCATTCTCGGAGTGAAGGGTTTAGAAGAGGGTCATACTGTTCTAATAGTTCAGATAAATAAGCGTAGCGACCAGGAGAGATGATGACTGTATCTCTGACAACGGAGCACTCTGATAAACACATAAACAGTTGTTGTGCACTATTAACCCATAATATGCCACTGACTGAATAAAAGTCAGGCAAAATAACAAAGTGCCTATGAAAAGCAGCGGGAGACTCAAGAGGTATACTTTTATCTTTAGGAAGATAATCAAATACTTGAGAAAGTACCGGATCTTTTGGGATAACTTCACTTAGTGATTTAGTGTCGCCATATACAATCCGATTGTAAAATGGTATTTCTTTTGGGAGCCATCCGAAATTCTTAAAGCATTCTACATATAGCTGTGTTACATACTTGACCTTGTCAGCTAAATGGCAGGTATTATCAGTATAAACTGCTGTTTTAACAACAGGAAGTTCAGAAAAACGCGCCATAGATTGCTCCATGAGCTTGTCGAACAATTGAATAGTATGTGCATTCATTTGACCTCCTTCTTAAAAATTCCTCGTCATTTATTAATTAATACAACTCTAAGACTTTGTAATGTAAAAGCTTATCAGTATCTAAATTATATTTTTATAATCAAACAAGGAAATATTTATAAGAAATTATTGTCAGCAAATACGATCAGAACTTAATGGGGCTTATAAAGCTGATGGGGTACATGAAAACCGTTATCGTCTTTTTACTATTACCTGATATTCCTTCTTTTCTTTTTTTTCCTAGGTACCGGAATGTATTCCGGATCAATATCATTTCCGTCTCCCAGCCTTAACAGTGAAAACAGACCTGCTGCTAATTCAGTTATGGTAAATATCTGTTCTAAAGCGGAAAATGGAATATGATTTTTTTGAGAAAACTCTTTGCATATTTCATTCATCTCCCGCAAAAGATCCTTATCATCCCATTTGTTTGTGAGAGGATTTTTAAACCGATGAGAACGGATCGCCTTTTCAAGTGCATCTACAACAGAATCCAAATATTTTTTTCTTTTCCAAAGCAAAAACATCTGCATTTGTCAAAAGTGCTGTGTTTTTGCCTTTAAGCTGAACATTTTCTTTTTTTAGATCTGTTATTTCTTTGTGAAGCTCTGTAATCTGTCTTGTTTTACTATCAAGCTCATTACTGTTTTTTAGTAATTCCGTGTTATACAACTTAAAAGTATTGCCAAAATTAGCGATCGTCTCTTTGGTCTTGATTTGCTGCACTCCAAAAAAATTAGTGTCATTAACAATAAGGTCGTTGAACTTTCCAGAACCGAGATGCTTTTTCATTTGATCTACTTTCTCTTCCAATGCTTTTAGTTCCTCTTCTTTTTTTTGTATTTTGAATTCAACCGCTTCCAGTCTCCCTATTGATCCTGAAATCCCTCTTTCCATACCCAAACACTCAGCAGCCAGATCCTGCATTTTAGAATAATGGAAAGATTGGTGTTTTAACGTTTTACCCGTCTTCGGATCCTGCCAGTCTGCAACAAGATGCGCATGGAAATTTGGTTTCCACTCTTTTGATTCTTTATCAAAGTGTCCTTCATCTTTATGGATGGCGATCTGAAATACTCGTATTCCGAGTTCCTGTTCCAGTCTTTTAGAGAGATCATGAAGGTCTTGAATCGTTGTATCTTCTTTTATAACCACTACTGCTTCACGCACAGGCATAGCATTTTTCTGTAATTTTCTTCCTGATTTTTCTTTACAGTAAGCTTCTATTTTTTGAATCCTGTCCGTTATTTTATCTTCCTGCCAGTATTGATTTAGGGGAGTCAGCTCTTTGCGGATATAATCAAAAGTTTTCCTGCGGAAATTATGAACTTCAGAATCGGATTTAACAGCTTTAAAATTGATGGATGTTTTCATAAAAGTTGGCTTAAACTAATTTTCATAACTTTGGATCAACATAAATGTCTAGTTTATATTGTTGATTGATTCAATTCAATCGTCTTCTGATTGAGCATTCTAAAAGACTGCTTTTTTAGCCCCTGCGGGCGAAGTAGAAACTTTGTTGGAAGGGTACCGACCTTCAAAGTTGCGAATGAGCTCCTAACTTTTGCAGACAGTTGGTAAAAAGCACAGTGCTACATTCTCCTGCGCACACCTTTTTTATCCTGTTTGTTTCGTCTCTGCACTCATTTTGTTTTTCTATATGTTCGTTTTTCGATGCAGTTGTTATCTGTGTATTGATTGTCTCATGAGGATGATTCTTTCTTTTTGCGATGAGATACTCGTTTAAGTCTTTATGCTCCGAATAGATGTGGGAGAAGTCTTTGGCATGGGGGACGCGATCAATGATCGTATCCCTGCACCCCATTCCGGTTTTATCATTGTCCAAAAACAGGCTGATCTCTGAATACGAATCAATCACCGTTAAAGCCTTTTTAAGCATTGCCGTAGAATTTAATATCAGCAGATCTCCCTGAAAAGATTTCTGCATTTCGATAAAGGACAGGGCATCGGTAAACCCTTCAAAAACGGCCACTTTCCGGTTAGGGATGTTGTTTCCGGTTTCGTTACTATTGATTGCCGCAGGATTCGAAAAGAAAGGTAAAACCGAAATATCCTTTTTAAGTAAAGCCCCTTTGTAGAAAGCATTTCTAAGCTCCCAACCGTCAGAGTTATTCTTAAATCCTATCGCATAAAGCTGTTTATTTTCTATGGTAAACCACAATTCTTTGATAAAAGGATACACTTTCGCACTTAAGCCCCGCTCATGGAGATAGGATAAAAGATTGGGATGAGCAATATCCATAATCCTGTCTATACGGTAATTAGGATTGGATTTTAATGTCTTGTTTTGCTGGTGAAAAGAAGAAAAGTTTTGATCGGATGCCCACGCTAAAGCTTCTTTTACCGATGTATTTAGGTATTTCTGAATAAAATCGGTAGTAGTACCGCCAGCTCCTTCTGAAAAGAGATACCAAAGATTATTCGGCTTATCCACTTTAAAAGAGGCACGGGATTCAGGACCAAAAGGACTGAGATACCATGCTTCTTTTTCATTTTGTCGGGTTGGAAGGTGTCCGAGAAAAGCGAGGACTTCTTCCAGCCCTATGGAATTTAATTGCTTACAGTTCATTTGCTATATCTATTTTTCAGAATATAGCAAAGCGAATAAAGTGAGGGGGAAGTATGACATTGAGTGGCTGTATTTGTCCTTCGGTTTCCTAATCACTCAATCTTATAATTACTGCATTAAGTCAATAAAGGAAAAATACTGCCCGTCAATACATCCTTAAAATAATACTGGAATTCATTGAGTTAATTTGTCATATCGCTGACATTATAGCTTTATATATTGCTGACAAATTA
Source organism: Chryseobacterium indologenes (assembly GCA_016025055.1). NCBI lineage: Bacteria > Pseudomonadati > Bacteroidota > Flavobacteriia > Flavobacteriales > Weeksellaceae > Chryseobacterium > Chryseobacterium indologenes. The sequence goes on from CP065590.1 coordinate 3,909,370, forward strand.
AATCATAAAATTATATGAAGATGAAATCATTACACGCTAACATGATGACTTTATAATTTGTGATGCTCCTAAAATGGTAATTAGCTGTAACGTAAAATAACTGACTGTATTACGAGTTGAAACTATGACAGTATAATATTTTTAGAGAAAACGGTATGTATATATAAAAAGAGAATGAGCGATTAATCGATCCCTACTTTCTATCGGCTGAGATGATAGGAATTAAGGAGATAATTGCAGAAAAAGTTGATCTTCAGAGAGAATGGAGATATGGAATAGATTTAATCTTTAGGGAGCTCTAGGAAGAAAGAACTTCCTAAATCCTTTCCGGCACTTTTGGCCCATACCTTTCCATGATGCAGATCGGCAAGTATTTTTGCAGAATAAAGACCAAGACCATGAGACCTTTCATTTGCGGTAGGTCTTGATGATAGACAGGAGAATTTTTTAAAAAGTAAGCCAATTTCAGAGGGGCAAATCCCCTGGCCCTGATCTGTCACACTAAAAACCACCGTATGTGGCTGTTCCTCACATTTAAGGGTGATTTTTGAACCTGCTGATGAATATTTAGATGCATTGCTGAGAAAATTGCCCAAAATATCGATGATACGCTGTTTGTCTCCCGTAATGTTCAAATTGCCAGTGCTGAAAACGTCCAGATGTTGTTCTTTATTTTTTAGAATATGGCTGAAATTTTTGCTTAAACAATTGATGATGTCACCCGTTTCAAAGGAAACGATCGAGAGATGCATATATTTCCCCTCTGAAAGATCATCTTTAAGCATGTTGCTGATATTATATTCTATCGATTTTGCTTTCTCAAAAATGGTTGAAGCAAATTTATATCTCGATTCGGTTTTCGGCGTTTGCCTCTGGATCTGTTGAGCCGAAAGAGTAATAACTGTTAGTGGATTAAATAAATCATGAGCAACATGGTGAAAGCGGTCATCAGCCACTTTAGCTAACATACGTTTTGCTTTCATAGACTCTAATTTATCCAGCGCCAAAGACACCAGTTTTTTAAGGATAGAGCACTGTAAATCGGTGACTTCCTTTCTTGGTACACTGTCTATAACACAGACAGTACCGATTCTATATCCATCCTCGGTCACTATGGGTGCTCCTGCATAGAATCGTATACCTCCATCACAACAAACATATGGATTCTCTCTAAGATCATCATAAAGATGGGTATCATATATAATCGTAATATCATCAGATAGAACGGTAAGGGAACATAGACTGTGCTGTCTTTCTACATGATTACTGGGAAATGAGCTTAGATTAGCTTTAAAGAAAACTGTTTCGGAATCAACAAAATTGACGAAGGCTCCTGATGAACCAAAAATATCTGCTGCAATACCTGCAATTGTATCAAATGCGGGGTTATTATGTGTTTCCATCACACCATATGTTGCCAGTTTAGTGATTCTGGCCTGATCGTCTTCGGGAATATAGGATGACTGAGTAAAAATTTCCCCATAGCTATTTATTTTTAAAGGTAAATATAAGTAAAAGTTGGGTATTCTTAACCAGGGATTTAAGGGTATCTCATTGAGTATGTTTAATCCTCCTGTGAGAATGTATTTATCCCAGAATTCCGTACTGGTCATACTTCATTAACTTTTCTAGGACAACGAAGGACAAATACTGCCTTTCAATACATTTGAACAATAACATTTGAATTCATTGAGTTAATTTGTCATATCGCTGGCATTATAACTTTATATATCACTATCAAATTAGAATTGTAAATGATATGAGGCTGAAATGAAAACCTATTCATATGATGACATTATAATTTGTTATGCTTAAATAGTGATCCTAAGATCTAGCGTAAGCTGATTATAGAACTGGCTGAAACTGTAATACTGTAAAAGTTCACAATAAAAAAATGCATAGCCCGCAAATATTACAAACATTTAATCTTTCAATGTATGAAAAATGAAAACCTAAATCCTCAAAACAAAGAAAATGATTCTCATGAGCAAGAAGGAAATTCAAATGAGAATGATAAAAGGTCGGAAACAAATAATATTACCCAGCCTGTAACTGATGATGATTATTTAAAGCGTGCGATGTCAGCTGACATCCCAAATGATACTGAACCGATCAGAAATCAATCACGTGTCAGTGGAACCAGGCTGTCAAAGTCTTTGAGAGTAACGGAGAAAGAATATTTTGAGACCTTCTTTAAAATTCCAAAACAAAACGCAAGCAAAGGAAGAACTGTATACATCCGTCCTGAATTCCACCAGAAGTTTTTAAAGCTGATAGCAGGACTTGAAATTGACCGGCTCACCATGTATGCTTACGTTGATAATATTATTGAGCATCATTTTAAGGAATTTGAAGAATTAATCCACAAGATATATAAGGACAGAAATAAACCTCTGTTCTAACGATTGATAGCAGACTAACAGAAATATTATTTATGGATGATATAGATAGCAAATGTAGTTTTAAAAAAAATTATTGGGTACTTTTTACCAATAATGATTTAATAAAACTGCCGAATTCCTCCACAGCGTCGCTTGACGCTCCGGTGGAACGTTTCAATATTTTTAGGTTCTGATCAGTAAAAACAACAAGTGGTATGGCAGAATAATCATACTGTGCATTTAATTTAAGATCATCATCTCTATTGATGATAAACTGATCCCAATCCATTTTTTTCAACTTTTAAGGCGTTCAGCCAGTCTTCTTTTTTCTGTCAATAGAGATACTGGCAATATAAAAATCAGGAGATTTAAATTCTTTCTTTATTTTTCTTATCTGAGGAATTTCCGAGCGGCAGGGAATACACCAGCTGGCCCAAAAAACAAGCATATTCAATTTTTTATTTCGATTAATATTTGCTTTTACTACGCTGTTGGGTCCTTTTAGGCTTAATGGATCAGTTGTTTCGTCTCCTTCCTTCATGTAGCTCGCATACTTCTGCAAAATCTTTGCCTGGGAAGAAGACTGTACCCTCTGATCAAAGTGACTTATAAGTTCTTTCAATTCGGATCTATGGTAGAAACTTTTATTTTTTTCTATTTCACCCAATAGAAAAAAAGAGGATGGATTCTCCAAAACCCTTTCCTTAATGCGACCAAACATGATTCTGTGTATTTCTGCGCTGCTGTTTTTTATCGCACCGATATTGCTGTGTATATACTTCTGGAAATAATCATTTTGTGGTCCTGCATTGATTTCAAGATGCTTGGTATCGAAAATTGATGTCACGCCTGTCCAGTCGCCCTTGATCGTAATGGTTCCATCGTCGGTCATAAATGCTGCCACCCCGTTTCTTTTCCCATTTATGCTGAGCTTATTATTCCTATATGCCAATTTCATCATTTCATTTTCTTTGGTCATATATGCGATACTCGCTAAAAAAGGTTCCTTGTTATCTTCAATTATGAACTCAAATTTTCCATTTTTATAATCTGTGGAATCCACTCGTTTTTTCGAGTCATATGCATCGATAAGGTATACTTTATCAGCAGGAATTCCTGTGACTTCTCCTATGATTTTGGATTGAAATCGGTCGCTGCACGATAGCATAATCCCACTCAGTAACAATATTGTTAATGGCCTCATTTTTCTTCATTAAATTCTAACTTCATTTTGCTGTAATCGGAATATTACATGGGAGGTTTAGTACATCGGCTTACCCCTCCGTTTGAGGTTAGAGGTAAGGGCACTGGTTTATCAAATCTACAGTAACATCCATTCGGTCCTGTATCACATCTTCCCTGAAAAGTTGTAGAAATGTTATATTGATCGGTATAGACCAGTATACATGGTTGAGTGTCGTAACATTCCGGCTTGGTTCCAGGAATATCGCCCCCTGTAATACATTTCAATTGCTTTCGGGATAATGATCTCAGCACATTATTGATTCCGTAATCGATCTTTTTCATAATTTAAGAATTTTAGGTATTCATTAGCGGTTAATACTTTATCGATGAATAATTATGGTTTTCATTGATTAATGACTCATTAATAAAAATACTAAAATTATCACAAACATATTTTATTTATTATGTAGAATATCAGACTTTTTCATAATAAAGTCTGACTTGATATTATTTCTTTTTATTGAAAGGGAAAAGTTTGCCAATATTCTATTCAATACACCATTAGGATAATTAAAGACATAAGAGGACAGTAACTTCCAATTTAGAGAAGCGGATCATTTTCGGGAATAAATTCCCAAAAAATGATTCCTTATGCTATACAAAGAAACTGTCAGCAGAGAAATGTGGGAACTACTCCAGAAATTAATGAAAGATGAAAAATTTAAGGATTACATCCTAGTCGGAGGTACAGCATTATCTCTAAAAGTCGGACATAGAAAATCAGTAGATATAGATTTGTTCACCACAAAAGATTTTGATTCACAGGAGATGCTTTATTACCTGAATCAAAACTATGGTGCCATCATTACGGAAAGCAGACTTTTTACCAATACAGTACTTACCCATATTGATGATATAAAGGTTGATATCGTTACCCACAAATATCCTTTATTAAATCCTGTAGAAATGAACGAAGGTATTCGAATGATCTCTAATGAGGATATTGGAGCGATGAAGCTACATGCCATTTTTCAGAGTGGAAAAAGGTTAAAAGATTTTGTGGACATGTATTTTCTCTTGGAAGAGAAACCACTTAAAGACTATCTTCAGGCATATGAAAAAAAATATGACGGTCATGATTTTTTAGCTGCTTATGCACTTTCCTTTTTTGGCAATATTGATTTTGATAAGGCTTTTGATGTTTCAATGATGAAAGGAAAAGAGAACAATTGGCCAAGAATGTCAGAGCGTTTGAAAAAAGCAGCTGTTAATCCTGAACTGAAATTTGAGATAAAACTTAAACAGGAAAATGGAAAGAAGCCACCAAAAAAGGGTAGAGGTTTTCGCCGATAATTATTGCATAAACTAATGAAATTCAGTAAATTTATAGTATGAAAAATAGGGTAACCAATGCAATGAAACCCAATCTGCACGCAAAATTTTTTTGGGATACGGATATAAATAAAGTGGACTGGCAAAAAATGTATGTTGCAGTTATCACTCGTATTATTGAAAGAGGGGGGCAAAGAGAAGTTGACGAGATCATACGTTTTTATGGTCGGGAAAAAGTTCTCAAAACCTTAAAAGATGAAATCTTCTTTCTTCCCAATTATGCGATAGACGATGCTATAAAATTTTTTCCTGAGCTCAAAAAAGAGGAAATGTATTGTTATCTTAATCGTAGAAATAAACCTTACTACTGGATATAGAGCGTAATTTCTACTACCTTATTGTAAAGAAATTTTACTAGGTTTTCAGAAAAAAGTCTAGATATAAAAGGTATAATTAATATAAAGAGACCATAATACAGATGCATTACGGTCTCTTTGATTAATTTTCTTTACGAACACCTTTGAATGGTGTTCCATCCTTTTTGACGTCCATAAATCTCCCTGTTTCTGAATCTCTTTTTACCCAAGTTTCAGTCTTTGGATTATATGTTTGGCTTCTGCTTCTAACGGCGCCATTTCTATGTCCGTCACCATTTGGTGGATTTGTTGCCATCGTGTTTAAATTTAAGGTTAATGATTAAGTTAAATCCTCTATTATTGCATTCTGTGCATATCTTTTTACACTTACTATACCACTATCCCGCGCATACGTCGATGAATACATTTCACTTGTTCCCAATACTTGGTAATTATTTGAGTTTTGCGTGAAATAGGGCTCATTCCTAATGGATAATAATCTTCGAAAGTTAGAATCTGCAAGACTCGCTTTACTACTGACTATTCCACTATGGCAGTTTTGCTTTGTTGTATAGGTTTCACTTGTTAATAGAGTTTCTCCATTTGGTGCTTTTAATACCCACCAATATTGTCCGTTTAACGCTTTTCGAATAATGTATTTTGCCATTTTTTCTAATTTTAATTTTTTAATTAATTGTAATTGTACCTTTTCCAAGGGATTCTGGAAGGGTGAACATTTGCCAAGAAGTTTACTATATCTTTCCTTCCTTGGTATCTTGGAATTCCACGATTATTTTGAGCCATCAAAATAACTGGCAATCCCGGAAAAATACTTTGAAAACCTCCTCTTGTACTGTTGCATTCTGTAGAACTATCTAAAACATGCTCTTTAACCACTACAATTGCAAATGTTACTCCCTGCTCTTTAATTACCGCTCCTTCGAATGTCATAAAATGTAATTTTAATTGTTAATAATTCATCCCGTCAATTACGGAGTTAGGATTTATCCGGTGTGTACTTTTACTGAAAAATTTATTAAAATCAATGTTTATGAAAAAAAAACATTTACTTTTGCAAAACGAAACTTATTCAGTATTGGAATGCCAAAGGGTTACCAACCCCGATAAGCTACACACTGCTTTTCACATTCCGGTTAAATTATCGGTCTTAAAAGCTCCAACTTTTAAGACTTTTTATTTTTTTTTTTTGGTAATTATTATCCATTTAATCTTAGTCTAACTTCCTCTCTAATTTTTACGTTGCTATGAACAAAGCTAAAATTGTTCAAAAGCTGTGTAACCTCATTATAAATATTTCCTCTCTTTTTAGTGTCTTTTATTGTTACTATCAAACAAAATTCTTGGCTTGGTGTAGTTTTTTCCATTTCACATTTGCTCTCTGTAAAATGTCTGAACAAACCTTCCAGCTTTAAGTACCAGTTTTTTGGAGTCTTCAAATATTTATCTTTGTTTGCTGGGGTAAAGTCATCAAAATTGACACTCCATTTTTTTACGGGCTGAAATTTATCACCGTATGAAACCAACATTCTTTCAGTTGCAAAAGAAGTGTCAAAGTCTTTCATTGCTTTCTTGCTGTAAACACTTGTCGCTAAAACATTCTGTCTGCCTTCTGCGCCAATTGGATTCTTCACTCTGGGCTGGGTAATATCTTTTTCAACTTTTTCATCATAGCTCCCCAAGTAAACATCAATATTGGATTGACAATATTCAGCTCCTTGTGAAACTTCTAAAATTGGAGATGTTACCAAGGTGACAGTTAATTCACCATAATAATATCCATCATCATCAATCATACTTTGAGGAAATGGAAAATCAAGAATATCAATGAACGATCCTTTTTCTAATGTATCCTGAAGAATTAATGTTATTTCATTCGGTTGATTAAATAAAATATCATTAATATTTGAAGGCATTCCAAATCCTGTTGAATTAATTTTTTCTGCAATTGACATTTTCATTTCCTCCGGATATTTTGAAGAATGTATTACTAATGCTTTTAATAGAAGAGAATTAAATTCCTCGTTTAACATTGAATCTACACCGGCTGTAATGGCTGCTACACGGGGTGTGGAAAAACTGGTTCCAACCTGGTGTGCTAAACTTCCATCTATTGCAAAGGATTTGACAGGATTTATCACTAGTTTATTGCTGATATCTAAACCTGCATTTCCTCCAAAATGAACTAAATCTGGTTTTATTAAATTCGATGGCCCGGGGCCAATTCTGGAGAAAGGGGAAGAATTATTTTTTTCGGCAAAATCTGTTTCCAATTTATCATGAGCAATGGAGCCAACTACAAGACCTCTAACAGTATCAGCAGAATTTGCTATTCTGCTTTTAGGTGCATTAATTCTAAAATTATTGCAATTGCCCGCAGATTTGCAGATTAAGACGTTGTTCTCTTCTTGGATTTCATCTAATGCTTTAGCAAAATCTGAAAATTCATATAAATCTGCTTCTCTATCTGTTCCCAAGGATAAGTTCCATATTTTTATTTCATTATGGTCAGTTATTGCTTCTCTAATATTTTCGATTAATTCATCCTCAAATATTTTTTGCTTTTTCAAATCGGGCATTACTATTGCTTCAAATAGCTTACATCCTTCAAAGCCGGTATACTCCTTGCCTTCTAAATTGTCACCATATAATAAAACACCCGCAACGAAAGTCCCGTGCCCTTTGTTGATATCATCTTCATGATATTTAGTAAAGCTTTTAGTGTGTAACCATGGATTAAGATGGGGAATCTTTGCAATTCCTGTATCAAGAACTCCTACTACCGGATAATTAGTGCCTTCTTTTGGTTGTTTTATTTCAATAACATTTTCCTCAGTTAATTCATCTAAGGTCAGACTATATGTAGGCATTTCTGTTATCAGCTGTATACCGTCAAAGTCACGTAATTCCTCAAAACCATCAGCAGTAACCCTACTAATTCTGAAAATATTTAATTCATCGGAATATTCTGCTTTTTGAGAATCAATATCGTTGTCTCTACAGTACTTTTCGAAACTTCTAATCAGTATATTGTTTAATTCCTTATTTCCATAATTGAATAGTTTTACTTTATATACTTGACCTTCATCTTCTTCCTCAATATCAATTTGAGGCTTAAATTCTTCTATATTATTAATTGCGGAAATTCCCACAAGAGTGGTGTATGTAGGAAATGCTAGTTTGGCATCGGAAAAACGGTTTAATATATTTTTCAGGTCAGATTCATTGTCTATTTTAATTAGTACTTCATCTTCTCCACTTACACCTATGATATTTAATTTACCAACATTAAAAAGATTTCCAATTTCTTTTCTATAGGTTTTTGCTAGTGCATCGCCGCTTACCTTAAGTTTTACTACAGAAGGTATATAGTTGTTTTTTTTAACTTTTTCAGCTAAAGACATAGAAACATCCATAAGAACAGATTTGATATATTCAGATTTTTCCCATAGTTGTCCTTCCGAAGCCCATTGAGGTATTATTCGTTTTCCTCCACCTTCAGTGTCCATTTCATCTTTTTGCCTCTTTTGAAAGAATTTTATTGGTAAATTTTTATTATCCATGGCTTAAGCTTGCTTATTTAAAAAATTTCTTACTTGTCTTAAAGATATCTTCATACGATCTGCTATTGTAGCTTGTGGAACTCCGTTTTCATTTAGAAACTCTACCAGCTTTTCAATGGTTATATTTCCATTATTATTGAACTCGTATAATTCGATGAGAATCTCCTCGTATGAAAGCATCCCTTTATTTTGGATGATAGTATGAGCTTTTGCATTGTTTATAATAGACTTTATATCTGATGGAGTTCTACCTTCCAAAAGTTTAACTAGTCTGTCTTTTCTTTTGTCATCATTAATAAAATCAGTTTTAAAATCATCAACGAAGTTTTTTATCAGCTCCTCAATTTCATTCTCTCTAGGAGCCCCTATTTCAATTACAGTGTTGAATCTCCTCCAAATGGCTTTGTCTAGGATTTCCGGATGATTTGTTGCTGCAATTAGAATATTATTTTTAGAAAAGACATCGATATTCTGAAGTAAGCTATTAATCACTCTTTTAAGTTCACCTAATTCGTATTGGTCATCCCTCGCTTTGGCAATGGCATCAAATTCATCAAGAAATAGAATGCAAGGCTTGTTTTCAGCAAATTCAAAAATTTTCCTAATATTTTTCGCAGTATTTCCCAAGAGAGAAGAGACGATTGCATCAAATCTCGCGATAACTAACGGAAGTCCTGTACTTTCAGAGATATATCTGGCCACACTGGTTTTACCAACTCCAGGTTTTCCAAAAAGCAAAAGAGTATTAGAAGTTTCTATTCCGCTCCTTATTAATTCGTTTTGATGATTTACAAGACTGACAAAATCATTAATTTTATTTTCAACAAGTTTTGGCAGTACTATTTTATTTTTTTCCTTAGCTGGAATATCTACATCAACAATACTTAAACGGCTTTCTTGGTCAACTGGGGTTGTAAGAAGTTCGTCCATGGTTAATGTTGTAGCAGGTCCTTTTTCAAGTGTTTTAAGGATGAGTTTTGCCAACTTTTGGTCGCCATCTCCATCAAGTTTATTAGCAAGCATCTTTGAGTAATTTAAGACTTTTTTAGTGTCTTTGCTTAGGCCTCCTTCAATTATCCTTAGTATCTCAGTGTACATAATTTTTTGATTGTAAATTCGATTTTGTGAAACAAATATACCAATAAGTGTAATATAAAACAAGTGTATTGTAAAATAATTTTGTAAAATCGTGATATTATAATTTAAATACGTGATAATTGTTTTGAAATAATTGATGTGATATATCTTAATCTGGGTTTGCATAGAGCTGATATTTAGTCTTTAAATAGTTCAATGTGGAAAATGTAGGACAACAGAAGCCACAAAGTGCATTGTGAAAACACCGCATATAATCATTATATATTTTTATTGTGGCAGTTCACAAATCACAAGCTTGTGGATTGTATTAAAATAATATTGCAATGGAAGCAGGAAATTATTTTGAAGACAATGAAAGCAAGTCTTCAAAGAAATTGACTCCTGAAAGGGTAGTCAGCATACTTGAAAAGCATGGCACAAAAGTCTCTGTTGAAGAAGCTGGAATTATACTTCAATTTATGCGAAAAGTTGCATATGTCGCAGTGAATCAGTATCTTTCAGTTAAGAAAGACTGACGCTTAATATTCACTAAACACTTTTATTATGGGAAAGATTGCAGACTTATACATACGTGTGTCAACAGATGAGCAGGCAGATAAAGGATATTCTTTAAGGGATCAGGAAGATAGGCTGAGAAGATACTGTGAGCTGAAAGAAATCTCAGTGAGAAATGTTTATATCGAAGATTATTCAGCAAAAACTTTCAACCGACCAGAATGGAAGAAATTAATTACCGCCCTGCGTAAACAGAAAAATATTAAAAATGTAACCCTGCTTTTATTTACCAAATGGGATAGGTTCAGTCGTAATACATCACAAGCATATCAAACTATTGACATATTACGATCACTGAGATCTGAACCTCAAGCAATAGAACAGCCTCTTGACATGTCCATTCCCGAATCCAAAATTATGCTTTCGCATTATCTGACCATTCCTGAAGTGGAGAATGAAAGAAGAGCTTTAAATGTGTTTTACGGAATGCGTAGGGCACGGAAAGAAGGGCGTTGGATGGGTACGGCCCCTTTAGGCTATGTGAATAAAATTACCGAAGACCATAAAAAGTATATTGCAATTAAAGAAGTTGAGGCAGAAATCCTTATATGGGCTTTTGATAAAATATTGGAGAATAGCTTCAATACGAATCAGATCTGGAAAATGGTCAGGGAAAAGGCTAAGGGAATGTCCCGATTCAGTAAGAATAATTTTTGGACGGCAATCCGAAATCCCATTTATTGTGGTAAAATCTTTATTCCTGCCTTCAAGGATGAAGAAGCGTATTTTGTGAAGGGGCTTCATGAACCTATTATCAGTGAACTGAAATTTCGAGAAGTTCAGGATGTGTTAGATGGTAGAAAGCGTGATTTCACCAAACCGAAAATCGTTTCGATGGATAATCTTCCACTAAGGGGATTTTTAAAATGTCCAAAATGCGAACGGATGTTAACGGGAAGTGCTTCAAAAGGAAAACTGGGAAGGTATTACTATTATTACCACTGTTCTTCTCAGTGCGGTGTAAGGTTTCGGGCGCCTGAGGTTAATGCAGCTTTTGAACGACAGTTATCGGAACTTCTTCCAAGACCGGGGATGTCAGAGGTCTTTATCGAAACAGTATTAGAAGATTTCCAATCAAAGACTAAGAAAGAGAATATTGAAAGAAAACAGATGCTGAAACAGGTCGAAGATTTAAATGCACGTTTGCAAAAAGCCTTGATTCAAAAAGTTGACGGCACTTTGGATGATGATGATTACAACTTTATAAAAAAAGACACCTACGCTAAAATTGAAAGATTGGAATTTGATCTTAGCCATTTATCAGATCAAAATACTGAAATTAGTAGGTTATTAAAAAGTGAGCTTGCAAAGATCATAAATCTTTACAAATACTACGTAGAAGGTGATATGGAGCAAAAAAGGCAGATTATTAGTTCGATGTTCCCTGAAAAGCTTGTGTTTGACGGAGAAAAGCATCGAACACCTAGGATAAATTCGGCAGTTCAGCTTATATACTCTAAAGAAAGGGAAATTCGAGGAAATAAAAAAGGGACAAATCTTTCTTTTTTAGATTTGTCCCAACAAGTAGCCCCACCAGGAATCGAACCTGGATCTAAAGTTTAGGAAACTCGTATTCTATCCATTGAACTATGAGGCCTTTATCAAATAAATGTACATATAATTTTTGTTGAATGCTCTTTTTAAGAACAAGAAGTTTAAGAAAACTATTATGATAAGGTGATATAAAATAAAAGAATCTGCTCTTTAGGAGCAGATTCAGTAGATAAAACATCTCATTTTTTTAATTAGACAACAATAAAAAGCACAGCCGACAATGCTGTGCTTAAATTTTTATTTCAAATTTAATTGCAATTTCAATAGTAGTAAGAAAAGCAAATAAAGTTTCCACTTCGATTATTATTACATAGTAAATGTAGTGATATTTTTAATACGAAATATGAATTTAATGTTAAAATTCACAAGTTATCCACATTTTTTTGTGGATAAGTCCGGATTGTGAGTATCGTAGCAATCTCAGGGCGTAGCGTTGTACACATTGATTATATCAAAAATACGATGAAAATTAGTGTTCCTCAAGGTATTTCAATACAAAATCACTGAGTGTCTTTTTCTCGTCCTGGCTTCCTTTGTTATCCATATGACCGTGATTGATTGCAGTGGGCTGTATCGTCATATGGTATTTTTCCTGTTCTTCTGATGTTGGCAAAACTCCATTATCTGCGGGATAATCGTTTGAACGTAAGGAATAAATTTTTGGAACGCTTGTTCTTGGGAGAAACATCCGGCGATTATCCATTGTAATGATTTTAGACACCAGGTTAGGATGTTGATTTCCAAACAATGCCGCCATGTCACCGCCGTTGGAATGTCCTATGATGGTAAGATGTTTGTAATCAAGCTCCGGTTTTGTTTTTTTTAATTCATGTAACACAAACAGTATATTATCGGAGCCGTTTTGCCAGAAAGGTCGCCTTACGATCTGAATGTTCCCTTCCATTGGTATAAGTTTGTCTGTAGACAGCTCATGCTGGATGCTTACCGTGTAAAAGCCTTTTGATGCCAGTTTTTCCGTCAGATAAGAATACATAAAATAGTCTCCGCCTTTATTCATACCATAGCCATGATTAAAAATAACCACCTGCCGATTCGGGATTATCTGCTTAGTGAGTGGCTGATAAACGGCAAGGGGAATTTTTCTGTTTCTATTCTGATCGAAGAATGTTAAAGTGTCCAGCTTTACCGGATAATCTTCAGAAGAAACTGCTTTTGTCTTTACTGAACAGGCAATGACGAATGGGAGCGTCGTTAAGAAAAATAGAGTTGTTTTGAATTTCATAAAGATATCGGTTTATGACAAAATTCTGAATTTTCTTTGAAATAATAAATAACCGGAAAATAATTTAACTTAAAAAGAACCAATTATTTATATCGTAATTTTTTTTCTGTTTTACAAAATTTACTACCTTTATTTCATTAAAATCTCATTTTAAATACGATCCCTTTATCAGGCTGTTTTCTGGCCTGAGACCAAAGGTTCAGATATCCTGAACCCTGTTACTCTTGATTTATTATCAAAACTTAAAATAGAAAATGTACGGTTTGTGCATTTTACCATCAATTGTAAAATAAGATCATTATGAAAAAATATACAATCGCCGTTGTTGGCGGAACCGGAAAATCCGGAAACTATCTCGTACAGCATCTTCTTGAAAAAGGATATCCAATCAGGCTTTTATTAAGGCATCCTGAACATTTCAAAATGCAGCATCCGTCGATTGAAGTAGTAAAAGGTGACGCGAGGGACAAAGAATCGATCTGTTCACTGATTAAAGGCTGTGAGGTAATCATCAGTACATTGGGACAGCCGAAAGGAGAGAAATCGATTTTCAGTGATGCTACTGGAAATATTATTGTATCTATGAATGAGCTGGGTATTAAAAGATACATCGTAACCACAGGTTTAAGTGTAAATACTGAAGATGATTGTAAAAACATACATGTAAAAACGGCGACAGAATGGATGTACCAGAATTATCCTGAAACAACTGCGGATAAACAGAAAGAGTATCATCTTCTTGCAAAAGGTAACGTGGACTGGACTTTGGTACGATTGCCCTTAATCGACCTGACATACAAACGTTTCGCCATAGAGGCCAATCTTACGGACTGTAAGGGTGAAAAGATCAGTGCAGCGGATCTCGCCGAGTTTTTGATCTCACAGATTGAAGATACAGCTTATATAAGAAAAAGTCCTTTCCTGTATAATGTGTAAATCTTTATACCAGATTAAAAAGAGTATGATAGTAGTAAAAAACAGAGAGCACAATGGCTCTCTGTTTATATTTAATTTTCAAGCTTTTCCTTAATATATTTTGCAGTATAGGACTTTTTATTTTTTGTAAGATCCTCAGGTGTTCCTGCAAAGACTACCTCTCCACCGTGTTTTCCGGCTTCAGGACCTATATCAACAATGTAATCTGCACATTTGATAATATCGGGCTGGTGCTCAATAACAATCACCGAGTGTCCCAGATCTATCAGAGCCTGAAGAGACTTCAGTAATTTCTGAATATCATGGAAATGAAGCCCGGTAGAAGGCTCATCAAAGACAAATAAAGTTTTATCCGTAGTAACGCCCTTCACAAGGAATGAAGCCAGTTTTACACGTTGTGCTTCACCACCGGAAAGAGTAGAAGAGCTTTGTCCCAACTGTAAATAACCTAGACCAACTTCCTGTAAAGGTTTCAGCTTGGTTACGATTTTCTCTTCATTATTATCTTTAAAGAAGGCTAATGCTTCATCTACGGTCATGTGAAGGATGTCAGAGATACTTTTTTCGTCAAATTTTACCTCCAGGATTTCACTTTTGAATCTTGTTCCTTTACATACCTCGCATTCCAGCTCGATATCTGCCATAAACTGCATGGAAACATTGATTACGCCTTCACCTTTACACTCGTCACATCTTCCGCCATCAACATTGAAAGAGAAATGTTTAGGTTTATATCCCATCATTTTGGCAACTTTCTGTTTGGCAAAAAGATCACGGATGTCATCATAAGCTTTAAGGTAAGTAACGGGATTGGAACGTGAAGATTTCCCGATAGGATTCTGGTCGATCAATTCAATGTTTTTGATCAGTTTTTTTGGAAATTCCACAGAATCATAATCGCCTTTTTTACCGCCCATTCCCAGCTGAATTTGGATGTCATTGGTTAAAATCTCTTTCATCAACGTCGATTTTCCGCTTCCGGAAACCCCGGAGATCACCACAAGGTTTTCCAAAGGAATATCTACATCAATATTTTTAAGGTTATTCTGACGGGCTCCTTTGATATGAATCCATTCTTTTGCTTTTCTGCGCTTTTCAGGTACTTTTATTTCCAGCCTTCCGGTCAGATATTCTGAGGTGAGGGTATCGGCTTTTTTAAGGTCTTTATAGTCTCCCGCAAATACCAATTCACCACCAAGATAACCCGCTTCAGGACCAATATCGATGATATAATCTGCTGCTCTCATGACGTCTTCGTCGTGCTCTACAACAATTACCGTATTTCCGAGATCACGAAGGTTCTTCAGTACTTCGATCAGGTTTTCAGTGTCTTTTGAATGAAGCCCGATAGAAGGTTCATCCAGAATATAAATGGAACCCACCAGGGAACTTCCCAAACTTGTGGCCAGATTAATTCTCTGGCTTTCACCTCCTGACAAGGTGTTGGAAGTTCTGTTTAATGTTAAATATCCTAACCCGACTTTTAATAAAAATTCAAGACGGGTAGTAATTTCATACAATAATCTCTTAGCAACTTCTTTATCATGATCAGACAGCTTTAATCCGTTGATTAAGGGAGCCAGTTCATCCAGAGGAAGTTCTATCATCGACTGTATATTGTGACCGTCAACCTTTACCCAGCTTGTTTCCTCGCGTAATCTCAATCCTTCGCATGTAGGACAAAGAGTTTTCCCTCTGTATCGGGAAAGCATGACACGGTACTGGATTTTGTATAAATTTTCTTCAAGCATTTTGAAGAAATTATTAATGGACGGGAAACTGGTTTTCCCGTCACCTTTCCAGAGGAAATTTTTCTGTTCTTTTGTTAATTGATGATAAGGTTTGTGAATAGGGAAGTCACCTGCCTTTTTAATGAAATCTTTTTCCATTCGCTCATCGTTTCTCCTCTCCATGAGACTACTGCATCTTCATATACTGACAAGGTTTTGTTAGGAACTACAAGATCTTCATCAATTCCGATTACTTTTCCGTAGCCTTCACATGCCGGGCACGCCCCATAGGGATTGTTGAAGCTGAAAAAGTGAACGTTAGGCTCAAGGAATTCCATACCGTCAAGTTCAAACTTGTTTGAAAACTCCTTTACTTTTCCGGTATGTGTATTCTTTAAGGTACAATAACCACGGCCCTCATAGAATGCCATTTGAATGGAGTCTGCCAATCGTTGCAGAAAGCTTTCATCTTCTTCATAGGCGAAACGGTCTATTACCAGATTGATCACCATTCCTTTTTCGGGAGTAAATCCGAAACTTTCCAGATCCTCAATGCCTGCGACATTTCCATTGATTTCAAGCCTTGTAAAACCGGCAAGTTTTAAAATATTCAATGTTTCCTTAAAATTGTCTGCATCATATTCCAGAGGTGCCGTAAGAAGAAAGGAAGTGTCCTTTTTAGAAGCTTTAATAAAGTCTACAACGTCAGAAACGGAGTCTTTTTTTACTTCTTCCCCCGAAACGGGAGAAAATGTTTTTCCGATACGGGCAAATAAGAGCTTCATATAATCATAGATCTCTGTAGAAGTTCCTACAGTGGACCGCGGATTGGACGAAATTACTTTTTGCTGGATTGCAATAGAAGGTGCCAGTCCTTTGATATCGTCAACTTTAGGTTTCTCTAATTTGCCTAAAAACTGACGTGCGTAGGAACTTAAGCTCTCTACATATCGTCGCTGGCCTTCTGCATAAATGGTATCAAAGGCCAGGGATGATTTGCCGCTTCCTGAAACTCCGGTAATAACAATCAGTTTGTTTTTAGGGATCAGGACGTCTATGTGCTTCAGATTGTTAAGGTGTGCATTCTTAACGAAAATCTGTTTCTTTATATCTATTTCTGTAGTACTAGCCATATTTTGTTTATTCATAAAAGTAACTGTACAGTGTATAGCCTGTCAGTGTAATGGTGTTGGTCCTAAAAAAATCAGGATCTGTCTTCATTGAACGTGTATATCCATTCTCAGATTCACTTGAAACAGCAGAACTCCAGTACCGAATAGCCTCCCTGATTGTCGCTGAAAAAGAATGTTTTTATCGTAAAATTAAGACCCACAAAATTACGAAATTTTTAGCAAAAAGTATATGTTAATTGTTTTATAAAATATACGTAAATAAGATGTAAAGTCAGAAGCCGGAAGCTGAATAAGGTGTTGAAAATTAGTCGCATATAGTGCGTCTTTTAGATTTATTTGATTTTTTGATTCTATTTTTATTGTATTAAAGGCTGTTTTATAATTTTTATTACGTTTTTGTATTCGGGTATTGTTTTATGTTTAAAAATTATTTAAAATTGTATTCATAAATAGGTAATATAGAAATGAGAAAATTATTCAGAGATCTAGTTACACATTTAATGAGAAAAAGATAAAAATTCTCTCCCTCAGGAACTGGATGTAGCATTTTGGTGTTACATCTTTTTTTATGACAAGTATCATTTGCCTGTCTTGATGAACTCCCTTACTTTTGAATCCTTTAAGAAACGACGGAAACAGTTATGATCAAAAAGATAGGAAGTGTTTTTTTTTCTGAGCTCTCTGCTTTGGGTAAATGCACAGGAAAAGATCACGGATATTGAAAATATTGAATTTCAGGGGAAATTTATTTCAACGCCATATAAAAGTGCCAATCAGAACATTAGTGTCATTAGCAGAAATGATATCATAAACTCCCCGGCCAAAAGTATAGATGAAATCCTTCAGCAGGTTTCCGGTATGGATATCAGGAGGAGAGGGGCGAATGGTGTACAGAGTGATATTACTTTCCGTGGAAGCTCTTTTGAGCAGGTCCTGTTATTGCTGAACGGAATCAGAATGAATGATTCCCAAACAGGGCATAACAATATGAATATTCCTGTTGATCTTGATGATGTCGAAAAAATTGAAATAATCAAAGGCCCTGCAGCCCGAAGGTTTGGGCAGAATGCTTACGCCGGGGTTATCAATATCATTACAAAACCCACCCCCGGAAAAAGAGTGAAGATCAGTGCTGAAGGTGGCGATTACGGAACCTACCGGTTAGGGGTTAATGCTCAGGTGGGAAATGAAAAGTTTTCAAATTCACTGCAGGCCAATTCTTCTTCTTCACAAGGATACATGTACAACACCGACTATGAAATCAGAAATGTATTCTACCAGGGAAAAATGAATATTAAAAACGGAGATCTGCGACTTCAGGCCGGTTTTTCGGAAAAGAAGTTCGGTGCGAATGGATTTTATTCTTCCAGCAAGGCGACGGAACAGTACGAGGAAATGCAGGCTTCCATTGTAAGTCTGGCTCATCAGCAAACATTTGGTAAATTAAAACTGAACTCCAATATTTATTGGAGAAGAGGGCAGGATATGTATCTTTTTAATCGTCAAAAGCCTGAGATCTATAGAAATATGCATATCGGCAATAATGTCGGTGGTGAAGTCAATTCCAGCTATCAATGGGCATTAGGGACTACCGGAGTAGGTGTGGAGCTGAGAAAAGAACTTCTGGTGAGCAGTAATCTGGGAAATCCCAATCGTTTTGTGTCACAGGTTTTCTTCGAACATCATTTTTCATTGTTTGATAAAAAGCTGAATATCAGCCCTGGAATTTCATGGGCCAATTATGCTAAAGAAGGAAATTTCTTTTATCCGGGATTGGATGTAGGGTATAATTTTACCGTCAATAGTAAGGTATATGGAAATATTGCCAAAGTGCACCGTATTCCAACATTCACTGAACTGTATTATGTAAGCCCGACTGAGGTGGGAAATCCTGATTTAATTCCTGAAAACGCCATTTCATCTGAAGTGGGATATCAGTATCAAAACAATAAGATTTTGGCAAAGGTAAGCGGATTTTTGAGGAACTCAGACAATTCTATTGATTGGGTTAAAAATGATCCCAGCGGTACAGTCTGGTACGCCAGGAATGTGGGAGCTATCAAAACAAAAGGAATAGAAGCTGAACTGAATTATACAATAACCAATGCATTAAGATATACAATCGGATATACTTATCTGGACAGCAAATATCAGAAATCCGATGAATTTGTATCAAGATATATTTTGGATAATCTCAGGCATCAGCTTATTTCAAAATTAGAGACGAAATTTCTCAATGGCTTTACGAACGAACTTGTTTACAGATACAATGAAAGGGTAAGTCAGGGAAGCTATCACCTTCTTGATGAGAAATTGAGTTATGGTAAAAAGGATTATTCTGTGTATGTATTGGTTAATAATCTTACCAACACAAAATATACGGAAGCATTTGGGGTAAAAATGCCGCAAAGGTGGTTCCACATTGGCTTTTCTTATACAATTAATATTAAGTAGATGTTAATTCGATATGAATAAAAGTTAATATTAACAAATTGTTAAAACATTTACATTTGCAAAAATTTTTTATGAAACGTCTTTTAGGTCTAGGTTTACTACTTGGTATTTCTTTTTTAAAGCTCAGGAACATATTTCCAGCTTCAATGCAGTGACTCTGACCTACAAGTTTCATCCCAAGTTTTTCCTGTATGCTGAAGGTCAGCTGCGCGGTAACGAAGATTACACTTACCCCGATTATTATGAGATCAAAGGTGGTTTAGGGTATAATCTTACCAAAAATCACAAACCATTTATCGGGTTAGGCAGATACGTGAACTATAAATATCATAGTCTGAGCAAAGAAGAGTTTAGAGTATGGCTTCAGGATGTTATCGATCTGAAGAAAGGCATCGTAAAATTTGAAAACAGGTTACGTGTTGAAAAGAGTTGGTTTTATGAGCCGAAAACAGACAATACCTCCCAGAGAATGCGTTACCGCTACCGTTTGAATGTAAGTGTTCCGTTGAATGCCAAGACCATTAAAAAAGGAACTGTTTTTGCCAACGTTTATGACGAAATTTTCGTGGTTACTCCTATGAAACCAAGTTTTGCCAGAAACAGAGTCTATGGTGGTCTGGGATATCAGATTGATGAACATTTCGGAGTGTTGGGCGGATATCTCTGGCAACGTGAATTTGAAGCAAAGGGAAACCGGAATTTACATTTTGTATATCTTGCTTTAAACATTAATATAGACGATACGGATCATCATGTGAAGACCTATGATTTCCCTGGTGCAGACTAGTATTTTTCTATGAGATAACGATAGGCCTTCAGATATTTATTGAATCTTTTGATGTCTTTGGGAGTAAGCTCTCTATTGACCCTTCTGAGATCCATATTATCACGCAGGTCATTAAGTTTTACGGCTACGGCAAGGGGAGATCTTTCTGTTCTTTTAACGAACTCATCATAATCTTCTTCCGGATCAAATTTAGTCAGGCAGCTGATAGCAAAAATAATGTATTCCGGGAAGCCTTCTGTTCTGAGGTAATCCAAACTGAATTCCAGGGGATGATCTTCTACTACGTCATGTAAAACTCCTACAATTTTTTCGTCCAGGGTCTTACCATACTCCATCACACGCATTACGTGTGCAATATAAGGTGCGTGGTATTTATCAGTTTGTCCTTTATGAGCCTTATCGGCGATTTTTATAGCTCTATTTAGCAGTTCTTCTTTTGTCATTTTTTCTATGCGAATAGAATACAAAAATAAAAAACAGCTTAAAAAATAAAGCATTTTCCTGATGTTTTTTTACAAAAATATGTTCATGGAGTTTATTCTAATTTTTCTTAAGAAAATAGTACATGAGCAACGGAATAATATTCTTACTACCTATTCGGGACAAACGATTAGATTATGTTTCAGAAGCTTTCAGCAAAATATATCGACTCAGTTGTGTATTCACGATGTACGATTTGCGACAGGATCAATATTGGGGGTGTCAGAATCTATGAAGTCAGATAATAATATAGAAAGGGTTAACTTGCGTTAGCCCTTTTTCATTTTGTTTATTTAATTTCCTCTTCTACAGGAGCATTTGGAGCATTGTTTTTCACTGATTCTATACCGTTTTCCATACCATTATCCGATTCATACATTTGACTGGTTCCTATAATCTGTCCGTTTCCGGCCTTCAGATTAAAATAACATCTTCCGTCTTTTGCTGTATTCCTTTCAAATTTTGAGTCATCCTGTGCATTGGTTTTTACCGATGTGATTCCGTTCTCACATGATGGTTTTGAGTTGTAGCCCTGGCTGGTAAGGATTACCTGCCCGTTTCCGGCTTTTAGATTAAACTGAAAATCTCCATTGGCTCTTTTTGAAATAATAAATTTTCCCATGATAATAATTTTAGATTGTTGTTTTGATTATTTAGATAGTTTTGTTGTGAAGGCTGTTTTAGATTTTTCTAAATGCAGTACTGAACATCAGTCTGGATCATAATAGAATTCTCATGTGTATGTTAATTTTCAATAAAAATAGTGTTTTTTATTGAAAATTCATAATTAAATAAGTGTAATGGGTTGAATGTCATAATATTATTAATAGAACGTACAAAAAAAGCGCCTCATAATGAGACGCTGAATAAAATTTATGTTATAAAAGACTAATAAGCTCCCTTATCAATATAGTGAGCCGCCACTTTTTCAGTTAATGCCACTACATTTGGATGGTTGGTATACTTTGTAAATCTTCTTAATCCGGAAAGCATCATTCTCTGCTCATCTCCTTCAGCAAAAGAAACAATTCCTTCTTTAGCTGCAGCAGTGATTTTTTCTACTGCTTTGTAAAGGTTTAACTGAGCCATAGCTGCTTCTACAGATTCAGGAGAGAAGTGTTTTTCTGCTCTTAATACTGCAGATTCTGCCATATAGATCTGGTTAAGAATTTCAGAAGCATTTAATAACAGATGTTGTTGTTTTTCAATATCCATCATATATTTTTGAAGAGCAGCTCCCGAAACCATTAAAAATACTTTCTTAAGGTTTGCGATAATAGCTTTTTCTTCACTCATGAATTCTGAGTAATCTGGAACTTCAAATGAAGGAATACCCATTAATTCCTTACTGATTGCCATAGCAGGAGATAAAAGATCCAATTCACCTTTCATTGCTCTTTTAATAAGCATTCCTACCGCTAATAATCTGTTGATCTCGTTGGTACCTTCATAGATTCTTGAAATCCTTGAATCTCTCCATGCAGCTTCCATTGGAGTGTCTTCAGAGAATCCCATACCTCCGTATACCTGAATACCTTCGTCTGCAGTATGCTGTGCAAGATCCGATACAAAAACTTTAAGGATTGAACATTCTACAGCGAATTCTTCAACACCTTTTAGCTCCGCAGCCTGATGATCCATTCCGCCAGCTACCAGTTCATCAATTTTATCCTGAACATTCTTTGCCGCTCTGTAAGAACCTGCTTCACTTACGAAAACACCGGTTGCCATTTCAGCAATTTTCTTTCTGATTGCTCCGAAAGTAGAGATAGAAACCCCGAATTGCTTTCTTTCATTAGAATACTGGATAGAGTGGTTTAAAATCCTTCTCTGCGCATCTAAACATGCCGCAGCCAATTTGATTCGGCCTACGTTCAATGCATTTAAAGCGATTTTGAATCCGTTGTTTCTTTCTCCTAAAAGATTTTCTACAGGAATTTTCATATCATTGAAAAATACCTGACGGGTAGAAGAGGCACGAATACCTAATTTATGTTCTTCCTCACCAAATGTTAAGCTTTCAGGATTTTCAAGTTCAGATCTGTTGATTACAAATCCGGTGATGTTTTTATCATCATCAATTTTTGCAAATAATGTAAATGTATCTGCAAATCCAGCATTGGAAATCCACATTTTCTGTCCGTTGATGATATAGTGTTTTCCGTCTTCAGAAAGTTTTGCTTTTGTTTTCCCTGAGTTGGCATCAGAACCTGCATCCGGCTCAGTTAAACAGTAAGCTCCAAACTTTGTTCCTGTTGCCAGATCCGGAAGATATTTTTTCTTTTGCTCCTCAGTTCCGTATAAAACGATAGGAAGGGTACCAATACCCGTGTGAGCTCCGTATGCTGTTGCTAAAGAACCAGTTGTCCCGGAAAGATAATCGCAGGCAAGCATTGTGGTCACAAACCCCATTCCAAGGCCTCCGTACTCTTCAGGAACGGCAATTCCCAGCATTCCCATATCACCAAGTTTACGCATTGTTTCTTCTGTAAATGCATAATCTTTCTTTTCAAAACGTTCTCTTTGAGGAACTACCTCTCTATCTATAAATTCTTTTGCTGAATCACGAAGCATTTTTTGCTCCTCATTCAGTTCTTCAATGCTGAAAATTTCATTTGCAGGAATTTCCTTAATCAGGAATTCACCTCCTTTTAGTGTAGCCATATATTATTTTGTTTTTTTTTAGATTAAAGAACAAAGAGAAAAGATGAAAGACTTAGAATGTTAAATTCTTTTGAAAGCCAGAAATCATTCTCTGCAGTTCTATGATTTTATTTTCTATTTCTTCGGTTTTAGAAATTTCCAAGTAATTTCTGTTGGCCGAAATTATAATTTGAGTTTGCAATTCATAAAGAGAACCAAGACTTATTTCTAAAAAACGATTAAAATCTTTATTTGAACTTCTGCTTGAGCCTTCTGCAATATTGGAAGCTACAGAAACCGTACATCTTCTAATCTGAGACTTAAGCCCAAATTCTTCGTTTTTTGGAAAACGATCTGTAGCAACATAAACTTCATCAGCCAACTCAATAGAGAGTTTCCAGATATTAAGATGTTTGAAGTTATGTTTCATAAGTCTTTCCTCTTTATTCTTTGCTCTCTTAGTCGTTAAAGTAGTTCAAAAATAGAAGCTGCTCCCTGTCCTGTTCCAACGCACATTGAAACCATTCCGTATTTGTTTCCTCGTTTTCTCATTTCGTCGAGCAACTGAACTGTTAGTTTGGTACCTGTACATCCCAGAGGGTGTCCGAGTGCAATGGCACCTCCGTTTACATTCAGGATGTCAGGATTTAATCCTAATTCTTTTTTAATGGCTACAGATTGAGAGGCAAAAGCTTCGTTTAGCTCTATCAAATCGATATCTTTTAGCTCTAGACCTGCTTGTTTAAGGGCTTTTGGAATAGCATAGACAGGTCCCATACCCATAATTCTTGGTTCAAGACCTGCAGCAGCATACGCTACCAGTCTTGCTTCAGGTTCAAGACCTAATTCTTTTACCATTTCTTCGCTCATTACCATTACGAAAGCTGCCCCATCACTCATCTGAGAAGAGTTTCCGGCTGTTACGCTTCCTCCGTTGGCAAATACAGGTCTTAGTTTGGAAAGACCGGCCAAAGAAGTATCAGCCCTTGGCCCTTCATCTACAGAGAAGTCAAACTTTTTAGTCTGCATTTTCTGATTTTCATCAAGAAAATTATATTCTACGGGAATAGGAACAATCTGGTTGGCAAATCTTCCTTCCTGATTCGCTTTTAATGCTTTCATGTGAGATTCAAAAGCAAACTGATCCTGTTCTTCTCTTGTAATATTATATTGTTTGGCCACTTCTTCAGCTGTGTAGCCCATTCCCCAATAGTAATCAGGGTTTGTTTTAGCAATATCAGTTTCCGGGACAGGTTTGTAACCACCCATCGGAATATATGACATAGATTCTGTACCTCCGGCAATGATACAATCAGCCATTCCTGCCTGTATTTTTGCTGAAGCGATAGCAATCGCCTCGCTACCTGATGCACAATATCTGTTGACCGTTACTCCAGGAACTTTATCCGTATTTAATCCCATTAAAGAGATCAGACGTGCAACGTTCAGCCCTTGCTCTGCTTCAGGCATTGCATTTCCTACAATAAGGTCATCAATTCTGTTTTTATCTAATTGAGGAAGCTCAGCCATTAATTTTTCAATAACGGTAGCTGCCATCACGTCAGGACGTGTAAAGCGTAGGGACCCTTTTGGCGCTTTTCCTACTGCTGATCTGAATCCTTTTACAATGTATGCTGTTTTCATTTTTTTTTAATTAATTTGTTTTGAAAGATTTTTGCCTCGTAGAGGTAAACTGTTTACAGATATTTATTAATGCTTTTTTTTGGAGCTCCGTTAGGAGCGACCTGTTAATCTTCAATCCATTCAAATACATATTTTGGATCATATTCAATTTCAAATTTTGTCAAGAAATCAAAATATTCTTCTCTAAACGTCTTCTTTTGATGATGTTCTTCCTGGTTTAAAATATATTTTACAACCGAATCAACACCACTTCTGGAATAAGAAAAAGCTCCGTATCCTTCCTGCCAGTTGAACTTATTATTCATCCATCCTTTTTCATTGATGAATTTTGAAGAGCCCGCTTTAATATCTCTTACTAAATCTGATACCGAACATGTCGGACCCATACTCACAAGAAGATGAAGGTGATCAGGCATCGCAAAAACTGCGAATAATTTTTGATTTCTATTGGACACAACACCTGTAATAAACTTATGTAATTCCTTCCTTTTTTCTTTTGAAATCAAGTTTTGTCTTCCTTTAACAGCGAAAACAATGTGGATATAAATTTGTGTGTAGGTATTTGCCATAAAACTAATAGGCCACCTCTAAGAGGCTCTTTTATTTCTTAAAACTATTCATAGCTATTAACAGTTCGCTCCTACGGAGCTCCCCATTAGTTTCTCAACGGTTTACCATTTTGCAACATATACTGAATTCTTTCCAATGTCTTTCTTTCACCACAAAGCTGAAGGAAAGTTTCTCTTTCAAGATTCAATAGATACTGTTCTGTAACGACGGTTGGTTCAGATAAATTTCCACCTACCATTACGTTGGCCAGTTTATCTGCAATTTTCTTGTCGTGTGCAGAAATATAGTTTCCGGTAAGCATTTGATCTGTTCCTACGTAGAACATTCCTAATGCATCTTTACCTAAAACTTTTACTTTTTGTTCGATAGGTTGGGTATACCCTTGTTCTGCCAATAGTTTAGCAACCTTTTTAGCTTCGGCAATCTGTCTGTTTTTGCTTACGGAAACGATATCTTTTCCTTTTTCAAGGATTCCCATATCGTAAGCTTCATAGGCAGAAGTGGCTACTTTACCCATTGCGATATTCATGAAAGCATCACGAAGTCTGTTATTTTTAACATCATCACTGTGGAATTCTCTGGAAGTTCTCAGGGTAAGTTCTTTAGTACCACCACCACCAGGAATGACGCCGACTCCGGTTTCTACCAGTCCGATATAAGTTTCTGCTGCAGCAACTACACGGTCTGCGTGCATGGTCATTTCACATCCACCCCCTAAGGTCATTCCGTGAGGAGCTACCACTACAGGAATAGAAGAGTAGCGTACTCTCATCATGGACTTCTGAAAGTAAGCGATTGCCATATTTAAATCATCCCAGTCCTGCTCAATAGCCATCATCAGGATCATTGCCAGGTTTGCTCCTACTGAGAAATTGGCACCTTGATTTCCTACAACCAATCCGTCATATTCTTTTTCTGCTAAATCGATCGCTCTGTTGAGGCCGTCAAGAACTTCGCCACCAAGAGAGTTCATTTTAGAACGGATTTCAAAATTGATGATTCCGTCTCCTAAATCTTCGATAGCGGCGCCGGAGTTGCTCCAAAGCGTCTTGTTTTTTCTGATATTATCAAGGATAATGAAGGCATCCTGTCCAGGGATTTTGTTGTATTGCCCTGAATTTTTATCTACATAAATGCTTTGTCCTTCATCGTTAACTTTATAAAATGTTTCTACATTTTTAACCCAGTCTGAAACTTCGTAGCCGGCATCTTTGGCCAGTTCAATACCTTTCTGAACTCCTACGGCATCCCAGATTTCAAAAGGTCCGTTTTCCCATCCGAATCCGGCTCTCATGGCGTCGTCAATTTTGTAAACTTCGTCAGAGATTTCAGGAACTTTATGAGAGACGTAAGCGAATAATGCCCCCAGTGATTTTCTGTATAGTTCTCCCGCTTTATCTTTGCCACCAATCAAAACTTTGAATCTGTCAATTGGTTTGTCTATAGCTTTTGTTAATTCCAGGGTAGGGAATGAAGATTTTCCCTGAAGTTCGTATTCTAAAGTATCAAGGTTTAAGCCATGAATTTCAGATTTACCTTCTGCATTTTTAACCTTTTTATAGAAACCTTGTTCTGTTTTTTGAACCCAGCCATTTATTATCCATCATCTTCTGGATGTAATCAGGAAGTGCAAAAACATCATTAAAATCGTTAGCTTCAGCACCACTTTGGCGAACTCCATTTGCTACCATTACCAAGGTATCAAGACCCACAACGTCAGCTGTTCTGAACGTAGCAGATTTAGGACGTCCGATTACAGGTCCTGTTAATTTATCCACATCAGAAACCGTAAGTCCTAATTTTTGTACATTATGAAGAAGATCCATCATAGAGAATACTCCGATTCTGTTGGCAATGAAGGCCGGAGTATCTTTTGCCAAAACGGTGGTTTTACCTAAGAATTTAGCTCCATAATTCATATAGAAGTCTATGATTTCAGGATCTGTATCGTTTGTAGGGATAATTTCTAAAAGAGGAAGATATCTTACAGGATTAAAAAAGTGAGTCCCTGCAAAGTATTTTTTAAAATCTTCACTTCTTCCTTCTGTTAATAAATGAATGGGAATTCCGGATGTATTAGAAGAAATTAAAGTACCCGGTTTTCTGAACTGTTCAATCTTTTCATATACCGATTTCTTGATGTCAAGCCTTTCTACAACTACTTCAATGATCCAGTCTGTATTTTTTATTTTCTGTAAATCATCATCGAAGTTACCCACCTTGATTCTATCTGCAAACTTTGGAGAATAAAGAAGTGCAGGACTTGCTTTTTTAAGTTTTTCAAAGTTTTCCGTAGCAATTCTGTTTCTTACTACCTTATCTTCTTTGGTCAAACCTTTTTTCTGTTCAGCTTCCGTCAGTTCAAAAGGAACGATATCCAAAAGTGACACTTCCACACCGATGTTTGCGAAGTGCGCTGCAATACCGCTACCCATAATTCCTGAACCAAGAACCGTTACATGTTTGATTCTTCTTTTCATATGTAAATTTTTATTATTTGTAAGATTATATGTGGCCATAAGGCCCCATAATAATTTATTTCCTGTTGTTTAGTAATTCGTTTGCTATTTTCATGATTTCAGTCATTACATCTTTAAAAGTTTCCATCTTTTCAGGAGCAATTTTCTCCATGACTTTCTTATTAAAGTTGACAACGACTTCTTTGGACATATTCCTTGAATTAAGTCCTTTATCCGTAAGTTTGATAATAACCTCCCTTTTGTCAGTGGTTGTTTTCTCCTTATAGATGTATCCGTTGTCTTCCAGAAGTTTAATGATTCTTGTTAAAGAGGTAGGTTCTATGGCCATTTTGGGACCAAGATTGGTACTTCTCGTGCCTTCTTTGGGATCAATTTTAAGAAGGGTAAGGGCTTGTACAGCTGTTGAATCATGCTCTTGTGCCAATTCGGTGTACATTTTAGAAACAGCCAGCCAGGTCTGTTTTAAAATTAAATCTACGTTTTCTATTTTTTCCTTATTATTATCCATCATTTTTTGCGCCAATGGTTTTACCCAAATTTAATAAATATTATGCATGCATAATATTTATTAACGTTAAATTTTGTTAATAGATTGATAATAAACGGATTAAATTATATGACAAGCATAATACTATGCATGCATAGTATGTGAAATAATCAAATAAAAGCGTTGATTATTAAATGTTTTCGATTAAAATTATGATTTCTTCAAAAGATTCACATTGGTATTCCGCGGAATTGTTGGTGATCTCCCAAAAGGTATCCTTAAATTCAAAATTAAAGGAAGAAAGGTCTTTTTGAAAGTTTTTCTGAAGTAAAGAATACAACATTTCTTTATGGACCGGCGGTGCAGAAATATGGGGAGGGATAAATTTTTCATTAACTTCAAATAATGAAGGATTCGTCAGCTCTTCGTGCTGAAGAAGGAGGTCTTCTACAATTCCTGTATAAAGCTGTTTATCTTTTACGTACCATATTTTGTCTGCAAATTCTTTGGCAAGTCTCCAGTCGTGAGAGGAGAATAAAATAATTTTATTTTGCTCTTTGGCTAATCGTCTTAGTGTTTTAAGAATGATGATTTTGTTCTTTTCATCAAGATGGGTGGTGGGCTCATCTAAAATAATAATAGGAGAGTTCTGGGTAATAGCCCGTCCGATAAATGCTTTCTGAAGATTACCATCCGAAAGATTTTTCAGCAGCGTATACCGGTATTGACTGAGATCAAGTTCCTCAATAATATGAGCAACCTCTTCCCGGTCTTCTTTTTTCAATTCAAAATAAAAAGGATAGTAGATGTATTTTCCCAGAGAAATGAGGTCTTCAACAGTATAATGCTGTGGAATGACCGATTTTGAAAAAACAATAGCAATATTCTCTGCAACTTCTTTTACAGAAAGACTTTTTATATTTTTTCCATTGATTGAGATCTCTCCCTGAAGTAATGGAGTCTGATGTAAAATAGATTTGATCAAAGTTGTTTTTCCTACACCGTTGTTGCCAATCAACAAACAAACGTCACCTAGCTTTAAATCTGCAGTGGCATTAGAAATTAATGTTGTATTGTAACCGATATGGGCTTGTCTGATCTGTAAGTGCATGTCTGATGTTCGCTAAAACGCAAAGGCGCAAATTGTTTTACAAAAATACAGTTTTAAGCCGCATGGAATTTGACAAAATAAAAATTTTTATTCTGTTTTTTAATTTATAAATGATGGCAAATTAAATATAGTATAATGTAATGCCACAAAATCACGAATATATTTCCTTATATGATTTCATTTTTTTCGACCGGATAGGTACATAGAATTTATGCATAGATAATTTTATTCGCGGATTAGTAGCAACATATGATCGGTTTACATCTGCTGAACATATTGATTTTCTTGCGTCTTAAAAGCAAGATTTTATTTAAAAAAGCTTTACGTCCTTTAGTTTCAACTAAATGATTATACTCTGTTCTGTTTCAAAAGCATTCCCAGGATTACAGGAATTCCAAAAACAGAACTGATCACATTTAAAGGAATCTGCGTCTTTTCTGCAATAATTGAGAAAAACAACATAATCAGCATTCCCAGAAACATATTAAGAATCCATTGTTGCCATAGTTTGGATGGATTGTACACCAGTCTGCAGAAATGAGGCACGATAATTCCAATAAATAGGATAGGACCTAAAAATGCTGTAATAGAAGCAGAAAGTAAAGAAGCTGCGACAATGATCAATAATTTCAGTTGTTTCAGATTGACGCCCAGACTTTGTGCATATGCAGTGCCCAGAGAATTTCCAATCAAGGGTTTTATGGTTTTAAAACAGAAAAAAAGTCCTGTGAATACCAATATTGACAAGACATAAATCTGGTTTCTGTTGACCATATTATTGGCTCCGAAGGACCATAGAATATAATTTTTAAGGCTTTGATTTTCAGCATAAAATTGAAGTAACGAAACAATTGCTCCGGCAAATGCAGATACCAGAAATCCAAAAATAATCAGGTAAGATTTATCCTGGAATTTATTGGACATTGATAACAGAATAAGCATGAGGACAAGGCTTCCTCCAATGGCTGATAGGCTTAAGAAACTATTTTGAAGAAATTCCGGCAGCAAAATGTCATGGGAAAAGAAAATATAAAATGCTACCGACAAACTGGCTACCGAGGTGATTCCCAGGATATCCGGCCCTGCCAGCGGGTTTTGAAAATACTCCTGCATCAAAAAACCGGAAGTAGGAATTGAAATTCCTGCAAGAAGCATAACCAGTACACGGTTGATCCGGATTTCTGCAATTTGGTTCTGTGGGGAATTTTGAAAAAAATCTATGATATCTAAACTTAAAAATCCTGTGTTCAGATTGATAACTGCACCGATAATGATTGCAATAACTAATAATAGACACAGGATTTTAAACCTTTTTGACATGATTCGGAAAGAAGTCTGTATAGATTACTTTAAAAAAGAATCAATCTTGGAATTCAACACTTCTTCAGTCATCATTCCCAGATACTCATCCGTTTTGTCTCCTTTTCTCATAAAAGTAAAAGGAATCGATCCTCCGTCCCATTGTTTGAAATTACTGGAAAAGAAGGTCGGGTCTATTTTTTGTCCGTCTAACAGGATAACATTTTTCCCCAGGTTATTTTCTACGACAAAGTTTTTTACTGAAGTATCCCACTCGGATTTATCATCAAGATTTACGAAGGTGAACTTTACAGGTTTACCTTGCAGCTCCTGCATTTTGTTTTTGAAACTTGGGATCTCTCTCATACAAGGACCACACCATGTAGCAAAAAAATTAGTGACATATAACGTATCGTTATTTTTAGCTAAATGCTGGCCGACGTTTTCAGGAGAATGTTCTTTCGGTACATATGTATCAGCTTTATTATCTGTATTTTGGGTTACAGAAAGGGAATCTGTTGTTGATTGGGCATCGTTTGTCTTAGCGTCTTTTTTACAGCTGTACAATGCAGTTAAAATCAACGTGGATAAAATTATCTTCTTCATAAATTATTTTTTATCTATTTTTGAATTGAAGTTATGGAACAACAAATCTACAAAGGGAAACTTATACAGTTTCATCCGTTAAAAATAGCGAAAAAGGAAGAGCTGACCAAAAATACTTTTTCTCTGGAGTTCGAAATTCCTGAGAATTTAAAAGAAAATTTTAAGTTTGAAGCAGGGCAGTTCGTGAGTGTGAAATTTCAATCTCATGGTAAAGAGGTTATTAATGACTATTCAATGACTTCGGCACCCTACGAGGGGAAAATAGATCTTGGAATAAAGGTAAATTCTATTGATGGAGCTACTTCGCAGCTATTCAGGAATTACCAGGTGGGAGACGAATTGCTGATAAGCGAACCCGCAGGCAGATTTACCATAGTCTCTAAACCAAGTGAGTTTAGAACGATCGTTGCTTTTGCGGCAGGCATTGGAATTACCCCCATATTAAGTCATTTTAAAAACATCCTTCATAACGAACCACGCACAAGATTGTTTTTATTTTTTGGAAACAAGAGTTCCGATGAGCTGATATATCGTGATCAACTGGACAATCTGGCACGGACAAATGGTGACAGGCTTCAGATTTTTTATTTTTTCTCACAAGAAAAAACAGCTGATCAGTTTTTCTATGGTAGATTAGACGAAAAGAAATTAAACTTAATCATTAACCAGATTCTTCATCTGGATGATACTGATGAAGAATCTACCATCTGGGATGCCGTTGATGAAGTACTGATATGCGGAAAAGGAGAAATGATTAAGACCTTAGCCAACGCTTGTTACCATCACGGAATTCCTAAAAAAATATTCATTTTGAACTTTTTGAAGAATATAATGATGATATTTATCCTGTTGAGAAAGAATTTCCGCTTATTGAAGATATTGAGGTGAAGTTTACTATGCTGGGGAAAGAATACAATACACATCTCCCTGATAATAAGGATCGGATTCTGCAACAGCTTTTAATTCAAAAATTTCCTGTGCCTTATTCATGTAAATCCGGAATTTGCGGCAGTTGTGAATGTTCTCTGGAAGAAGGAGAAGTGGAACTGTTGGAGAATGAATATCTTACGGAAAAAGAGGAAGCGCAGGGGCATATACTGGCTTGCATGTCTATTGTGAAAAGTAAAAAAATAAAGCTTAACTTTGATCTTAGTTGAGAATTATTAGGAACATATTCAATTTAGGTTTAGTGTCATTAGAGTTGGGAATTCTGATGATATGTTTCTGTAATGTCTGGGTTTTCGGGCTTACGAATGGTCGTACCTACACCAAAATATCTAAAATTCCTCCCAGAGAGATTGCCCTTGTTTTAGGAACTTCTCCTAAGATGAGATCAGGATTATCAAATCCTTATTTTACCAAAAGGATGGATGCGGCAGCTCTTCTTTATCACCATGGAAAAATTAAAAAAATTATTGTAAGCGGAGAGAAAAGCAAAGGCTATAATGAACCGGCTGCCATGAAAAATTATCTGGTTTATCAGGAAGGCGTTCCCGGAGATATTATCATAGAAGATCCGAAAGGCTTTAATACGTACAAGAGTATTCTTCGTTGTAAAGATGTCTACAAAAAGAAAAATGTAATCATTGTATCACAGGGATACCATAATCTGCGTGCCTTATTTTTTGCAAGAAATAATGATATGAATGCTTTGGGGTTTGATGCTCAGGATGTCAATAAACCTGAAAGCTTTTACAGAAATCAGGCGAGGGAAATCCTCGCCCGTGTGATTGCTGTAGTATATTTTATTCTGGGTGTTTCTCCGGATTAGAAAGGATACCCGAAGGCAATATTAAGTGTTGGTTTGAAAGGCTGAATGTTTTTGATTCTCCAACGATCTCCTTCAGCTTTGTTAGGATCATAGATTTTATAGGCAAAATCTAATCTTAACGTAATATAAGCTACGTTTACCCTTAATCCAAATCCACTTCCGATACCCATTTGTCCCAGGAATTTATTGAATTTAAAGACATCGTTATGTGCATCATTGTGATCACGAAGACTCCATGTATTTCCGATATCGGTAAACAACGCCCCTTCATACATACTGGTAAAAGGAATTCTGTATTCAATATTGGTGGTGAGCTTAATATCGTTGGTCATATAAGTACGCACTCTTTCGTCCACCTGAGAATCTGCAGGACCTAATCCCCCAAAGGCAACCCAGGCTCTGATATCGTTTGATCCACCATTGAAATAGGATTTGATAATAGGCATATCATCAGAATTCCCATAAGGAATACCTACACCGACAAACTGTCGCAGAACCAATGTCTGGTTACCATTGAATTTGAAATATTTTCTGGTATCAATATCAAATTTTACATATTGTGCATAAGGGATTCCGAAGATTGTTTTTTGAGGACCCATAACAACTCCGCCGTCATTACTTCTTTTATTGAAAAGGCTTAGGATATTACCTGCCAGCTCAACTTTTCCATTGAAGTAAAAGGCATTGGGATATTCTTTTTTACCAATCTCATTGTATACAAAGTTGTAGATCATGGATGAAATAAGCACATCCTGAGTTTGCCTTTCTTTGTTAATAAGACTCCCTCTGAAAGTTGACAAAAGGTCAAGCCCCTGCTGACCAAGAGTGGCACGATACGTGTCATCGGTAATGATTCGCTCGGATAACTGATCCATCGACACCGCCCCAGATTCATAAGCTGTTTTGGCTGCGGGATCATAAGCAAAATAACTGTTAAACGCTTCATCTCTTACCAACATGTCGTTCCTGAAATAGTCATAGTACGCATTCTTATTCTTCGTCAAACTGATCTGTGTATTGAATAAGGTCAGCTTATGGTAAACCTGTTCATTTACATTCGCCTGGTAGTTCAATCCTGTATTAAAGTTTAATCTTCCGAGACCGATGTTATTTTGTATTGAAGCTCCCAGCAAAATGGATGAAGTGGGTGTATATCTTTTAGGGATAAATTTATAATAATTAAAAGGCAGCAACAGCCGCGGGAAGTTTAAGGATGCCTGGGCAGATAGTTCATATGCCAGCGTTCTTTTATCAATATCACCTGTACTCCTGATAGAACCGAATGTCCCGGAAAGACTGGTGGAAAGGTTTTCCGCACCTCTGAAAACATTACGGGTCGTAAGATCTACAGAAGGAGAGATTCCAAGATTCAGAATCTGGGAATAATTAAGATCCGTTCCTACTTTAAGTTCATACTTCGGAAGTGGTTTTAATACATATAAAACATCTACAATACTGTCGTTAGGCGTGGTCATTCCTCCCTGTCTCAAGGAGTCTCTTGCTTTTACGATGCTGAAATTGTTCATGGTCATAAGATTCCTCTTCGTCACATCCAGTTTCTGCTGATCAAAAAGCTGTTTATTATCTACAATGATAGCTCTCCATAGTGATGATGATTTATACTTATCATTCATTTTATGGAATCGTATTCTTCTCAAACTGTCTTTAACAGTATTTTTGGGGTAATCGCTTGCTTCATCTACAATCGCAACGTCGATATTTCCGAAAGTAGCTTTTTTATAAGGGCGGTCCAGTGAGTCTTTATGAATTTCCAGGGTAACCGGAACCTGTTTTTTACTTTTCAGCGAATCGGCGACGAAATATATTTCGTCATTGGAACTGTTGAACCTGTAATACCCTGATTCCCTCATCAGGTCTGTAATTCGGGTCACTTCCTTTTCAAGAGCTGTTTGGTCAAGGATTTGTCCGGCTCTTACAAGGGTTTTATCAATATGATCATTATAAATTTGTTTTATTCCCTGATCAGGAATATTAAAATAATAATCTTTGATATAAGTAGGATCGTTGTGTCTGATGATATAATCTACTGTTGCCTTTTTAGAAGCGGAGTCCAGTTTATTGTTAAATTTAACATCACCATCCCAAAACCCTCTGTAGACGAGTCTTTTTTGATAGATTCCGCACTTTTTTCTGTTCGCCCCTGATCAAGAATAACAGGCGGAGTACCCCAATTGTGTAATAAACGGTCAAAAAGAAGGCTTTTTCCTACACTGCTTTTCATGTTGTATTTAAGGAACAGAGAATCTCTCAGTTTCTGATTTCTCATTTCCCCGGGATACGTCATATACTCATTAAGGACCGTATCATATTTAGGATTGGCCATATTGTAGAAAAGCAATCCTAAGGGCATGAAGAGAAGCTGCTTTTTATTAGGCTTCTGTTGTACGTAATCTTTTAGTTCATCATCAAAAAATTCTCTTTTGTCTTCGAAGTCGAAATTGTTCCTGGTAAGGAGATATTCACCGTTCGGAACTTTTTTTGTTGTACTACAAGCATAAAGGAGACCAACAAATGTTGCAAATGAGATAATTTTATAATATTTTTGAGGAGAATTCTTAAAATGCTTACAGCTCATACAATAAAAGTTTTACAATCTTTAGATAAAAAGAAGTTCAGACAAAAATACAATTTGTTTTTGGTTGAAGGTAATAAAATCATTTGTGAACTTTCTAATTCCAATTTTAAAGTTAAAGAAATATTCTCAACCGATCCGCAAAAATTGGACCGTACAGACATTCCCATCACTCATATCTCTGAAAATGAGTTGAAAAAAATCAGTTTTTTAAAAACCCCAAAAGATTCTGTTGCAGTATGTCATCTGGCTGATGATGAAAGATTGGAGGATAAAAATATTCAGTTGGTTCTGGATGGTATTCAGGACCCCGGAAATTTAGGAACTATTATCCGGTTGGCAGATTGGTTTGGGATAGAACAGATCATCTGCAGTGAAGACACTGTGGATTTTTACAATCCGAAGGTAATTCAGGCTACCATGGGATCTTTTACCCGGGTAAATGTGGTCTATACAGACCTTGTAGAGTATCTTTCAACAACTCAGAATGTAAATATCGGAACCGATATGGAAGGGGAAAATATCTACACTTTTGAAAAACCTGAGAAGATCAACCTGATTTTAGGAAATGAAGGTAATGGTATGAGGCCGGAGACGGAGACGCTTCTTCAGAAAAGTATCAGCATTCCGAGATTTGGAAAATCGCAGTCTACAGAAAGTTTAAATGTTTCGATGGCTGCGGGAATTATTTTAGGACAGTTATTTTCAAAATAAACTTCAGATTTCAGATATCAGATTTCAGACTTTTAACAGGTTGGGGAAAAATTAATTACTCAACCGATACATCCGGAATCTGATGTCTGACATCTATATAAATTGTTATATCAATTGTTCCATACTGGATACACTTTTATTTTTCTGATACACTTCCATTTTCTTACGGACATATTTCAAGGCAATAGGAGCGAGGTATATTAAAGCTACCCCTATCAGTTTTTTCTTCCAGTTAGAGCTTTTCATATTCTTTTTGGCGTAGTTTCCTACCAGGGCAGTAACACCGAGTTTAACCAGGCTGTCTGTGATATTTCCTCCTTTGAAGGCAGAGCTGGCAATTCCTACTGCTGTATTTTTACTGATCAGCAGATCTTTTACTTCCGAGGTAAGCTGTTTTGCAATGACATCTTTTCTTAAAACTACTTTTTCATCACCGTCTTCATCCACTTTTTCCTGAAGATACTGATCACTTAAACCATTGGTAAAAGCACTCAGACTCTCTTTGGTATTTTTAAAAGTAAGAAGATTCTCCAGATCACTTATTTCACCCTGAAGCAGTTTTTTCTTTCTTCTTAATTCTTCAATGCTTTCATATTTTCTGCCCATAGCTTAATGATTTAAAAATTTAATAACCTGATCTGCAACAGTATTGACGATTTTATTTTTGAAAGCAATAACGAAAGCCATTACCAACGCATAAAATGCAGCAACAATTAAGAATCCGTAGGAATAATTATCCAACGCCTTACCGATAAGGAAAGCGACTCCAAAATTGAAAAGGATAATAAAAAAAGCAAAAGCAACAAGCAGTACTACAAAGTAGGTAATGAGCCCTGCCGAAAGAGAAGATTTTTCAGTAGCTTCAATTTTCAGAAGATCTATTCTCTTCGAGGCGTATTCTTTAATAGTTTCTATCATTGTTTTTTTTTAAAGTTACAAAAAAAGGAACTTTTATGCAAAAGTTCCTTCTTGTAATTTACTTAAAGAAGATAAATTACTTATTTTTTTAGATCGTTAAGTTCAGCCTCTACATCCTTTACTACATCAGCTGTTTTAGAAACAATCTGATCTTTGTACTTGTCGTATCCGTCTTTCACAGTATGTGCTACGTTATTCGCTGTTTCTTTGAAAGTAGAAGAAATATTGCCATACTGGTCTTTTACCTTTTCAGAAACCTCTCCATACTTATTTTTAGCCTGATCTTTTAAATCGTTTGTTTTATTTTTGATTTTTTTTCTGGTTTCTTTTCCTTCTTCAGGTGCATATAAAATTCCTAAGATTACACCTGCTGCAGCACCTGCAAGAAGTCCTGCCAATATACCTGCTGTATTTTTTCCTTTTCTAGACATTTTAAGTTTTTTAAAATTAATAATAGATTAGTTTTTTCAGTAATAAAACTTACAATTTGTATACCAAAGGAGGCTTTATGCCTATTAAAAATTGTTAAATCTTTTGAATGTGGGATAGAATAAGTTCTATAGTTTCTTCCTTTGTCAATTCAGAATTATCAACAACTATAGCGTCCTCTGCCTGCTTTAAAGGGGCGATTTCACGCTCACTGTCTATCTTATCCCTGTCGATAAGGTTTTGTTTCACCTGCTCTCTGACAGCCTCAATCCCCAGGCTTTTAAGTTCAAGAAACCTTCTGTTTGTTCTTTCATCAATACTGGCAGTAAGGAAAAATTTATAGTCCGCATTTGGCAGAACTACTGTCCCTATGTCACGTCCATCCATAATGACACCTCCTTTTTCTGCCAAAGAACGCTGAGATTGTAATAAAAAACCTCTGACTTCTTTTTGTTTGGCGACAAGGCTTACATTTTCGGATACCAGATTGGTACGGATTTCCTTAGAAATATCTTCGTTGTTAAGATAAAGAACGAGTGTTCCTTCACTGTTTTTAAACTCAAGATTGATGTTGCTGAAAGAAGAAAATAGTTGGTCAAGATCGATCTGACCATTGTCATTCAGGCAGTGTTGCAATGCATACCAGGTAACTCCTCTGTAAAGTGCTCCCGTGTCCATATGAATAAGTCCCAGCTTATCGGCAATGATTTTGGAGATAGAACTTTTTCCGGTAGACGAGTACCCATCGATAGCAATTACTGGTTTTTTCATACTGCAAATTTCAAGATTTTTTTTAAAAAATCAAGAGAAGGCAAGAAATTTATTACTTATTCTAAGATTTTCAGAGAGATAAATTATTCTCCAGCATGGCTTGAAAGGTCCATGGAAACTCCTATCTGATTGACATTGGATGAGTTGTGATATCTCACATGAGCATAATCGATCCGGAACCTCGAAACTTTAATTCCAAATCCTGCCGAAAGCCCTGAAAAGTTTCTCTGATCCGCCACAGCAAGCTCATTTCCTCTTTTTACATTGTATCCGAGTCTGATATTGAAGCTTTTTTCCGGGAATAACTCTGCCCCTAAAGAGAAGTGGTCGGCAATCTTTCTGCCGGCATTCACTTTCTGACCTTCAACATTATATTCGGAAGAAATGTCGAACTTCTGGAGATCATGGGCTGTAACAGTAATAGCTAAAGGGAAATTTTTTAAAGTTTTGGTATATCCAAGATCAATTCTGAATGGAAGATTTTCGCGCACTCCATTGAATGATTTTAACTGGAATCCGAAATTTCTCAGAACAAGGGAAAGAACTTCTTTGTTTTTTTTGTTGTGATAGGTAACCCCTGCAGTTCCTGAGATGGCAGAAGAAGTATAATTATCAATTTTTGAAGTCACAAAATTAAGACCCCCACCGATCGTCCAGTCTTCTTCAAACTGGTAGGCATATCCTGCACCGATGGCAACATCTGAAGCTTTGAAGTCTCCATTCTGAAATCCGCTTTCATCTGTTCTCGGAATACTTCCGTAACTCATATAACGGGCATTGATGGTAGCCATGTGACCATTTTCAAAGTCTTTGGCATAGGCAATGGTACCGTATTTTGAATCAGCAAGGTATGCCGTGGCGTTTACAGAAAGCTGTTTATCAGAGTCTTTGTTTAAAAGGGACGGGTTTGCAATAGCAAAGGAAACATCAGAATCTCTTACAGAAATCGCATCTCCTCCAAGGGCTGCTTGTCTTGCAGAAACAGGTACATTTAAGAACGGATAAACATTTGTTCCTGTTTGCGCATAAGAAACAATTCCAGATAGAAATAATGAAAAAATGATAATTTT
This sequence comes from Chryseobacterium indologenes, assembly GCA_016025055.1. Taxonomy (NCBI): domain Bacteria; kingdom Pseudomonadati; phylum Bacteroidota; class Flavobacteriia; order Flavobacteriales; family Weeksellaceae; genus Chryseobacterium; species Chryseobacterium indologenes. The sequence goes on from CP065590.1 coordinate 3,949,281, forward strand.
CTTCAATTCAGTTTATAATTAATGCAAAAATAATCCTTTTTCGTACTTTTCAAAATATTTCTGACATTATTTCTAATTAAATATTTTTCTTCTATCAATATCTTTAATGATTATATTTGCAAAATCAAATTCTGGGGAAACCCATCCTAATAAAAAGTTACTAAAAATAAAAGATGAAATATAAAAGAATCCTTTTGAAACTGAGCGGTGAGGCCTTAATGGGGAACAGACAATACGGTATTGACAACGAAAGACTGCAGGAATATGCTGCAGAGATCAAAAAAGTAGTTGAAAAGGGCTGTGAAGTTGCTATCGTTATCGGAGGTGGAAATATTTTCCGTGGCGTAGCAGGTGCTGCAAAAGGAATGGATAGAGTACAGGGAGATTATATGGGAATGCTGGCTACCGTGATCAACGGAATGGCATTGCAGGGAGCATTGGAAGATGCAGGTATCAAAACCAGACTTCAGTCGGCAATCGAAATGGATAAAGTTGCTGAACCTTTCATCAAAAGAAGAGCAGTAAGACACCTTGAAAAAGGGAGAGTCGTGATCTTCGGGGCAGGAACAGGAAACCCTTATTTTACAACCGATACAGCTGCCACTTTAAGAGCTATTGAAATTGGAGCAGATGTGATCCTTAAAGGGACAAGAGTAGACGGAATCTACGACAGCGATCCTGAAAAGAATGCAGATGCTGTAAAATACAATTCATTATCTTTTGATGAAGTATATGCCAAAAACCTTAAAGTAATGGATATGACTGCCTTCACCCTGAGCCATGAAAATAAATTGCCTATCATTGTATTCGATATGAATAAAGATGGCAATCTTGAAAGAATTGTAGATGGGGAGAATGTAGGTACTTTAGTTGATTTGTAAATAATAGATGATGAGATCTGGAATAGTACATCGGTACTGTCTTCAGAATGTCATTCTTTTAATTATATAAATTAGGCAATGCTTTTCAAGCATTGCCTAATTTTTTTGCCGCAACCTTACAATGGCTACGTGATTATCAATATGTAGAATAAACTGTTTCATTAAACGAAATTATACAATACACCACTACCGATTTTTACTGCTATTCTTTCATTTACTCTTATTCAGTGTGGGCATATAATTTTTAATAAACTGGATCCCCCTATATTTGTAACTGTAAATTAGCATTGTCGGGATCGGCTGCCAGACTCAACCCGGACAGAATTTTATGCCCTAAATAAAATAACAAATGAACTGAGTCTTTTGGGATGCGAACCTGCAGGTTGTAAGAATTAATCATTTCATATTTCCACTTATATAATGCGCAATGATTCATCATTTCTTGTAAATCTCTATTTAAAAGCGCAAGTGTTACAGTAACTTCATTATCGTATAATTCTTCGTGAATTGGTTCCATTGCTAGTTTTAAAATGTTTTTTATGCATTATCAAGCAATATGCCACAGTAGGGGCTAAATGGTTGATGTGGTATTATTTTTTTGAAGAAATTTTTATTTTATAAATACGTACCACAAAAAGAGTGATTTCCTTAAACAGTGACCTTGTTGGCATATGCATTGCTAATGTTAATGCAGGTTTTTAAGAGAAACTTTATTTAACACCACATCACTTTTATATATTTCATTTATCACTTTCCTCCTTCGGGAGGTTTTTTATTTATATTTACTGCTCTCTGATAAGAAATGAAAAGGAAAAGACACATAACAACCGATAATAAGCCGTGGGCAACCTTTCCGGGTTCCTGTAGAGTATAAATGAGTGAGAAGTTAAAAATTGGGAAAGCCGATGTACTGAAATATCGAAAACAATTATTATTTTTGCACCACTGAATAGTAAAAATAGTGGAAAGGACTTAAAAAACAAAGGTTTTGAATAGTTAGCTATTTGATTGTCAGTATGTATTAAAATGTGTAATTTATCAAACTATCAAATAATAATGGAAGAATTAGATCTTATATTAGAATCTGTAAAGCAGGACATGGACGCAGCTGTAAAGCACCTGGATCATGCATTTCAAAGAATTAGAGCGGGACGTGCTTCTACCTCTATGGTTCAGGATGTAATGGTGGAATATTATGGAGCTATGACTCCTCTTAACCAGGTTGCGAACGTTTCTATTCCAGATGCAATGACTATTTCTATTCAACCTTGGGACAGAACAGCAATCAATGCAATTGAAAAAGCAATCATCAATTCAAATTTAGGCTTTGCGCCTTCTAATAACGGGGAAAATATCATTCTTAATGTTCCGCCTTTAACAGAAGACCGAAGAAGAGAATTGGCGAAACAGGCTAAAGTAGAGGCAGAGCAAACAAAAGTAACAGTAAGAAACGCGAGACAGGACGGTTTGAAAGAGCTTAAAAAGCTAGACGGAGTTTCTGAAGATGTTGTAAAAGGTGTGGAAGAAGAAATTCAGACATATACCGATAAATATGTAAAGCTTTGCGATGAGCATCTTAAGACAAAAGAAGCTGAAATTATGAAGGTATAATTTTTCAGTTTTTTGAAAATATATCACGAGAGGTTTCCCAAAAGGAAGCCTCTTTTTTATTCCCATCTTTAGGCAAAACGAAAGTTGTTATGTGAATCATTTTATTTTTTCGCATAATGGCCCGAACGATTATAATATATTGACAAGTATTGACGTTAATTCATTATATTTATAAAATTATTCCTGCAAAACCTTATTAAAACAGGAAGTTAAACATTAAAGGATGACAAAAATTATTGGTGTGGGGAACTACATTCCATCTGAAACGATCACAAACCTGTTTTTTGATAAACATATTTTTCTAAATGAAAGAGGAATATTATTAAAAGAAAACAATGCGTCTATAACAGAGAAATTAAAAAAGATCACCGGTATTGAAGAGAGAAGATATGCTAACAATACTCAGGTTACTTCAGATTTAGGATTTATTGCTGCCCGTGAAGCCATCGAAAATGCAAAGATTGATCCCGAAACATTAGACTATATAATATTTGCCCATAATTTTGGTGATGTCCGTTTCGGAACTGTTCAATCAGATATGGTTCCAAGCCTTGCAGCACGAGTGAAACATTTACTGGGAATCAGAAATAATTTTTGCGTTGCCTATGACGTTTTGTTCGGATGTCCGGGTTGGATTGAAGGGGTAATACAGGCCAATGCATTTATTAAAGCGGGAATTGCAAAGCGCTGTCTCGTTATTGGAGCAGAAACGCTTTCGCGTGTTGTGGATATTCATGACAGAGACAGCATGATCTATGCTGACGGAGCCGGTGCGGCGATTTTGGATGCTAACCCTGATGATGAATCAGGCATAAAGTCTCATCTGTCAGCTTCCTATACATTTGCTGAGAAGGATTATCTGTATTTCGGAAAATCATATAATAATGAGAAATGTCCTGATACAAGGTATATTAAGATGGATGGAAGGAAAATATATGAATTTGCCCTTTCCAATGTTCCTGATGCTATGAAAAAATGTTTTGACAGCAGTGGCTATTCTATTGATCAATTAAATAAGATCATTATCCATCAGGCTAATGAAAAAATGGATGAAGCTATCGTTGACAGATTTTACCAACTGTATGGAATGAAAGTTCCTGAAAACATTATGCCTATGGTGATCCATAAACTGGGTAATAGCAGCGTGGCAACCATTCCGTCTTTGCTGACGATGATTTTACAGGATGAAATGGAACATCATAAAATCAAAAAGGATGATGTGGTCCTGTTTGCTTCGGTAGGCGCTGGAATGAATATCAACGCCTTTGTTTATAAGTTTTAGGCTTAAGATTAAAAATAAAAAAGAGATTCACCATTGAATCTCTTTTTTATGATTACCTAAAATATAAGGCTTTTTAATAGGTGTTCGTATGACTGGATTTTATTTACAATTTTCATTATAATCATAGATCACTTCATTCACCAATGATAGCTTATCAGTCATTGTGTTACTTATTTCATCCCGGATAAACTTTCCAAGTCCCGTTCTCTTTTTTTCTTCATTCTTCAGAGATCCGTATTCGCCTTTTGCCATTTTACCTTTTGCATAAGGACAATCTGCAATAATAATTTTTGCTTTTGAAGGGGTAAGCTCTTCTGCTTTTCCTCCTTTTTTGGAATAAATATAATTGGGATTATTAATTAACCGGTCGGCCTCTGCCTGTGAGATTGCATATGCTGTATTGGCAGTGACTGATGTCGGGTAGCCATACAATTTATACACCGTGATTTTACCATCCATCACGAGCTCTGCAAATTGAGACGTCCTCGAAAGGTTGTTAAGGGCTTTAAACCCTGCACCTATTCCTGTGGAGCTTTCAGATCCTATAAGGGCTTCTCTGGTATTCGAATATTTTACAGCTTTGAAAATTCTGGGATTGTCACCTTCGTAGATCATGTACTCTTTGATCTCATCAGCGTCGTACGTCTTATACTTGATCCGGTTTTTTACCTTATCAATATCGGCAACAGCAGCAAATTTTACTTTCAGCTGATTTTGCCACGGGCTTACAGAACTTCCGTTAAGGCGTACAACCCCTTCAATCTTTTTTCCGGATTGATCAATTATATATCCATATTTCTGGCCATTGTAAGTATCTGTCTCCTCCTGCGCGTACATATTCACGGAAAGAAAGCTAAAGAGGCCCATCAGTAGTAATTTCTTCATGGTTATTTTTTTAATGTACGCAAAGATAATTTTTTATATTTAAAATCATAATAGAAGATAATTTTTAAATATAAACCAAAAGAAGTCCGGAATTTTCCGGACTTCTTTATTATTTTAAGTTAATCGTTCATGTACTATTGATATCTCTGATGCTCTTTATTTTTTACAAACAATTTAACAATCGGTTTAAAGAATGCCTTATATTTTTCAGCATCAAATAATTGAGAATCGGTCAATGCCTTGTAGGTCATCCAAACTCCAAAAGGGAGAAGAATCAGGTTAGGAAGCCACGCCGCCAGATATGGATTCATTTTTCCACTCCATGACATGTTTTCCACTCCTACATTCAATACATAAAATACGATGAAGATCACAATAGCTATAATCACAGGAAGGCCCATACCTCCCTTTCTGATGATAGATCCTAAGCTGGCCCCGATCAGGAAAAAGATGATACAGGTTACAGAATACGACACAATTCTCTGTTGATAAATAACAATTTTACTAAAGTATTTTACGTTGGTGCTGAATTCATTCTTTCTTGATTCCAGTGATGTTTTCAGGTTGTCGAGTCTGTTGTAGGAATTATAGATGATATCCAGTTTTTTAGTTCCTTTTACAGTATCCAGTTTTATCTGGGCTTTGGCAGCGACCTTAGCTTTATTGCCCTTATCCATATAGCTGATAACTGAATTGGTCTGGCTTAAAACATCATTTCCGATGTTGGTAAAAAACTGTTCATTTTCCTTTTTGCTGGTAGCGATCGTTTGATTCAGCTGATTATAAGTCTGAAAGCGGTAATCATCCGTAATTTTCTCCTCTTCGATAGCTTTATTGATGATCTCACTAATGTTGAAGTGAGAAACCAACGTGTCGAATTTGATAGACTGATCGGGTTGTTTTTGTTTCACCAGATCACCTCTTCCCGCAAAATTATCCTCAAAGATATAGCCGTTATACAAAACCAGTTTCAGGAAATTTTTGTTTGTAGCAGGAACAAACTTTCCTTTTTCTGCAACCACGGATTGCTGGTTTTCGTAAGAACTTGCTTTTTTATGGACAAAAACACCTTCTATATTTTCCCCGTTTTCACCATATATTTTATCAAACTTTACCATATATCCTGGAATCTGGTCGATAAATTGCCCCGGAGTAAAATTGATTGCAGGCTTTGTTTGGGCAATATTGAACAGCATGTTCTTTGCCTTTTTCTGAAAATCAGGAATAATATTGTTGGAGAAAAAGAAGAGCATAATTGCCAATATGGTAGCAATACCCAATAAAGGAGTCATTACCCTGGTCAGAGGAATTCCTGCAGCTTTCATTGCGGCAAGCTCATAGCGTTCCCCGAACTCTCCGAATGACATAATACTCGCCAAAAGAATCGTAAGCGGGAGAACCATACTGATAACATTTACCCCAAGGTAAAAAGAAGTTTAAGGATTTGCCAGTAGCTTAATCCCTTTCCCATAAATTGTCCCAGTTGAACCCAGATAATGTTTACAATAAAAATGAAAAACAATACGCTGAATATAAAGAAAAACGGTCCAAAGAAGGTTTTTATGATATATCGGTCTAGTATTTTTAACATGCGCCAAAATTAATCAAAAAGCCACAAAGTTTACTTGTGGCTTCTTATATTTTGTTATTTTTTTAACGTTAAAAGCAAATTTACCCGTTGTGGATTCGCTATCAGGTTTTTAAAGTTCCGTAATGACGTAGTTTTTAAACTTATTCTTGTCAAACACAAACATATTAGGATCCAGTTCCTGATTTTCCTTGTATTCTTTGATAGCGATTACTGCAACATCTTTATTGCTTCCGTGCTGCTCAAGCTTTACCATTTGCTTTTTGGCGGAATCTACAAAAAGATAGACATATTTTATTCCGTTTGACTTTACCGGAGTAAGCTTAATGAAATCTGCATTCACACCGTTTACTGTTTTCTTACCATTATACGTTACATTATAGTCGTTTCTATAAGTGCTCAGGTAATTGATAGGGGAGAAGAGGGCACTGCTTCCGTTAGGCTTTGCTATCGTTACTTCCATATCATCGGCGTTGATGTTATAGATTTTATTTCCGTCAAAGATCTGTTCGGTATCCATGATCTTTAATTTATACTTATCTCCGGCAGAATAATAAATACCGGGTTCAGTTTTGGTTACCTGCTCGTTCAGACCGCTTCCAAAAGAAAATTTGAAGTAAGAATTCTTTTTAGATTTATAGTTGGCTGTAATATCATCTAATATTTTTTTAGCCTTTGCATCAATTTTCTGGGCACTTGCCATACTTACCGCACCTACAACGAAACTTCCTAATATAACTTTTGAAATAATATTTTTCATTTTACTAATAATCTTTTATATACTTTTGACTCTAAGGGATCAAATCAATCGTTTCCCCTGTATTGACGCAAATATTTCAAAAACTGTTCCAAAGGATGAGAGAGGCTGTTCCTGCTTTTGATTGTTGTTTGAAAATAAACAGGTTAGCAAATCGGATTCGTTTTTTTATTTGAAATCATTTGAATCAAGATTGATTAATTTCTCAAATCTTCAAGAAACTGTTCCAGAGAATGAAGGTCACTGATCAGTACCTCTCTTGCTTTAGCACCGTTAAAACCTCCGACAATGCCGCTTGCTTCAAGCTGGTCCATAATTCTTCCGGCCCTGTTGTATCCCAGTTTCAGCTGTCTCTGAAGCATAGAAGTAGAACCTTGTTGCGTAGAAACAATAATTCTTGCCGCTTCTTCAAACAATGCATCTTTTTCGTTCGGGTCAAAAGCTCCTACCGAACTGCTGTTTGAATCTTCAGATACATATTCAGGAAGTATAAATGCAGATGAATATCCTTTTTGCTCTCCGATGAATTCTGCAAGTCTCTCAACTTCCGGTGTGTCTACGAAAGCACACTGAAGTCTCAAGATTTCATTACCATTAAAATATAGCATATCTCCTTTACCAATCAGCTGATCCGCTCCCGGAGAATCCAGAATCGTTCTTGAATCTACACTGGATATTACTCTGAAGGCCGCCCTTGCAGGGAAATTGGCTTTGATCATACCTGTAATTACATTTACCGAAGGTCTCTGTGTAGCTACGATAAGGTGGATACCTACGGCTCTTGCAAGCTGAGCTAATCTGGCGATTGGCAGTTCAACCTCTTTTCCTGCGGTCATGATCAGATCGGCAAACTCATCCACTACCAAAACGATGTATGGTAAGAAACGATGGCCGTTTTCCGGGTTTAATTTTCTTTCTGCAAATTTTTTGTTGTATTCTTTTAAGTTTTTACAGAAGGCATTTTTAAGAAGATCATATCTGGTATCCATCTCAATACACAAAGAGTTCAGGGTATTGATCACCTTGTTGGTATCTGTGATGATAGCTTCTTCCGCATCAGGAAGCTTGGCCAGATAATGTCTTTCAATTTTTGAATATAATGAAAGTTCCACCTTTTTAGGGTCAACCATTACGAACTTCAGTTCACTGGGATGTTTTTTATAAAGAAGAGAGGTAAGAATGGCATTAATACCTACCGACTTACCTTGTCCTGTTGCCCCTGCCATAAGAAGGTGAGGCATTTTTGAAAGATCTGCCATGAAAATTTCATTAGAAATCGTTTTCCCGAAAACTACCGGAAGATCCATGTCCGTATTCTGGAATTTGTGAGAAGCAATTACAGAACGCATAGAAACCATGGTAGGGTTTTTTCTGGGAACTTCAATACCGATTGTTCCTTTACCCGGCATAGGGGCAATAATCCTGATACCTAAGGCAGAAAGATTCAACGCAATATCGTCCTGTAACTTTTTAATTGCTGCTACTCTGATTCCGGCTTCAGGAACAATTTCATATAATGTTACTGTGGGCCCGATCGTCGCTTTAATTTCTGCAATACCAACGTTGAAGTTTTTAAGGAGTCCTACGATTTTATTTTTGTTTTCTTCAAGTTCTTCTTTATTGATAGAAATTTCTTCATTTCCATAATCTTTCAGCAGGTCCACAGGAGGCATCTGGAAATTGGCAAGGTCCAGTTTGTGATCATAAAGGCCATGCTTTTCTACCAATTCCTGAGATTTTTTGTCAGAATCATCCAAAACATCAATCACCGGAGCAACTTCTACATTGAACTTAATGTTTTCCTGGCCCGGGATGGTTCCTGCAATCGAAGGAGATGGAGCTGAAGGCCTGATGTCAAAAGCATCTTCAGGACTTGAAACCGGAACAACAGGTTTTGTCGAAAGATTCAGACTCACGGGCTGAGGAATGTCCTTAGGTTCATCTTCAAAAGAAGTATGGTTAGGAGTGCTGATTGTTTCTATATTCGTAGAAACCGGAACCTCAGGGAATCCCTTCGGAACACTTACCGGTTCCTGCTCTTTCATTTTATTATTTGGAATATCCTGTGCAACTTCGCTTACAGTAATATGGGAAAGTTCTTCTTGAGCTTCCTCTTTCAATTCTTCATCTGCCTCAAAATCTTCTGAAGAATCCGGCATCATAGATTTTACTTTTCCGATCGTATTCTCGTTAATTTTACTCAATTTTGCTTTTACAGAACTTGGACGCAGATTAAATTCCAGAATGAAATACAGCAAAATACTTGAGACCAATACAGTCCATAAACCTACACTTCCTATGATAGAATTGAGGTAATCCATGATCTGATATCCGTATACTCCTCCTAACACGCCCTGTCCTTTGGTCAATGCTCCCATAAAAATAGGAAGCCAGCAGATAAAAAAACAAAGAATGCCCAATGGTTTTCCAAGGCTTGAATATTTTCTTTTTAAGGATTAATGTTCCTACCACAAGGAATAAAAAGGCAATAATAAAGGAGGCGATCCCTATACTTTCAAAAATGAAAATATTCCCGAACCAGTCTCCGGCTTTACCAAAAATGTTGGAAGATTTTATCGTTTTATCAAGCATGGTACCAGCCTGGCTTTGGTCTGCCTTCCAATTCATCAGATAAGAAATGAATGATAGGGCCAGGACGATTGAGAAAAGTATAAAACTTAGCCCGAAAAATATACGGGGCTTAGATAAAATTTTGCCTGATTCCGGCGTTTCAGTCTGTTTTTTTTGTGTCTTTTTGTCCATAATATCAATGTCGCAAATTTAATGTTTTTTCAATACTAAAAGAATCTTTTTTCTTCAAAAAACATTTTGCAATTCCCCTTTTACTGCGGTTGTTTAAGTTTGATGAAAAGAATATTTCAAGTGTTAATTTGAATAAAATAAGGTAATTTTTTTTGTTTTTCCAAATCCGAACCTGTTAAATTGTATGAATGGGTATCCTTTTTCGCGTTACAGGGGCTGAGTGAGGGGAATAAAATTCTATGTAAAGCTTATGATATTTATAAAAAATAATAATTTATGGTAAAAAAGTTAATATTTTAAAACACTTCACTGTTTTTTCTTGTTGTATGTAGAGTTTTTTCATAAGTTTAATGAAATATATTAATAAATTTATATAAATTATTGTAATTTCATTAAAAAAATATATTATACATTTGCGGTAAATATCAAAAAGATAAAGTTTATTTTTTTAGCATTGTTTCTGTATTTCACCAGAAATTATAAGTCACAATGCCAGCTGTCCTACAACTGCCCTGATTAATGGCTTTATTTTTTTATTATTTTCCATATTCCACCTATTCCCAATGAATTAGTACATTTTTGAAGAATTACTAATTTTTTTAATTAAATACAAACCTTAAAAGATACATGAATGAAAAAGCAGTTATTCTTTGTGTTCTCGTTAGGTAGCTGTACGCTATGGGCACAATCTCCGGGTGGTGTCTCCGGTAATCTCCAGATTTGGGTAAAAGCGGACGCAGGAACGGGCACAACAACAGATAATACACAAGTTTCCATCTGGGAAAACCAAAAAGTCGGTGGAGTTAACGGGATAGCCAATCAGGGGATGCCAGGATACTATGGCGATCCGGGTATTGGGGCAAGACCCGTTTACCGTTCGGCCACGTCGATCCCCAGTTTTAATTTTAATCCGGCAATTCAGATTGTCAGTACAGACGGATATCGATCAGGATATAAATTCCCTTTAGGATTTCCGGATAATACAACGAATGCACTTACCTCGTATACCCATCTTTCAAGAACGACATCGGCGTCGTACAGATCTGTATTTGTCATGAACGGGACAACAAGAAATTCCAATCCGGGTACCATCGCGGGTGTATGGCAGTCTCCGTTTTTCGGAACTCAAAACAACCGACCTGAATTTTACAATGAAAAAGAATCGGGGGATGTTTTTTTTGGAACCAATACCATTAATACGGTAGGAACTAATATGCCGAGTATACAATCTTATTATAATAGTTTATCAGGTGCAAACATGAACTATTTTTTTGATAATAATGGTTTAACGTACGGACAGCCTTCGAATAATGTTTCCTCTACAAGTAATTATCCTGGTCTTGTTCTCCTCATGGACAATGACGGAGGTAATGGAAGCACTTCGTTAGCAGGAGACAGAATAGGGGAATTTATTTTGTATTCCGGAACCCAGACACCGGCGGAAAGACAAAGAGTAAATTCTTACCTGGCCTATAAATATGGAATAACTTTAGATCAAAGTACTCCACAAAGTTATATCGCATCTGATGCAACGACCGCAATGTGGAATCACACGAGCACTAATGCTTCTACGTATAATAAAAATATTGCAGGAATTGGTAGAGATAACGGATCTGCTCTGAATCAGAAGCAGTCTAATTCGGTCAATGAAGACGTATCCCAAGTTGTGATTTCGGCAGGAAATTTTGTAGCTTCCAATGCAGACAACACCAGCAATTTGGCAGATATGCAATTTTTGAGCTGGGGAGATAACGGATTGAGAAGAAGTTATAATGCTCCGGTTGTTCCTCCTAACGGAAGCAGGGCTAATTACCGCATGGCTGCAGTATGGAAAGCTCAGCGTACTTCAGGATTTACACAACCTGTGACAGTAGCGCTACCGGCTGTTCCCGTAAATACAATTTATATGGTAAGGTCTACTGATACGGTTTTTGACGGATCAGATACGTGGGTTCCTATGTCTGTGACGACAGTGAATGGGGAAAGCTATGTGCAGACACCTGCCAACATAGATTTTTCTGATTCCGGTGGTGATTATTTTACTTTTGCAACCTTTGTGATTGGTCCCGGAGGTGTAGATAGCGGACTACGAATGTGGCTAAGAGCTGATAAGAATTTTTCCCCGTCTATTTGGGAAGACCAGTCTATTGCCGGAAATGATTATACACAGACCAACGCAACAAGACAACCAAGCCTGGTGCCGGCAGATATAAAACATAACTATAATCCGTCGGTTGATTTTGGAGATGCTACGGCTGCGGGAGCAAAATTTATGTCTATTCCCAATGGTCAGCCATATACCGCCAATGGCATGGACTCTTCTTTCTTTATGATGATTAATCCGAGAAGTTTCGGGCCAAGTACTTATAATGAGTATTTCGGTTTTGGAGGAACTACCACAACGGCCACGCTTACCGAGGCTAACTGGCCTTCATATACAAATAACGGAAATAACGGAAGCATGCAGGTTTATCCATATGGAGTCTCTACCATGAACAGGATAAAGGATAAAACCCAACTGCCGGATTATTCTTACACCATCGGAGGTTCTATAACTTACGGTTTAGATGGACAAAACCAAAATGTGAGTGCCGTAGTTGCTGCCACAAACAGCAGAACGGCAAGTGGTGCTATTTTAGGAAGTCAGCCAAGCTATTTCCCTAACGCAGATATCGGAGAAGCAATCGGATATGAAAGAGAGCTGCCCGCCATAGAAAAACAAAGAGTCCGTTCTTATCTTGCGGTAAAATATGGGGTGACTTTACAGCAACCTCAAAATTATATTGCTTCCAATCAGTCTGTCACTTGGGACTCTTCTTTAAATACAGGTTTTAATAATAATGTATTTGGAATGGCAAAAGACGATGCTACTATTTTGGATCAGGTCGTTTCAAGCAGTATCAATTCCGAAAATAATATTATTCTTACCATATCCACAAGTAATGATTTTGTTTCGTCCAATATAGATCCGGGCAGAGTTACCTTTCTTCGGGATAATACGTTCTTGATGATGGGCGATAATAATAACCAAACTCTTTCACTTCTGAATTACGGAACTGCCCCGGGAAAAATCATTCAAAGGTCCTGGTTGGCGCAAAGAAAAAAATAATACAGCCGCTACGTGGCTTCAGGCTGATCTTTCCGGATATACAGGTATTGTTGCCACCGATAAAGCCTATATGGTAATTGCTGATGATGCGGCATTTTCACAAAATGTGCAGCTTGTTCCTGCAACCAGCTTCACAGGAGGAAAGGCCGTGTTCAGATATTCATTTCCAAGTAATAAGTATTTTACCTTCGGGATCAATCTGCAGACCTATTGTACAAAAGATCCTGCGGCCGGCACTCCGGATGCTTATACTAAAATAGGGATTTCGGGCTATACCAATATACAAAATGGCTGGCCGGGAGCTGTTCCGAACGGATTTATGGCTTTAGAATCAAAAGATAAAGGAATGGTCATTACGAGAACAACATCGGCGAACATAGCTTTACCGGTTGAGGGAATGCTGATTTACGATACATTCGATAAATGTTTTAAATTATACAATGGCACAGCTTGGAATTGCATCACAAGATCTTGTAACGACTAAAAAACAAAAAATGAAAAAAATAATTGTCATAATAACATTGTTTCATATGGGAGCGTTATCAGCACAAATTGCTATCGAAAAAAGCCAGGTAGACGGCGATGGCCTTTTAGATTTTGCTCCTAATACGACAAAAGGTATTTTACTGCCAATTGTTGAAACCCTTCCTGCCAATGCAGTCGGAGGTACACTTTTAATGGATAAGAATGATCAGACATTGAAAATGAACGTGGAAGCTGCCTGGGTCCCTTTGAGTGATGTCGGTTCGGTTGCCGGTGCAGTTTTTAATACTAATAATGAGATAGCAGGACAAAACAGGATTATCGTGGGCTCCGACACCACCACAGCACCGGGAGTACTGGTTATGGAATCATCAAATAAAGCGCTTATTCTGCCTAAAGTGGCAACTCCTCATCTCAATGTCAAAAACCCTTATCCCGGGATGATATGTTATGATACCGTCAGTAAAACGATGGCAGTATTCGATGGGCTGAAGTGGAGCTACTGGAAATAGATCACTTATACTTATATATAATTTAATTACAAGGCTGTCTCAATTTTAAGGCAGCTTTTTTTTTGCTGAAAAACGTTTTTTGAACTAGTTCAAAGGCCGGCAAGTTAAGTGTTTATAATTTTGAACCATAAAATATGGTCAATGAAAAAATTATTCAGAGGTATGCTGGCTTTTAGCCTGATTGTAATTTCAATACTACCAATTAAAGGACAACAAAAAAGAAAAATGGAAAACACCGCATTATTAATTATCGACATTCAAAATGATTACTTTCCTGGAGGAAAGATGGAACTGAAAGGAGCAGAACAGGCTGGCAGGAATGCAAAACAGATCCTTGGATTTTTTAGAAAAAACAATCTTCCTGTTATTCATATTATGCATGTTTCAACCAATGAAGGAGCCACTTTCTTCCTTCCCGAAACCTCAGGGGCAGAAATCAATATTCTTGTTTCGCCACAAAGAGATGAAAAAATTATTACAAAACATTTTCCGAACAGCTTCAGGGAAACTGACCTGCTGCAATATCTTCATTCAAAAAACATTCAAAAGCTGGTAATTACCGGTATGATGACGGATGTCTGTGTAGAATCTACGACAAGGGCTGCTTTTGACTTTGGTTTTAGTACTGCCGTTATCGGAGATGCTACCGCAACAAGAGACCGGGAGTTAGGTGGTGAAATTGTGCCGGCAGATGATGTACAAAGATCATTTTTAGCAGGAATATCAGCTTTGGGGAATCTGTATGCTGAAATTGTTAATACAGAAGATTTTTTGACAGGTAAGTAATCTTAAATCTCGTTTCATAGATAAAGGTATCATGAATAATGGTATCTTTATTTTGTTTTAAAAAATATATGTCCGATTTGCTTTATCAAAATATCAGCAGGTATATTGACCTTTCCCAAGAAGAGTTCAGCCAATTTGCGGAACCTTTTCAACTCAAACATTATAAAAAGAAAGAGATTGTCCTGAAAGAAGGTGAGTACTGTTATTTTGAAGGCTTTGTTTTGAATGGCTGCTTTAAAATTTATTATCTGAATGAAAACGGCTTTGAACAGACGTTATATTTTGCAGTACAAGGCTGGTGGATTACGGATCTTGACAGTCTCATCAATCATGTGCCGACTATATTGAATATTGAAGCCGTTGAAGATAGTGAGGCCTTGATGATTTCAAAAAAGATAAGGCTATTTTATACGAAACCATGCCGCAGATAGAAAAACTTTTCAGGATAATGAATCAGCAATCGTCTGTCGCGTTACAGAGAAGGATTCTTTCATTAACAGGTAAAACGGCCGATAAAAGATACGTGGAGTTTCTAGAAAAATATCCGGGACTTGAGCAAAGGCTGACTCAGCAGCAGGTTGCTTCTTATCTGGGAATTACCCATGAGTTTTTGAGCAAAATAAGGAAAAAACTTCTTTAAACAATAAGGGGTTATCACTGTGCCTGAAATTTTTATTGAAATGATTAAATCGTAAATGCCAATTCGTTTATTTGGAATAAGGTCGAATAAGACAAAAGTGATATACTTTTTAATCCCAAAAAAATGGTAATTGTGATCAAATTATTTTTTAAATTTTCATCTTGTTTACAATATGTATTGATGTGTTTTTTTAACTTATTTGTTATGAGTTGTTTGCCATTAGGTTAAATCTGTGGTATAGAATAATTCAATTGCTGATATAGTCACAATGAATCCGTATTCTTTCGGATTTTGAAATTGAATTTTCCTTAATGTTTTTCATGTTATTAAGAACCGTTCAAAATAAGCCAAACCGGCTCCAAAATGACAAAAAACAGCTTTTTTTAAGCTCTTTATCCTTTATCATCCTTATTTTTGCATGTCAAGTACAATTAAATCATGAAGAAGCTCCAAGATATTCTTATCTCAACCAGAACAATGGCTGTATTGTTGCTGGTGTACGCATTTGCGATGGCTTATGCAACGTTCTTAGAAAACGACTACGGAACTCCTACAGCAAAAGCATTAATCTATGAGGCCAAATGGTTCGAACTGATCATGGTCCTGCTAATCCTTAATTTCATAGGAAATATCGGAAGATACAGACTGTGGAAAAGAGAGAAATGGCCGGTTCTGGTTTTTCACCTTGCCTTTGTATTCATTTTTATCGGAGGTGCCATTACCAGATACATCAGTTTTGAAGGACAAATGCACATCAGAGAAGGAGAAACCTCCAACGAAATCGTAACGGATAAAAACTTTTTTAAAATCCAGATCGAAGAAAAAGGGGATGTTTTGAATTATAAAGATGTACCATATCTGATGTCTCCGTTACACAAAGATTTCCAGGCCACATACGATTTTCATGGAAAAGAAGTAAAAGTGGTCGCTAAGGAATACATCCAAAGAAAAAAAGACAGTTTAGTCGCTGAACCAAACGGCGCAGAATATCTTCACCTTGTTTCTACGGGAAGTACAGGTAGACAGAATATCTACATCAAACCGGGAGAGACAAAATCGATCAACGGAACATTAGTGACCTTCAACAGAGCTATTGAAGGCGCTGTGGAATTCAAAAACGAAGGTGGGAAATTATTCATCAAAACTCCTGTTGATGCAAGTTATATGACGATGGCAACTCAGGCTACGGGAAATACGGTGAAAAATGAATTTCAGCCTCTGGCATTGAGAAGCTTATATACCATCAGTGAACTGAAACTTGTAGTTCCGGAAGGTCTTAAAAAAGGAAGGCTGATGGCGATTGAAGGAGACAGAAAGAAGGATGTAAATGTTCCGGATATGCTTCAGATTGAGCTGCAAGGCCCAAAAACAAAACAATTGGTTGATCTTTCTGTAGAGAGAGGAAACCCAAATGCCTATAAGCAAGTTACCATGGATGGCTTAAACATTATGGTAGGTTTCGGGCCTAAAGTATACAATACTCCTTTTGCCCTGAAATTGGATGACTTCGTTATGGAAACTTATCCGGGAAGTTCATCACCGAGTGCTTACGAAAGTCACGTTAAAATTATTGACGAAGGAAAAGAAACTCCTTATAAAATCTATATGAATCATGTTCTTAATCACAAAGGATACCGTTTCTTCCAGTCCAGTTTTGATCCGGACAGAATGGGAACCGTACTTTCTGTAAACCACGATTACTGGGGAACACTGATCTCTTACATCGGATATGCACTGTTATTTTTAGGAATGTTTGTGATCTTCTTCTGGAAAGGAACTCACTTCTGGAAACTGAACAAAATGCTGGTTGATGCTAATAAAAAGAAGGCAGCAATCGTATTATTAATGTTTCTGAGTTTAGGACTGAATGCACAAAAAATCGAAACCCACGGAACAACCGACGGAAGCAGGGAACATGTACACGTAGAAGGTGAAGATCATATGCATGCTCAGCCGCTGGACGGGGCATCTCCAAAGCAGAATTCATTAGCGACCCCAATGGGTAAAATGAGAACGATTTCTCCTGATGAAATAATTGCAAGAAACAAAATCAGCAAAGATCACGCGGATAAATTCGGATATCTTCTGGTTCAGAATTTTGAAGGAAGAATCGTTCCGATCAACACGGAAGCATTAGATATTTTAAGAAAATTATACAAAAAAGACGAGTTTAAAGGAACAGACGGGAAGTCTCTTACCGCTAATCAGTGGTTCCTTTCTATCAATACCGATACTCCGAGCTGGACGATGGTTCCTATCATCAAAGTAGGAACGAAAGGTGGAGATGAGCTGAAAAATAAAACAAAAGCAGATGAGGAAGGATATACTTCATTGATGAACCTTTTCACTGCAGATGCAAACGGTAACCTCACTTATATTTTGGAACACGACTACAATACGGCGTTCCGTAAAAAACCGTCCGAGCAGACCAATTATGATAAAGAAGTTATTGCCGTAAACGAAAGAGTACAGATCTTTAACGAGTTTTTCAGCGGACAATTCATGAGAATCGTTCCTGTGAAGAATGATGCGAATCATACCTGGCATTCATGGCTGGATCAGAAATTTGAACCGGATATGGAATCCCAACAGGTAATGGGACCGTATTTTGCAGAAGCACTGACAGCGCAAAAAACCGGAAACTGGAGCAAAGCTGATGCAGAATTGGTAAAGCTTTCAGATTATCAGCAAAAGTGGGGGAAAGCAGTTGTTCCTGCAAAATCTAAAGTTGATCTTGAAGTATTCATGAATAAAGTGAATATCAACTTCAAATTATTGATTTTCTATACCATCATCGGTGGACTTCTTTTAATCTTAGGTTTTGTGGAATTATTCAAATCCAGCAAGATTTTAAATAAATCTATTAAGGTGATCATTGTCATAGGAATAGTAGGATATGTATTCCACTTCCTTGGTCTTGTGGCAAGATGGTATATTTCAGGTCATGCACCTTGGAGTAACGGATATGAAGCAATTATCTTTATTTCCTGGGTAGGGATCACAGCCGGATTAATTCTTTACAGAAACGCCAATGCATTGATTCCTGCAGCAGGATTTATGGTAGCGGTCATTATGATGGGATTTGCACACGGAGGCTCAGCGCTTGATCCGCAGATTACACCACTGGTTCCGGTATTGAAATCTTATTGGTTAATTGTTCACGTAGCCATTATCACTTCAAGTTACGGTTTCTTTGCCCTGTCGATGATCATAGCAGTAATCTCTTTGGTATTCTATATCATTTCAAACAAAGAAACCTATAAAATTCATCATGATACCACATTGAAAGAATTGGTTATTGTTTCCGAAATGTCACTCACCATTGGTCTTTTTGCTCTTACCGTTGGAAACTTCTTAGGAGGGATCTGGGCCAATGAATCATGGGGGAGATACTGGAGCTGGGACCCGAAAGAAACATGGGCTTTCATCTCGATTATGGTGTATGCTTTTGTACTGCACATGAGATTAGTGCCGGGATTGAGAAGCAGATGGGCGTTCCATGTAGCGACGATGTTTGCTTTCTGCTCTATGGTAATGACATATTTCGGAGTAAACTATTATCTGAGCGGACTTCACTCATACGCAGCAGGAGATCCCGTTCCGATACCGGCTTGGGTATACATCGGAATCACAACAATGATTGCTTTATCAGCAGTTTCTTATTTCAAGTTTAAAGCTTTAACAAAGAAATAATAATCTTTTAAACATATCACTCAAAATCCCGGAAATCAATTCCGGGATTTTTTTGTGTCTATTGAAATGAAAAGATATTTTTTTCATATTGAGAATAGCGAGAATTCACTAAAATTAGAATGAGTTTTAACACTATGCTCGCAAGGTTGATTATACTAGCTTTTCATTTTCCGTTCGCAATGGCACTGCGTTCAGCAAAGTATGGGGTTCTTAGCTGAGTGAAACGCCTCAGCCATCTTTTTCACTGTAATTTATAAATTCTTTGCGAACATTGCGTTTATATCTTTTAGCCTCAATTCTGTTTTTCATCAAAAAATCCAAAATTATCATTCAGAATTCCAAAATTACTGCTATCTTTATGATATCAAAATAATATCAAATTTAATCATGGAAAAAACATTAAAACCCATGTCAGGCTATCTTACCTTAGTAATCTGCCTGGCTTTATTTGCAGCTTCGGTTTACTTTTTTATTTCCGGAGTAGATCAGAGTATTGCTTACGTCGTTATAGCAATGTTGTGTTTCTTATTATCATGCTTTTTCTTAAAAGGTCTGATGATCATTCAGCCTAACCATTCAAGAGTATTAAACTTCTTTGGAAAATATGTAGGTTCGGTAAAGGAAAACGGGCTGTTTTTTATCAATCCTTTATATTCTTCACAGAAGATCTCGTTACGTTCAGAAAACCTGCAGGGACAAACATTGAAGGTGAATGATAAAATGGGAAACCCTATTGAGATTGCGGTAGTCATTGTTTGGAAAGTGGGTGATACCTACAAAGCAGCCTTTGATGTTGAGCGCTATTCGGATTTTGTAAAAATGCAAAGTGAAGCGGCAGTAAGACACCTGGCCATGAGTTTTCCGTATGACAATTTAGAAGATGATCATGCTCCCATTACTTTGAGAGAAGGCGGAGATAAGATCAATTCTATTTTGGAACAGGAGCTTACAGACCGTCTTTCAAAAGCAGGAATTGTTATTCAGGAAGCAAGAATTTCACACTTGGCTTATGCCTCTGAAATTGCCGGGGCTATGCTTCAAAGACAGCAGGCAACGGCCATTGTAGCAGCCAGAACAAAGATTGTGGAAGGTGCTGTGGGAATGGTGGATCTGGCTTTGAAAAAATTGTCAGAAGATAATATCGTAGAGCTTGATGACGAAAGAAAAGCCGCGATGGTAAGCAATTTAATGGTTGTTCTTTGTGGTGAAAAAGCAGCCACTCCTATATTAAATGCAGGTACTTTGTACAATTAAAAGAAATAGTTTTCAGGGTATGATAAAATAAGCCCGGAAAAATCCAAAAAATAACAAAATGAAATCAGAAAAAGCTCAGAATAGTTCGGAAAACAAAGGCAAAAAATCTTTTGTGATCAGAATAGATGAGTCTACTTACAAACTCCTTGAAAAATGGGCTAACGATGAATTCAGGAGTGTGAACGGGCAGATTGAATATTTGCTGCATCAGAGTCTGGTCAATTCAGGGAGAAAGAAAAACGAATAAATCATGACGAACTTGTTTTA
Organism: Chryseobacterium indologenes; assembly: GCA_016025055.1. NCBI lineage: Bacteria > Pseudomonadati > Bacteroidota > Flavobacteriia > Flavobacteriales > Weeksellaceae > Chryseobacterium > Chryseobacterium indologenes. The sequence goes on from CP065590.1 coordinate 3,969,792, forward strand.
ACAAATAATCCGTCTCAATTTTTATTTGAGACGGATTATTGTTATCTTAAAAATAGCTCAAAAAGCCTTTTCGTACATACATATTTTAAATGTTTGAAGATTTTCAATTTTTAACATTTATCTTTGCAAAAAAAATATTTTGAAAAAAACACTAATAACCTTAACTGCCATTCTTGGGCAGTTATATTCATCACAATGCTTTAAAGAATTTAGTCCTTCAAAAATAGGTAGATACACAGCAGGTATAAAATCTGATGGTACACTTTGGACATGGGGAGAAAACAGTGATGGAGGACTGGGAAATAATACACCAAATTCATCTTATTTCCCGAAACAGATTTCTTCAGATACCTGGAAGAGTTTCTCTCTGGGAAGATATCATACATTAGCCATTAAATCTGACGGTACACTCTGGGCTTGGGGATTAAATAATTACGGACAGGTTGGTGACGGAACAAATACAAAGAAGCTTGCTCCTGTACAAATTGGAACAGGCACTAACTGGATTTTTGTAATGGCCAGTGAATACTCTTCTTTTGCTATTAATGAAAACGGTGAGCTTTGGGCCTGGGGAAATAATGCCAATTATACTTTGGGATTAGGTGATGGTGCAGACAGAAAAGTTCCTAACAGATTAGGTACAGATACAGATTGGAAGAAACTTTCAGGAGGCGGAAGTCATGTAATTGCACTTAAAAACAATGGAAGTATCTGGGGTTGGGGATCCAATTCAGCAGGGCAGGTAGGTACTGGGAACACGTTTGTGAAAATTCCAAAGCAGATTGGTACAGACACCAACTGGAGAGACATATCGGTAGGATATATAAGTTCTTATGGTATAAAAAACGATAACACCATTTGGGCATGGGGTGATAATTATGGCGGACAAATAGGAAATGGCGGATGGGGCGCTCAGATATATGCCCCTATTCAGGTAGGAACCGACAATAATTGGAAATCTGTAAAAGCGGGCTCCTATCAGGTGGTAGCTTTGAAATATGACAACACCTTATGGGGATGGGGTTCAAACGGATTGTCACAATTAGGTGGGTACCACGGAACTCCCAGTTATAAAACTCCGGTGAGGATTGGTCTGGATTCTGACTGGAAAAATATTTATCCGGGATATGCTGCGACCTACGCTGAAAAAAATGATAATACCATGTGGGTAACAGGAGATCAGTGTTGCGGAGAGTTTGGAAGTAACTTCTCAAGCGGTAAGCATTATCCTCTGGCAATCGTTTCCGGCTACTGTGCAGACTCTGTACTTGGCACAGCAGATTTGCCTAAGAAAGAGAATGCAATAAGCTTTTATCCCAATCCTGTAAGAGATGTACTTACCATTTCTTTAGATTCAACCATTGAAAAAGTCGAAGTATTTGAAATGAGCGGTAAAAAGATTAGAGATTATATTGATGTGAATAATTTCCATTTAAAAGTTAATTTTTCGGAAATACTTCCTGGTACTTATATGGTGAAAATTAAAACCAGAAATGAAGAGAAGACGGTAAAAATCATCAAAGAATAGCAGCAATTAAATTTGCTGACAAAAAGAAAAGCAGAGAAAATTTCTCTGCTTTTTTATTTGATACAACTTTGAAGCGTGTCTGCTCCAAAGTAGAATATTACGAGCCAAACCAAACCTTTAATGGTAAAGAAAGCCAATCCTGCCCATCCTACACGCTTGAACCATTTTTTAAGCTTTGAGTTATTTTCTTGTGAATTTTCCATTGGTGAATATCAAAAAGATTACCCTACAAAGATAAGCATGTTTATAATTAGTCCAAATAAAAAACGACTTAAAAAATTAAAGTTTTGAGGTTCGCATAATATTTTTATCTTTAGAGAGAACGAAAAGTAAGATTTTATGTCAAAAAAAGTAAAGGATTTCGGAATCGAAACATCACTCAAGAACCTAGGGATTAAAGCTGAAAACAAAGGGACTTCCACAGGCGGAAAATATTTCGCTTCTGGAAAGACTATTGAAAGCATTTCTCCCGTAGATGGGAAATTGATTGCTAAAGTAAAGACTTCCGGAGAAAGTGATTATGACAAAGTAATTGAAACGGCCCAAAAGGCATTTCAGGAATTCAGGTTGATCCCGGCTCCCAAAAGAGGAGAGATCGTAAGACAACTGGGTCTAAAATTAAGAGAATATAAAGATGATCTGGGTAAACTTGTTTCATACGAAATGGGTAAATCATTGCAGGAAGGACTAGGAGAAGTACAGGAAATGATCGATATCTGTGACTTTGCAGTAGGACTTTCCAGACAGCTTCAGGGATACACGATGCATTCCGAAAGACCTGGTCACAGAATGTATGAGCAATACCATCCGCTTGGGGTCGTAGGAATCATTACCGCTTTCAACTTCCCGGTTGCCGTATGGTCCTGGAATACAGCATTAGCATGGATCTGTGGTAACGTTACCATCTGGAAACCATCAGAAAAAACTCCGCTTTGTGCCATTGCATGTCAGAATATTATGAATGAAGTTTTAAAAGAAAACAATCTTTCGGAAGGAATTTCAAGCGTATTGGTAGCAGATCACGAAATCGGACAAAAACTGGTTGATGATAAGAGAGTGGCATTAGTATCCTTCACAGGTTCTACCAGAGTAGGAAGAATGGTGTCTTCTAAAGTGGCAGAAAGATTCGGAAAATCAATCCTTGAATTAGGAGGAAATAACGCGATTATCATTACCAAAGAAGCTGACATCGATATGTCGATCATCGGAGCTGTTTTCGGAGCGGTAGGAACTGCCGGGCAGAGATGTACATCCACAAGAAGGCTGATCATCCATGAAAGTGTGTACAATGAAGTGAAAACCAGATTAGCAAAAGCATACGGTCAGCTGAAAATCGGAAATCCACTGGATGAAAAGAACCATGTAGGACCATTGATCGATACTGACGCTGTGAATCAATACGAAGAAGCGATCAAAAAATGTAAAAAAGAAGGTGGGAAATTCGTTGTTGAAGGAGGTGTTTTAAGCGGAAAAGATTACGAGTCCGGCTGCTATGTGAAACCATGTGTAGCGGAAGTGAAAAACTCTTATGAAATCGTACAACACGAAACTTTTGCGCCGATCTTATACTTGATTAAATACAAAACACTGGAAGAGGCTATTGCTATTCAGAACGATGTGCCTCAAGGATTATCTTCAGCAATTATGACCCAAAACCTTAGAGAAGCAGAATTATTCCTTTCTCATGCAGGTTCAGATTGTGGTATTGCCAACGTAAATATCGGTACTTCGGGTGCAGAGATCGGTGGTGCTTTCGGTGGTGAAAAAGAAACCGGAGGCGGAAGAGAATCCGGATCCGATGCATGGAAGTATTATATGAGAAGACAAACTAATACTATAAATTATACTGCCCAACTTCCTTTGGCACAAGGTATTAAATTTGACTTATAAAAGCTTTACTTAAAGCACTTTAAAAACAAAAAACAAAAATTAATAACCGAATGATGAAGCGATTCACCAGGATCATTTCATCATTCACTTATTAAATCACACATCAATTTATTATGGAACAGACATTAGATATAAAAGCAAATAAAGTAAAAGAAACAGTAGGAAGACACGTGCTGGCTGACGGCTTCGATTTTGTGATGGATATTGAAAAATCACACGGATCATGGCTTTACGACAAACAGACAGACAGAGAATATCTGGATATGTTCTCCATGTTTGCTTCAGCTTCCGTTGGATACAATCACCCTTATCTTGTAGAAAGATCAGAATGGTTGGGAAAAATGGCAGTCAATAAACCGACCTTAGCTGACGTATACTCAGAAGAATATGCGCACTTTTTGGAAGTATTCGAAAGAGTGGTTATTCCTGAAGAATTACAATATGCTTTCTTTATCGAAGGCGGAACTCTGGGAGTGGAGAATGCTATGAAAGCATGCTTCGACTGGAAGACCCGCAAAAATTTTGAAAAAGGACTTCAGACGGAAGCTGGAATCTGTATTCATTTCAAACAGGCTTTCCATGGAAGAAGTGGCTATACATTAAGCTTAACCAATACTTCTGACCCAAGAAAGTACCAATATTTTCCTATGTTCAACTGGCCAAGAATCTTAAATCCCAAATTGAAATTCCCTATTACGGAAGATAATCTGGAAGAAACGATCAAAAATGAAAACCTGGCCCTGATACAGATTGAAGAAGCTATTCTGATGAACCCTGATAAAGTGGCTTGTATCATCATTGAACCTATCCAGGCAGAAGGAGGAGACAACCATTTCAGAGACGAATTCCTATTGGGATTAAGAAGGATCTGTGATGACAACGAAATCTTACTTATTTTCGACGAAGTTCAGACCGGTATCGGTATCACAGGAAAGATGTGGGCATTCCAGCACTTTACTGCAAAACCGGACATCATTTCCTTCGGTAAAAAGGCACAGGTTTGTGGTGTATTGGCTAACAAAGAAAAATTTGACCAGATTCCCAATAATGTTTTCAGAGAAAGCTCCAGGATCAATTCTACATTCGGAGGAAACTTTATCGATATGCTTCGTTTCCAGCTGGTAATGGAAGTGATTGAAAAAGAAAACCTTGTGGAGAATGCCCGGGTAGTAGGTGACTTTCTTTTGGAAAACCTGAAAGCTCTTGCTGAAAAATATCCTGAAAAAATTTCTAATGCCAGAGGAAGAGGATTGATGTGTGCTGTAGATTTACCATCCGCTGCACAAAGAAACCATTTGATGAATGAATTATTCAATGATGGATTAATCATTTTACCTTGTGGTGATCAGTCCTTACGCTTCAGACCACATCTGAATGTAACCAAAGAGGAAATCCAGTTGGCATTGGATAAAATTGAAAATAACATTAATAAAATTTAAAACCAAACATTTGTAATTATCCAAAAAACATTGTATATTTAGATACTCAAACAATATAGGATATGGAAAGAAGCACGAGAGTATCAGTTTTTGAAAGTGATAAACCTTCAGAGATTCAGTTGGTTAAATCTAAATTGGATGATGCACAAATTACAAACTCAGTTGAAAATAGTTATCTTACATTCACCACGACGCCAACGGCTACTTCGCTGAAGCTCATGGTAGATCTTGATGATGAGAAGAAAGCATTTGAGATTATCGATGCCTATCTTCAACAAAATGAAAATTAATAAAACAATTTCATAATTTTAAATTTTACTACTTCGAACCGAAAATTAATTTTAATTAATTTTCGGTTTTTTAATTGATAAAAATAATCGTTAAACTATTATAGATTAAATAATTATATGATTTAATAAATTCTCAATGGAAAAGTTTAAGTTTATATTAATAATTTTTGCTTTAACCTTTGAGTTTTTTTTAATCTAAAATCCAATAAACAATGAATTCAGAAATTAAACTAAGAAAAGCGGAAATTGAGGACAGAGATATTATTTGGGGAATTCTTCAGCAGTCTATCGAAAGAAGAAAACAGGATGGGAGCACGCAATGGCAGAACGGATATCCGAACCTTGGAACTGTAGAAAGTGATATTGCCAAAGGATTTGGCTATGTACTTACTGTAGATGGAGAAATTGGCGTATATGCTGCTTTAATTTTAAACGATGAACCTGCCTATAGTAAGATAGAAGGAGCATGGTTAAGTAATGGGGAGTTCGTTGTGGTTCACAGAGTTGCAGTAGAGGGAAAATTTGCAGGACAGGGAATGGTAAAAAAATTATTTGATTATATTGAAGATTTTACAAAATCTCACGGAATTCAAAGTGTAAAAGTAGATACCAATCACGACAATATTGCCATGCTGAAAATTCTTGAAGGAAAAGGATATTCCTATTGTGGAGAAGTCCTTTTGAGGGACGGAATGAGGAAAGCTTTTGAAAAGATTATAATTTAAGCAGAAAGTTAAATTGATTTCCATTGAATTTTTAGAACAGCGTGTATTTATAAACTCTATCATGTTTGTTCGTTTAGTTCTGAACTAATTTTTACTTTTGTTCAAAATTTTTATATTATGCACCAAAGTATAGAAGTTGATGATAAAATTTTTCAGGATGCCGTAAAATTCTATGGCACGGTGTTTAGCCTACCTCCTTTAGCTTCAAAGATCTATTCCTACCTTCTTTTTGACTATGAGAAAGTAGGAATTACTTTTGACGAATTTGTTGAAGTGCTCGCCGCGAGCAAAAGTTCTGTTTCTACAAGCATTTCGTTACTGTTAAAGGCCCAGCTTATTGTGGATCACAACAAGATGGATGAACGGAAGCGCTATTTTTTTATCAATGACGAATACAAGAAGATCCGATTCGAAAAAATTGTCCAGAAGATGAAGGACGAGTTAAAACTATTAGATGATTTAAACAATTTTAAAAAAAATAACGACGATGGATACAATGAAAGAATAGATAATTACAAAGCACTCTTAAATAAAAACATACAAAATATTCAGGAATCTCTTAATAAACTATAAAATGAATAATAAGCTAGTTATACTTTCTATTGCAGCGTTTTCTCTAACTGCCTGCAAAAAAGAAGCTCCCAAACAAGATGGTGCCAAGCCATTTCCTGTTGTTTCCGTGGAGTCAAAAAATATAGTGGGTTATCAGACGTTTCCGGCTACCATTCAGGGTAGGGTAAACAATGATGTACGTGCAAAAATACAGGGATATATCACCCAGTTATTAGTAGATGAAGGACAATATGTAACCAAAGGACAGCCTTTATTCCGTTTGGAAACCAATATTCTTAACGAGAATGCGGCAGCATCCAAGGCTGGGATCGGAGCCGCAGAATCCACTATTGCTGCCGCGCAGGCTTCTGTAAATGCCGCCCAGCTTGAGGTCAACAAGCTAAAGCCGCTGGTTCAGAAAAATATTATCAGCAACGTACAGTTACAGACAGCGCAGGCCAATCTGGCTCAGGCTCAGGCGCAGCTACAACAGGCCCACGCTGCCAAAAGACAGGCTGAAGCCAATTATAAAGGAGTAGAAGCTAATATTGAATATTCTATCATCCGTGCGCCTATTTCAGGGGTAGTAGGAAGACTTCCGTTAAAAGTAGGAAGTTTGGTGGGACCTTCTGATCAGACCCCTCTTACCACCATCTCCGATACTTCTCAGATCTACGCTTACTTCGCGATGAATGAAAAAGAATACTTTAATTTCCTTGAAAAAGCTCCCGGGGCCTCTATGCCTGAAAAAAATCAAGAATCTTCCAATGGTTGAACTTCAACTGGCAAACGGAAGTTTATATCCTGAAAAAGGAAGAATTGAGGCTATTACAGGTCAGATCGATCCTACAACAGGGACCATTCAGTTCAGAGTAGGCTTTTCTAATGCCCAGAAACTTCTAAGCAACGGTAACAGTGGAACCATCAGATTCCCGCAACGATATGACAATGTATTGGTTGTTCCTGAAAGTGCTACTTACGAACAGCAAGGTATTGTTTACGTATACAAGATCGATAAAGGAGACACAGCAAGAAACGTTGTCATTAACGTTATCGACAGAATCGACAATATGGCTCTTATCAAATCGGGAGTTAATAAAGGTGAAACCGTTATTGCCGCAGGTATCGGAGGTTTGAAACCCGGAACAGCAGTAAAACCGAAACCCATCAAAATGGATAGTCTTGTTCAATCAATAAAACCGAAATTCTAATGATAAAAAACTTTATTAACAGACCGGTTTTATCTACCGTAATCTCAATTTTAATTGTGATTCTCGGGGTGCTAGGACTGATCTCGTTACCGGTTACACAGTATCCGGATATTGCACCACCCACAGTAAGTGTTTCTGCAAACTACACGGGAGCCAATGCAGAAACGGTAATGAAAAGTGTAGTCGTACCTTTGGAAGAGCAGATCAACGGGGTGGAAGGAATGGATTATATCACTTCTTCTGCAGGAAACGACGGTTCCGCACAAATCCAGGTTTTCTTCAAACAAGGAATTGATCCGGATATTGCTGCGGTAAACGTACAAAACCGTGTCGCCAGAGCAACACCTCTTTTGCCGTCTGAAGTAACGCGTTCAGGGGTTGTTACCCAGAAGCAGCAGACCAGTGCCCTGATGTATATGTCTTTCTATTCTGAAAATAAAGATCTTGACGATGTATACCTTCAGAACTTTTTGAATATCAACATTATTCCAAACCTTAAAAGGGTAAATGGTGTAGGGGATGCCAACGTTTTCGGAGGTAAAAACTACTCCATGAGAATTTGGCTGGATCCGGCAAAAATGGCTGCCTACAGCGTAACTCCTACAGATGTTACCAATGCAATCAACGAGCAGAGTAGAGAGGCTGCTGCCGGTTCTATCGGTCAAAACAGCGGAAGTTCTTTTGAATATATCATCAAGTATGTAGGTAAATTCAATGATAAGGAGCAATACGACAATATCATCATTAAATCTCTTGCAAACGGTCAGAACCTGATGTTGAAAGACGTTGCTAAAGTAGAACTGGCAGGCCAGTCTTACACAGGGATCGGGGAGAACGGAAACAATCCTTCCATCAGTATGGGGATTTTCCAGACACCGGGTTCCAATGCACAGGAGATCATTAAAAATATTAAAGCATATCTTAAATCTGCGGAAAGCACTTTCCCTCAGGGAGTAAAATATACATTTAACTTTGATACCAACGAATTCCTTGAAGCTTCTATTGAAAAGGTAGTACATACCCTTATTGAAGCATTTATACTGGTATTTATTGTAGTATATATTTTCCTTCAGGACTTCAGATCTACGCTGATCCCGGCCATTGCGGTTCCGGTATCGATTGTGGGAGCTTTCTTCTTCCTGAATTTATTCGGATATTCCTTAAACCTTTTAACATTGTTTGCACTGGTACTGGCGATCGGTATTGTGGTAGATGACGCGATTGTGGTCGTCGAGGCCGTTCATGCGAAGATGGAGCACGGTATTGCTGATGCTAAAAAGGCAACCGTTGAAGCAATGGATGAGATTACAGGAGCTATTATCTCTATTACCCTTGTAATGGCGGCGGTATTTATCCCGGTGACCTTTATTACAGGACCTACAGGAGTATTTTATCAGCAGTTCGGAATTACGCTGATCATTGCGATCATCATTTCTGCAATTAACGCATTGACGTTGAGTCCTGTGTTATGTTCACTATTCCTGAAACCTCACGCAGAGCATCATGCAGAGTATAAAAACCTAAACCTGATGCAGAAGTTTTTCTATAAGTTTAATATAGCTTTTAAAACGACAACCGAGCGTTACGGAAGAGGATTTGTATTCCTGCTAAGACATAAATGGGTAACTCTTATCATTTTTGCGGTTACCGGAGGTATTTTATTCTGGGCAAGCAGCAGTATGAAGAAAGGGTTTGTACCTACAGAAGACAGGGGAATTATCTTTACCGATGTACAGCTTCCTCCGGGAGCTTCTATGGAAAGAACGTATAACGCCTTGAAAACGCTTCAGGCTAAGGCATTAAAAGTTCCTGGAGTTCAGAATGTAACGATTTCTACAGGTAGAGGGTTTTTATCCGGAAACGGAAGCAATAACGGTCTTGCCTTTGTTAAACTGAAACCATTTGAAGAAAGGAAAAAGATGGCCATACTTCTGAAGATATCACCAAAAAATTATTCGGAATCGTAGGATCTGTTCCTGATGCTAAAGTAGTATTCTTCCAGCCGCCAAGTGTACCTGGTTTTGGTAGTAGTGCAGGTTTTGAAATGGTATTGCTGGACAAGGCAGGTGGAGAATATGTTGATTTGGATAATAAAACCAATGAATTCATCGGTAAGCTGATGCAGAGACCTGAAATTCAGTTTGCTCAAACATCATTTAATACCAAATATCCTCAGTACCAGATGGAGATTAATGTTCCTCTGAGCAAGCAGCTTGGGGTTTCTGTCAATGACATTCTGTCGACTATGCAGGGGTATATTGGAGGTATTTACACAGCCGACTTTACCAAGTATGGTAAACAGTTCAGGGTGATGGTTCAGGCGCTTCCTGAAAACAGAAAGAATATTGAAAACCTAAACGAACTGTATGTAAGAACAGGGTCAGGTGTAATGTCTCCGATCTCACAATTTGTAACCTTAACAAAAGCATACGGACCACAATCTGTAAGCCGTTATAACTTGTTTACATCCGTGAAAGTAACGGGAGCAAACTCTGAAGGATACAGTTCCGGGGATGCTATTGCTGCTGTACAGCAGGTGGCAAGTGAAACACTGAATCAAAACTATGCAGTAGAATTTACAGGGTTGACCAGAGAAGAATTGAATTCGGGATCCCAGACCCTTCTGATCTTTGCATTGAGTTTAATTTTTGTATACTTTATTCTTTCAGCGCAATATGAAAGTTATATCCTTCCGCTGGTTGTTGTAATCTCACTTCCTTTAGGGGTAATGGGTGCTTACTTAGGCCAGAAATTGATGGGTCTGGAAAATAATATCTACTTTCAGATTGCCCTGATCATGCTTGTTGGGCTACTCGCTAAAAATGCGATCCTTATCGTCGAATTTGCTGTTCAGCGAAGACACCATGGGGAGACCATTGTGATGTCTGCCATCAATGCAGCTAAAGCCAGGGTGAGACCGATTCTGATGACATCATTCGCCTTTATCTTTGGTCTGTTGCCGTTGGTACTGGCTAGCGGAATTGGTGCTGTGGGTAACAGATCTATTGCAACAGGTGCAGCCATAGGGCTATTGATAGGGACTGTTTTAGGATTATTTGTAATCCCGGTACTGTACGTGATTTTTGAAACATTGCAGGAAAAAATCAAGCCTATCAAAAAAGAAGAGATCAATTTAGCAGAATAAAAATTAATGATCCAGATCTTAGAAGTCAGATCTGAAAACTGACTTCTAGTTTCCGGATGCTAACTTTCAATTTTAACTAATGAAGAGTTTATTAAACATCATAAAAGGAATAACTTTCTCCGTCTTCATATTGGGAGCCATCTCATCCTGTATGGCCAGAAAAGAATATGAAAGACCAAAGAATGTTGTTGACGAAAAGCTTTACCGTACTGATAATCTTCCTTCAGACAGTACAAGTATTGCCAATATCTCCTGGAAAGAAATTTTCACAGATCCGATCCTTCAGGGACATATCTCCAAAGCTTTGGAGAATAACCTGGATATCAGGATTGCGCTGGAGAGTATTAATTCTGCGGAAGCATATCTGAAACAGAGTAAGGCAGCGTATCAGCCGACACTTTCTATTGGCCCCAACTATACTTTCCAGACCCAGTCTATCAATACCCAGTTTGGGCAGATCATTGGGGAAAGACGGTACGTAAACCAGTTTGACATTACAGCCAGTCTGGGTTGGGAAGCGGATATCTGGGGTAAGCTAAGGGCACAGGAAAAAGCCCAGCTCGCAACATATCTTGGAACTGTTGCTGCGCACAAAGCGGTTAAAAGCAGTCTGGTTTCTTCCATTGCTTCTGCGTATTATCAGTTACTGACTTTCGATGCGCAGAAAAGAATTATTTCAGAAACAATTGCCGTTCGTGAAAAAAACTTAGAAACCACTAAAGCGTTAAAAGTCTCGGGAACAGTGACGGAAGTAGCCGTACAACAAAGTGAAGCACTTGTGTTCAATGCAAAATCTTTACTGATCGACATTGATACACAGATTCAGTTGCTTGAAAATACGATGAGCCTTTTAATGGGCGTACCGTCTCAGACTATTGCAAGATCTACCTTAGAAGGTCAGAATATTCCGATTGATTTAAAATTAGGATATCCTGCTCAATTACTGGCCAACCGTCCTGATGTCATGAGAGCAGAATTTAACCTGATGAATGCTTTTGAACTGACTAACGCGGCGAAAGCTCAGTTTTATCCTACTTTAAAGCTGACGGGAACGGGAGGGGTACAATCTGTGGATATTGATCACCTTTTCAGTGTGAATTCATTATTTGCCAATGTTGTAGCCGGATTGGCCCAACCGATTTTAAATAAGAGACAAATCAAGACCAACTATGATGTGAGTCTTGCCAATCAGGAAACGGCTTATTTAAATTTCAGGAAAACAGTTCTTACTGCAGGGAAAGAGGTTTCTGATGCCATCAGAGTATTTTCGGTGCAGGATTCATTTATTGAATTAAAAGAAAAGGAACTTGGCGCTTATAAAAAGTCCGTAGACTATTCTCAGGAATTGGTTAATTACGGAATGGCTAATTACCTTGAAGTGCTCAATGCAAGTGTGAATTCACTGAATGCAGAACTTAATATTTCTAATGCAAGATACAGCAAAATGAAAGCTGCCGTTGAGCTTTATCAGGCTCTTGGAGGAGGCTGGAAATAGTTGTTGCTCGGGAACAAAATAACAAACGTGTGTCAGTAATGGCGCACGTTTCTTTTTTACAGGACAGCGAATTATAATAGTTTCAGATATAGTATTGATTTTAAAATAATGAAAGCAGGCTAAGAATCGGCTATGGTTGCTAATATTTCCATTATCTTTTTTTCTTTATCTGAAAGGGTTTTCAAAATATCCGATGCCTCTTGAACGTACTGAATATCTTTCGTTTCACTTGCTTTCTCAAATAAACTGGCTACAGAAGTCCAGAGATTTGCAATTTCCGAAAATCCTTCATATCCTGTTTGTAATTGTTCAATCTTGAGTAGCTCATAGCTTTCTCGAAGGAAATCACGATATAAATTTCTGAACAAAGCTCCTCCTGTCCCTGCTTTCTCCATCATCATCGCTGACAGTCTGAACTCTTCCTGAACATTTTTACTTGTCTTAAACCATTTGATAATTTCATGACTTGTTTTCAAAATGCCTTTATATGAAATATTTGTAATAGGCGGGTTCAGGTATTCTGTGGCGTTATTTTTAATTGCGGTTGTTATTGCTTTTTTTAAATCGAAATTTTCATCCGTTTTGTATAACGTATAGTACAGATTTTTAGAAGCCATAGGTCCCTTTTCAGCACGGGCCAACGCAAGACTTTCTAAAGAGGTTTGTACCGTTCCGCCTTGTTGTCTGGTATCCACAAGGAAAGCATTTTGTGAATCGTAGCCATAGATGGCAGCATAATGTCCTGCAAAATGGAAGGGATTTGTAAAATATTCAAGGTGATAACAGTCCATTTTTAAGCCGACAGCCTGTCCCTGGTCGAGGATTTCTTTTACGGCAAGCCAGGCTTTTTGAGGAGAAGAAGTTTCTTTAACAGTTAAGGTTAGGTGTAAATTTCCGGCTATATTTTGGGTCAGCAAGTCGGTCTTTATTCTTCCTCCAATAAACGGAAAATCCATTGTTTTCATATTCCAGTAGATGAAGCCGAGTCCTTCACCCAACCCAAACAACATGGGCTCTGAAAGTTCAATTCCTATCTGTTGTAGCAAAGTACCCGTTGCTGTGGTTTCACAGTGCTGTCCGTCAAAGGGTTTTACATTTTCAATAATCATTGGTGGTTGTCAGGTTATTTCTGTGATGAAAATTACATAAATATCCGATTTAAATAGCATTAAATTAAAATATTAAAAATTAATTTGTATATATGTATTTAACTACGTAGTTTTATACCTTAAATAAAAAATCTATGAAACTGAAAATTCAGCCTATTGGTAATGAATACTCAGAACAGGCGATTGATCTGATTCTGACGATTCAGCAGAAGGAATTTAATATTCCGCTTACGATCCACGACCAACCTGATTTATTAGAGATTGAAGATTTCTACCAGAAAGCAGGAGGTAATTTCTGGGGTGCTTTTATTGATGGAGAACTGGTAGGTTCCATTGCTCTGGTAAAATTTGATGAAAGGGCAGGAGCGGTAAGAAAAATGTTTGTGAAGAAGGAATTCAGAGGCAGAGAATTGAATATTGCACAGATTTTACTGGAGATTTTAATTTCCTTCTGTAAGGAAAACGGAATTGATGATATTTATTTAGGAACTATTAATGTCCTGAAAGCCGCACAAAGGTTTTATGAGCGGAACGGATTTTCGAAAATTGAAAAAGAGAAACTTCCGGACCTGTTTCCATTGATGAGTGCTGATGATATTTTTTACCATGTAAAAATAGACTGAGATGAATGTAATCAACGAAGCAGGAATTCTTGCGATATCTACGAGGCTGCACCGTCTCAGTGAGCAACTGAGGAAAGATGGCGCTTTGATCTATAAAGCATTTGGAATTGATTTTGAACTCAAATGGTTTCCCGTCCTTTTACCATTTATAAAAAAGAATTGATAAGCGTTGTGGAAATTGCCAATGAGATAGGGTATACTCACCCTTCAACGATCACCTTACTCAAAGAATTGGAAAAACTGGAACTGATCCGGTGGGAAAAAGATCAACAGGACGAACGTAAACGACTTTTTATGCTCACTTCAAAAGGCATTGAACTTATTGACAAAATGAAACCGGTTTGGGAACTGATGTCACAGGTGTTGGGCGATATTGCGGATAACAGGAACAATCTGCTGACGGCTATTGATGAAGCGGAGGATAAACTTGCGAGTCAGTCTTTTTATCAAAGGGCGTTACAGGTTAAGAATTCGGAAACAAGGTGATCGTAGTTTTACTACAATTTTAAAGATATCTGCGTAAAAAGTAATTTTCAATTTATTTTTTATCTAATTTTAAAAATATAATTAAACGATGTTTAACAATGCGTTATTTTCTCTAAAGCATGTATTGGGGTGCCTTAAAGCGAATGTAACGGTTTTTTAAAGCAGATAAGATTATGAATTTTAATAATTTAATTCCGGTTTTTCTTGAACAGCAGAGAAGTTTTGTTGCGACAAGCGGAACCCGACAGACAAAACCTATTAAGATTAAAAGGCCAAGCTGGGCTGACATGATTAAAAATTATCCCGGCACTTCTATAAAATCAAAGAAATTATATGATGATATAGGAGGAAGCTTTCCAAAATACAAGACAGATGAAGAATTATTGAGTTCTTATTTGGCCAATTCTTGTGCTATAAGGATGAGCAGAGGATTAAATTTAAGCGGATTTAAATTACCCAAAAGCAATAAAGGATACGGTACGAAAGGAGGAGTTATGAGTGGTGATAAAGATGTATCATACTGGCTCCGAGTTCGTGAACTAAGTCCGTATATCGCAGCGCATTTAGGGAAACCTGAAATTGATTATACATTAGCTAATCTGGCCATGCCTAATGAATACAAAAAAAGACAATCTTTAACACCTGCAGAATGGAATGGTCTGAAAGCTAAAAAAGAAAAACTTACAGATGAGCAATGGAAAAATATAAGGAAAACCAAAGGTATTATTGTTTTTGATGTATCCGGATGGGGAGATGCTACTGGACATTTTACATTGTGGGATCAATCTAATTTAATATATCCGGGTGGAGCAGATCATGACACCCCGGGAAATGAAAAATATTATTTCAGTTTATTATATTACGGCTGGAATTCAAAAAAGAATGAACTTACATTAATACAAACAAACAGAATAAGAATATGGGAGTTAAAATAATTGCTGTAGCAGCCACTTTGTTTTTAAGTAGTATTGTATCTGCACAAAGTGAGGGACAGATATTAAAAAAATATTCCTTACATAAGTGTCTTGCCAATAATTATAAACTGGCTGATCCTTCATTCAACAGCCATGATTATTCGGCCTCCTATATGTTTCAGATTAAAAATGCTGATTACAAAAAACTTGAGCAGTTGGATCAGTATATTGAAAAGACAACTTCCAATTATTACAAAGCAGCAACTGCTGAAAATCTCGAAGACGGAAAAGCTAATTATATCTTTTGGTCCTGTATGGATTTTTATGAATCAAAAGGGCTTGACGGATTTATTAAAAAGCTGACAGGCGTAGCACGAAAAAAGAAAATCCAGGGAAAATAATGCAACAGACCAACTGACATTATTTATAATTTATAAGAAGACCCACCAAGCATGGCGGGTTTTTTTCGTTTTCTGATAATTCTTGTTTAGAAGCTAAAAATTAATACTACTAACGAGCCGGAACTTTCAAAATCCATTGATATTTTTATCTATGTAGGATATTTTGACTTTAAGTCATACACGGAATGATACATTAATCTTTCATAATATATCATTTAACGGTGAATTTTTTATATATTTATTCCTATATTAGTGAAATAATTATCGCGAAATTATTGCCAGCAAAAATTAATGATCAACATCAAATCAACAAAATCATGAACACAAGACATTCAAAGCTGAAAAATGCACAAAAACTAGCAAAAAACCAATTAAAAACTATTCAAGGAGGAGCAGGGGACTGTTATCTTTGTGCTTCCAAAAGACCTATATTAATAAATGGTGTTTACAGGATCGATGTACGTCCGATAACAGCAGCGGAAATACCAAGCTGTAATGCTGATCCTAAGTATCATGTAATCTCCTGTGGTGTTCCTGTTTAGTATTTATAGTTGGATACACTGAAAAATTAAACCCGCCGATACCGGCGGGTTTAATCACATTATTAAAAATATAGTGTTTAGAATCTAAAAGTAGCTGCAACTGACCATGTTCTTCCAAAACCAAGAAATCCTGTGTTACCATCTGCAATACCCTGATATACTCTTCCTGCCTCCTGGTAAGTTTTTCCTGCATCAGGACCATTGGCAATTTTATCAGTAGTATGAATGTTTGAACTTAGTTCAGAAATATAATACTTGTTGAATAAATTATAAACATTTGCTCGTAGTGTCAGAGATTTTTTCTGACTGATTTCAAATTTATAGCTTGCCCCTACATCAAACAGATTGTAGCTTGGTAATTTTACAATCCCTTTTTCTCTGTCTGCTTCTGTAAGGAAGTTGATAGGGTTGAATTGTGCATATAATTTGTCATAATACTCCCAGTTAGCATCAATACTGAAGGCCTTGGTAATATTATAATCAACACCTAAACTTGCTGTCGTCTGCGCAGCATCTCCCACTTTAAGATCTTTAATATTGATCGTACCCGTTGCTCCGGAAACTTCCTGATTGCTTTGAACATCAAGAATGTTGAAATTTGCATTTCCTTTGTATTTCCAGTTTCCTAACGATAGCATCCCTCTTACTTTAAGGTTAGCAAAAGGTCTTGCCTTTGCCTCCAATTCAACACCCTGGTGTATTTGTCCCACATTAAGGGCATTATAGAAATAGGCGTTTCCAAGCTGAAGCTGCGGGAACTTGGCCACATCCGCAGCCGTAGCATTAAACGTTCTTGAAATAAATCTGTCATCCCACTGCGTTCTGTATGCATTAATATTCACATCGATATAACGGGATTTGAAACCATAACCCAATTCTAAAGAGAAGATTCTTTCGTTTTTAGCATCGTTATAAATGTTCTGGTTAGAAGGGAATAAAGCGTTGAACAGAGGCTGTCTTGAAATAACTCCTGCATTAAAAAATACATTGTGGTGGTCATCAATATTATAATTGGCCCCTCCTTTTACAATATATCCTGTTTTGTGATACCATTTTGTTTCCTGATTTCCCGGAGTGTACAACATATAATCTCTTCTCTTGTAGTACTGTTCAGAAACCGATCCCTGTACAGATGCACTTAGTTTTTCAGAGCTATATTCAACCATTCCGTATACGCCGGCCCATTTTACAAGACCTTCGTTGTAGATCGATACTTTCTGAGCATTATTAAGCTTAGTAAGGGGTTCAGGTTTTACTGTACGGTCAATATAATAACCGTTTGGAGCATTGACTGTATTTTTAACATATAAGGCATTAGATCCCAACATATCGGTCACGATATCATAAAGGGCGCCTTTGTACGTTTTAAGATCGATTCCTCCGTTAAAGGTCCAGTTATTCTTTTTATAATTAAGGTCTGCAATGACTCCGTACCAGTCGTGAGCATTAATACTTTGCTTTCTTACAATACCGCTTGTTCCGTTCAGAGTGGATACATATTGTCCGTTATAATCGGTAGGTCCACCTGCAGGCGCTGTAAAGGTACCTTTCTGGAAAGAATTTCCGTTATAATCGGTTACCGTACCTCCCTGGTTGTAGCGGGAAATCATATCCCAGTTGATTGTACCATCTCCGCCCGGTCCGTAATTCATGAAATTCATGGTTTGCCCGTTAGCATTTTTAATGGAACCGTTCAGCCCGGTACCTCCGCCTCCGCGCCCCCATGAGCCGTAAACAACTGTGGATAATTTAAGGTTGTCATTGATATTCCAGTCCCAGTTTAAGGAAGCGATTGGCTTGTGATAAAAGTTAGGCGCTAAATTAAATTGAGAACCATTCATCATTCCGGTTTGCGGATTGTATCTTCTTCCATAGGTATCCAATTGGCGCAGAGTAGCTACATTGGCTCCGGTAGCAGAAGACCTTCTTGTATCGTGTACCTGTGGCGCTCCGGTTGCAATTAAGTTGAAGGCATGCTTTTCATTAGGCTTAAATCCTGTAGAGAAAAACCATGAATATCCTTCACCTTTTGTTCCGTTGATATATCCGTCACCTTGCCAGCGGGAAAGCAATACCGTGGTTCCCCACTTATTTTTTAACCCTGAAGAGTACATGGCAGATAATCTGGAATAGTTGTCGTTACCAGCCTCAGCTTTGATCATTGCTTTTTGTTCAGAATCAGTAGCTTTGGTTACAATATTGATGGTTCCACCTACAGAAGGAACTACAAATTTAGATGCTCCCAGACCTCTCTGAATCTGAATATTGCTTGCAATATCAGCCAAACCAGTCCAGTTAGACCAGTATACAGTACCTCCCTGCATATCATTCACCGGTTGTCCGTTGATGATCACTGCGATATTGGCACCGTCAAAACCTCTCATGTTGATTCTACTGTCACCGAATCCGCCACCAACTTTGGTGACATAGACGGATGGAGTAGACTTCATGATTTCAGGAAACTCTCTGTTTCCTAATTTCTCCTGAATTTCCGCTGCCTTAATTGTGGAAACTGCAACAGGAGTTTTTCTTTCTTTGGCTGTTTGAGATAGGTTTCTACCTACCAACATCACCTCATCAATAGATTTGGATTTTTCTAAAGAATCCTTTGTCGTCTGCCCGTAATATAAGGCAGCCGTAGGCAATACAAGCGCTATAAGAAGGCGCTTTTTAAAAATAATGCTCATGAAATAAACTAGCGTGTTTAAGTTTTAAGGCTGCAAAGATGACTATTTATTTTTGAATTGAGTGTTAAATCTTAAAGAAGTGATTTCATAAAAGTGAAATATTAACAGGTTTGTACTTGATATTAAAATTATGATATAGATATAATTTTTTAATTTACAGTTTGTTACAGATTATATAATAGTTGAAAAGGAATTTATTTAGAGAGATTATAATTAGACGATCTAATGCCTGTTTTTTAATTTTTAAAACAGATGTTTAATAATTAATCCCCTTATGAAAAGAAAATCCTGCAATCTGTTTAATTTGCAGGATTTATAGAGTTGATAAATGTAATACCTTACTTATATAGTATTAGTTTTTAATAAACTTAGAACTAATCGTTTCTTTGGCATTTTTTATCTGGATAAGGTAGTTTCCGGGTGTCAATCCAGAAACATCAATGCCCTTTTTCCCATCGGCATCATCTTTTGAAAGGACCAGTTTTCCATTCATATCATAGACTGTTACTTTTCCTTCGGTATTGAATTTCAGAATATCCTTTACAGGATTTGGATAGAATTGAGCATCTTGTTTAACAGGAGTACCTTCTTTAGTAGATAGGTTGGCAGAAGTATTTTTAAACTTTACGACAGCCGTTTTATATATATTATCTGTTGGGTTACTAAGATTTGCACTGACATAGATTTCTGTCATATCAGCATTGGTTCCTGCATCAATAAAGGTTTCAAAAGAAGCAGGATCAATATCATGTACTACATAGCCATTGGTTCCAAATGTACTGTCTAATGTTCCATCGGTATTAAAACGGGCTAACAATATTTCTTTATTCTGAGTGGTTGTAGAATTAACTACATACGTTGTATTACCAGCTAATAAGATTTTGCCATCCGGCTGTATGAACATTTTTCGGAAATTAGTTTTATAGGCGGTTATAGATGAAAAAGCAGCAGAAACATTCAAATATCCGGTAAAGTTAGTATTTCCGAAAGAGTAGTCTAGATTGCCATACTTATCTGTTTTATAGATTCGGTAATAATACAATGATGCTCCACTGCTATAGGAATTGTCTACAGCCATTACATAAAGATTATCCTGCGCATCCAGCTGATAATCTACACCACCATTGCTGCCACTATCTGAACCCTTAGAAGCATAAAAATTAAAATTATTGTCCTGGCCACCCTGAGAATTATACTTTGCTACAAATGCCATTGAACCTTGTCTGTGGCTCACCCCTGAATTATTATTAATTTTATATAAACCACCACCAACAAAATAATTTCCATCGGAAGCTTTAAGGATCTTTGCGGCGCCTGTACCCATATGAATTCCTGTACTCCCCGTTATAGCAGGGATATACACAGGTGAAATGGAAAAACCTGAAGTACCTGTTTCATTTTTTAAAACGACCACACCTCGGCCTCCCATGTAATACCCGTCACTTGCCAGAATGAAAAAAGAATTAGTGCTGTTATCATTCGAAAGATGAATATTCGGTTTCTCTATACACGGAGAGCAGGACGAGTTACTAAAGTCAAGACCATTATTTGGTGAAGTACCAAAAGTAGTATCTACACTTCCGTTTGAATTTAACCTTTTACTCTCGTAGTGTATAAGCTGTTTTCTTCCTGCGTTAATAACTTTCCATTGGAATAAAGATAGATACTTTTATAAGGGTTCGCATTTGAAAATACTCCCGTATTCCCGAAAGTAGAATCTAATGTACCATTACTGTTTAGCTTTTTTATCTGGTTGTTCACCATTAAAAAAACTTTGCCATCATTTGTAACCTGAATATTCGGGGAGCCGGTTGGTGCTTCATAGCGCACTCCGTTCGTGCCAAATGTTAAATCTACCTGCCCGCTTTGTCCATAGAACGAGCCTGCTGAAAAAAATGCTAATAATAAGAAATGTCTCATGATTTTTTTAATTTTAGTTTTTCGGTTATTAGTTTTGCGTGCAAAAATATAAAAAATGATTAAAAAAATTCCATAAAACAATCGATTTGATTAATAATTTAAGTAAAATAATTAATTTTTAGGATTTAATTCATTAAAAAAACAAATGTCGGGTAAATATTGAAATTGTTTAAAGATGGGAAAAAACAAGAAAAAACCAAGGAATTGCATGACTTGAAATAGATAAATAAAGAGATTAAAAAAAGCTACAGATGTTACTTTTTTTGAATGTATATTATTTGTTAGTTTTGAATACTCGATGTGATGTTGTATCCACATAACGAAAAATAAAATGATAAAAAGAATGATAAATGACTGGTGAATTTGAAAATTACCTGTCCGGTATAGCAGAACTGTCAGCTGAAGAGGTCAATTTTTCTATACAGTTCTTCAAATCCAAACATGTAAAGAAAGGTGAATTTTTTATTCGTGAGAATGAAGTCTGCCGTGATATTGGATTTATCAGTGTCGGTGCTGTAAAAGCATATGCTATCGACGAAGATGGGAGTGAAAATATAACATGCTTCAAATTTGAAAATGAATTTGTAACCTCATTTTCGGAATTTGTGTCACAGGAAAAATCCAGAAGGAGCATCAGAGCTATAGAAGATACTGTAATCTATACAATAGGCTATCTTGATTATCAGCAACTCACAGGTCAGGTAACCGCATGGAATAGCGTTATTAAATCGGTGATGGAGAAAGAGTATATCCAAAAAGAACGTTACATGCTGAGTTACAATAATAAGTCGGCTTTAGATAAATACCGCAATGTTTTGTCTGGTGAACCAATGCTCGCCCGGCGAATAGCAACACAGGATCTGGCATCTTATCTTGGTATTACGTAACGTTCACTTACCAGGGCGAAGAGGCAAATCCTCAGATCCGATATATTCTAGGACAAATGTCCTTATGCAGCTCTGATCAGCAATGTAGATTTGCACAAAAAAATTATGTTACGTGAAATTGCACCTGAAGTATTCCATATTCCGCTTATGCCAAGAAACAGCATCAACTGTTATATTATTGAAGGAGTACTGGTAGATTCCGGAATAAGGAATTCATATACCATTATAAAGAAGGCCATCCGGGAAATTCCTGTTTATCAACATGTATTAACGCATGCCCATCCGGATCATCAGGGCTGCAGTGATCAGATATGTGCAGAGTCTGGGATCCCTTTGCTTTGTCATCCCGACGAGGTTGTAAGGACCGAATCCGGTATGGTAACCACTGAATATCCGACTCCGCAACATTGGATAGCACAACTTCAACAAAAGTACTGGGCTGGTCAGGGACATAAAGTTGATGAGACAATCGCCGAAAATGATATGATCGGAAACTTTAAGGTAATAGAAACTCCCGGACATTCAGCCGGTCATATTTCTTTATTCCGCGAGCGGGATGGTGTACTGATAATCGGGGATGCGGCGACCAATATGAATCTGCTTACCACAGTGGCGGGTCTGAGGCTTCCTCCAAACCTATTCACATCTGATCAGGAATCTAATATCAATTCGCTCCAAAAATTAGCACAGCTACATCCGGCTATTATATGTTTTGGCCACGGACCGGTCATGCAAAATAAGGATAGGAAGTTCGAGCAATTTGTATCTCAGTGCAGTCAGCTTATTTAAAGGAAAAGAGGCAAAGCGTCAATTGAAATCTTTACTTGTTTACAATGTAAATAGTAAATATAGACTTTTACCATAAACTACATAGTTTAAAATACTTCTTCCTTTCGATTTTAAGACTTATCTGATATATTTTTTCTTGATTTTTTTTATCTCTATAATACCTCTTTTTCCTTTTGTGGAAGATTTTGTATAAAAAATCAAGAAAAATTTGCGAAAAGATTTGCAAATATCAATTAAATACTTACTTTTGTACCGCTTTAAAGAAGGGGGATTGGCGCAGTTGGCTAGCGCGTTTGACTGGCAGTCAAAAGGTCACGGGTTCGAATCCCGTATTCTCCACAAAAATAAAAGAGCGGTAATGTATTTTATCGCTCTTTTTTATTGTAAACTGGGTGATACTATTATCAGAGAAGATATTAATAGTAGAATTGAAATTATCCGGCAGCTATTTATTTATCTCTGTTATATCGTACCAATGTATCTTTGTGAAAATGTCCCACCTGTAAAAGCTCCTGTGAAAACCAGACGCATTCGAAATATCCCTGGCCTTTATGTGAAACATCATTGATTGTCATAATGGTTCTTGCATCCGATTTTAAATACACGGTGTCTCCAATTTGTAATTCCATAGTTGTATGATTCTGTTTACTCAAATATAAAGAAATATATTGAAGTCTGTCCATTAATGCAAATTTGACAACTTATAAAATCCTGTATTATAATGAACTTTCTTTCCGATGTCAAACTGTTAAGACATTGTTTTATCAAAAGTATTGTAGATCCTAAAATAAATTACCGATGAAACCACTTATTATGATCATAATCATAAAGCAAATGCATGATACATTAATACTTTTATAGTAAGTTTTTCATCAATCCCTAATAGTTTTTAGCCTCCTTCCGGAGGCTTTTGTATACCACTCTTTTTCCTGTTGATCATAAATAAAATAAAGCAGCCGCAATACCTACTGCGATTGTTTTTATGAAAAGGAAATAAGGAAGTATTAGAAACTTTTAGAACGGGCAACCTCAATAAGGTATACCAAGTGGGCAAACATGCTTCGTTTTACAGACTCTACCTTTATCGCTCCTGTTGTAGCATTAATTGTCGTTACCAGATCAGTATTACATTGTCCGGAAAATGATCCGCTTCCCTGGTAATTGGCCATGTTGGCAGTAGGATAAGATATTCTTGGATAATCCGGCGGAATCTGGTTGGCAGTAGGCGCTGTACCGGTTAACCCTTTATTGTCAATATAGCGCGCTGCCCATGTCCCCAGAAACTGTCCGTTTCCGGTATTGATGGTTTGTCCTACAACGATTTGAGTTTCAACAGGATTTGTAAACCCTGAGCAGGAGCTATAATGATTTAATGTTATCGTACAGGATGAAGCATTATCTAAGGGCTGATAGCACGGGCCGTCATATACGGTAGATCTTTGTTCGGCAGGAGAGGTGGAAGTATTTAATATGGCTTTTGGGGAGAAAATTTCTTCCGGTGAAATTAAAGTAAGAACCCCCTGGGCATCAGCAGAAACAATCTTTCTGTCGGGATTAGCCAGATTTCTTACTCTCGCTGATCCGTTAACGTCTAATGTATTGGTAGGTGAGCTGGTGTTAATTCCTACTTGTGCGCTCATGAAACTGCATAAAGCAAGAGCGGCCAAAAAAGAAGTCGTTGTTTTCATGTTATAAATTGATTGTGTTTGAATTTTTCACTAAGGTAAGAAATATCTATGATTTATAATGAAAATCATATTAAAAATCGTTTATAGAAGCATATTAACGGAATATTTAGTATACCTGAATTTTTTTAATGTAAAGAAACCTTTAATCTCAAGATCATAAATTTGTTTGAAAAATATTTGTATTTTAGCCGGAATGTTTTTGTTTTTAATAAAGATATTGCCCACTGCTTAAATTTCAGATAATGTGAATGAAAAAATTAGTAGATTTGCACGAAACAAAAAAATAAATATTAAGCTCTGTAATCTGTTGGTAAGAATTTTTCGAAACCCCCAGGAAACAGAGGATAACAGGATTTTAGGTTATAAAACTACTGAAAACTATGAAGAAACTATTTTTACTTTTATTAACGGCATTTTTATGTATCGGTTGTAGCTCAGATGATGAGACAATTCATGACTACGTTGGAACATGGTCTGGGACTTTTGAAGGAGGGGATAAAGGAGTATGGAACTTTGTTGTAGACAATACCGGTAAAGTGGTCGGAACCATGCATTCCGAAACCACTACTGATAACTATAGTATTTCTGGTAGTGTAAGTAACTCAGGAGATTTAACCGGTACACTGGGGCTTCCTGCAAAAGGCGAATTCAAAGGAAAACTGACTATAGATAAAACAGTTAAAAACGGAAACGGAAGCTGGGGCAATACACTTCCCACACCCGCACAATACGGAACCTGGAAAGGAACAAAAAAATAACATAAAAAGTCTGCATATCGCAGACTTTTTTATTTATACAAATCCCATATTAGAAATTTCATTATTTTTTTCCAGTACTACAAAATACAATAGAAAATCCTCTTCAGAAAACTGTTTTTTAAACTGAACTTCCGGCTGCAACGGGGAAATCTTTTCTGCAGTACTTTCTGCAGTATAGTTCACAGAATCCAGCTTAATACAGATGATAGTGGCTTGGCTATCCCCATTATTTTCATTCAGATAAAGAACCCGGTCCTTCATTTCAGCCTGCGCGGAAATATTTTCTATTTTTCCCATTTGAAAATTTTTAAGGAGCTTTTTCCCTTTTTCAGTGGTAAGTCCGTTTACAACTGTTCTTTTTCCCCTTTCCGAAATCGTATCCAGATCTTTTATTTCCGTCATCAGCTTGGCAAATTTCTGGTAGAGTAGGGTATCACCTGCCTCCTTAATATAAAAGTCAAGACTCTTCCTGATAATCTTTCCCATTTTTGAACAGTGCCCGAATTCGGAACTGTTCTGCCTTACTTTTTCGTAAGACGCATTCTTTTTAAAAGCCTTTTTATTGAATCCGCTTTTTTTCCGAACTACATTTTTGCCGTTCAGATTATAAAAAACCAGATCACCTACAGCGCCTTTAATTTTAATTAGACTTTCATATGTTGCCATGTTGCAAAAATTGAACTCAAATATAGCAATAAATAAACGAATTCAAAATTTTAACATATATTTATTATATAGTTGTAGTATAGTTATAGCATAATTAAAATATAAAATGTATATTTGTATACAATTCCTTAATCGGGTAAAAATCAGATGAATATGATATCGGAATTATTTCAGAATACACGATCAATAAAGCAGCTGTCGGTCCTACTGATTGCCTCTGCTTTTGTAGTGTCCTGCGGGACTTCGAAGAAAGTTTCTTCCTCAAAAAAATCTGGCAACAAAACGGTAGTAAAAGCTGAAAACCTCAGAAAGCTGGACTCAAAATTTGACGGAAAAGTTCCAAGATCAGTTAATGAAATTTTAAAAGATGCTGAAAAGTATCTGGGAACCCCATATAAATTCGGAGGAAATACCTCTTCAGGCTTTGATTGTTCAGGATTTACAGTCAAAGTATTTGAAGAAAACAGTTTCAACCTTCCCAGAAGATCATCTGATCAGGCAGAAGCCGGACAGAATATTGATATCAGAGATGTAAAACCCGGAGACTTATTGTTTTTTGCCACTGCCGGTGGTAGCAGAGTTTCTCATGTAGGAATCGTACATGACATAGGTAATGACGGAGAGGTGAGATTTATTCATGCCTCAACTTCAAAAGGAGTAATTATTTCTTCATTGAACGAGAAATACTGGAACAAAGCTTACCTGCATGCCCAAAGAGTATTATAAACGTTGCAATTGCCAAGTGAAGATTTAAATTCATAAAAAAACAACCCGTCGCCAACGATGGGTTGCTTCTTTTTAAATTAAAATTTCAATAAAATAATATATTAGGTTCTCTCACAAGCCGGTGTTACAAATTCACTTTGATCTGAATCTTTCTTTTCCGCAATATTTTTAGGAAAAGAAAAGAAACTTAAAACAAGCGTGACTGACAATAGTAATATACTTACGGTGAGCACATGGTGAACTCCGTAATGAGAACTGACAATACCTCCGAGAAATGCCCCTAATGAAATCCCGATGTTAAAAGAGGACGTCAGTAAGCTGTTTACAAATTCCAATGCATGGTGAGGAACCGTTTGCGTGGTTCGGATATTGGAAACCAAAAATCCACCGGTATGAATCATTCCCCAAAGAGAAACAATCAGAATCATAGGAATAAAAATACCTCCCAGGAAATAAGCAAAAATTTGCACTGTAATTAATAACACTAAAAATACTCTTGTTGTAAGTTGTACATTTCTGTGTAAAGCAAGTCCCATCAGCCAATTTCCAAGAGTTCCCATACCCCCGAAAAGAAGAAGCATAACACTGATCTGCGCGCCGTTCATGCGGGTAATTTCCTCAAGATAAGTCGTAAGGTAGGTATAGCTGGAAAACATTGCCGCCAATGTACCAATGGTAGAAATCAGATTCATCCATAAAAAAGGGTTTTTCAATACAATAAACTGATTCTGTGCAGATTTTTCTTTTTCTGCAGGTATCGAGGGAATAAAAAGGAGTAATCCTATAAATGCGATCAGACTGATGGCGCTACTCAGGAAAAATGAAGCCTTCCAGTTGTGGAAGAGATCAGCTGCATACGTAGTCATAGGAATCCCGAGAACAGTAGCAAGGCTTAGCCCCAGCATTACTGTGGATACCCCTTTGGCACCCTTTTCCTTGAATGCAATGGCAATAGAAATATTCCAGAAAAGCGGATGCAATACTGCCGGTAATATTCGGGCAATCATAAGCATCGTAAAGTTTGTAGAAAAGGCAGAGATAATATTTGAAAGTACAAAAATACTCATCACCAGACATAGAAGAAACTTGCGGTTTATCTTATTGGTGAATGACGTGATAAAAGGCGATGAAACGGCAACCGTAATGGCAAACGCGCTCAGCAGCCATCCTGCCGTATCTATGGATACTCCGAACTGCCGGCTGAGTGTAGGTAAAATACCAACCACTCCGAATTCAGTGGTAATGATACCAAAAGCGCCCAGGGCAAGGACGTAAATTGATCTTTTCATTAATTTTAAAAATTTTGTTGTAGCAAATTTGGACAGAAAAATTGTAAAAAATCAGTATATTTTCATGATAAATAAGTATTTTTGCGGTATGAAAAGAGAGAATATTGACCAATTGGTAAAAGTTGAATATCACGTAACTGCAAATTGCCCGTTGAAAGGCAATAAATTCTCCTTTTTTCAGATCATATATGTTATTTCCGGGAAAGGTTCTTTTACCATCAACAATAATATTGCCTCTTATGGTAAAGGCAGCCTGATATTACTGACACCTGATGATGAACATCATCTGGAAATTGAAGATAAAACAGAACTTCTACTGGTAAAATTCAGTGAACGGTATATAAAGGATTATAAATGGAACAATATTAATTCTATCGGATGCTTACTGTATGGGGCTTCCTATCTTTCAGGATGTATTTTACAGAATAAGCCGGATATTATTTTGGTGGAGTCCATCATCACCTCGTTACTCCATGGATTGAATCATCCGGATCTTTATCAGGAAGAACTGACCCTGCATTATGTGAACGCATTGATT